>CAIRBP010000116.1 GCA_903876885.1 uncultured Burkholderiales bacterium | reverse complement strand
ATTTGACAGTAATGCAATTTTGTTATTTTTAGCAGAACGTGAAGGAAAGTTTTTACCCCAAAAATACGGAACCCCGGAAAGATCGAAATTACTCTCTTGGTTGATGTTTATAGCTACTGGAATTGGCCCTTACTCAGGGCAATCTGTTCACTTCAGACATGCTGCACCAGAGCCCAAAGAATACGCACTAAACAGATATGATTACGAGG
Source organism: uncultured Burkholderiales bacterium (assembly GCA_903876885.1). Taxonomy (GTDB): domain Bacteria; phylum Pseudomonadota; class Gammaproteobacteria; order Burkholderiales; family Burkholderiaceae_C; genus Limnohabitans. The sequence continues at coordinate 41,955 of CAIRBP010000116.1, read as the reverse complement.
CACACCGTCATTGGCAAATCCTTGAAGATCATCTGAAAACTCACACATATATGTTGGGTGACGAGTACTCCATTGTCGATATGGCTTTTTGGGGATGGGTTCGAATGGTGCCGTATGTTTTAGGAATGGAGAACGCCTGGGAGAAATACCCTCATCTCAAACGCCTTTTGGATGTTATCAACGCACGCCCTGCCGCTCAACGGGCAGAGGCGCTCAAAACCAAACATACCTTTAAAGCAGAATTAGATAACGATGCGCGTCGCTTCTTATTCCCTCAAAATGAGCGACTAAAGAAATAGTTAATGCTCCTGCACTTTGCTTAGTAAAGTGTTAACGATCTCAAGCTAAGTGCTGCGGAGCGATTAACACTTACTTACTTAAACTACTTGGATTCCTGAGGTTGCCTAAACATATACAAAACCACTAATATGATGGCAGCTAACAGCACTCCTGATAAGCCCAAAGACCAGTGAACACCGATAAGCCCCCCGGTTAAGCCAACGGTAATTCCCGCCCCAGCTCTCATACCGAGTGAGAACATATTAAAAAGCCCAATGACTCGCCCCCTATGCTCCTCTGGCGCATTGAGTTGAACTAGCGTCTGAGCCATACTGCTAAATGATAATTCCAGAAAGCCCGCTATAAAAAGTAACGTCAAGGCTATAGCGTAGTCGTTTGTAAGTGCAAAACTGGTTAGGACAATACACCAAATGAATGCTAAGGTGAGCGCAGTTCTTGGACGGGGTCTCATGATTCCTTTATTACTTAAAATTAGCCCTGCAAAGAGCGCTCCAGCCGCATCCGCAGCTAAAAGCAGACTATACAAAAGTCCCGGATCCCCGTGCCCCAAATCTTCAGCAAAGGCGGGCATTTGCGCTTGGTAGCTGTTGCCCACAAAGAAAGAGGCTGCACCGGCCAAAATAACCATTGAGAAAATTGCAGGTAATGTTGATACCTCTTTAAATGTACTTACGATATCAGACAAACCTCGCACGGGTACTTTAAAAGAACGCACCGCTGCTCTAAAAGCAGGACCATAAGGGGCACTCACGAGCCATAAGAAAGTGGGGACATAAAAGAATGCATTCAAAAAGATACCGTAAATTGGCCCCAAGCCAATCAAAATAAGCCCCCCCACACCAGGCCCAACCAAAATACCCAAGTAGCGAGCGGTTGCGAGCAGTCTTACAGCGCCAGGTAACTCCTCCTTTGTAACCACATCATGTAAAAGTATTTGGGTAGATGTGTGCCAAAAAACGCCTGCACATCCATGTAACACCAACAATGCCATAGCTTGCCAAATTTGCAAGCCATCCACAAAGAAACAATAACCCCAACCAATAGAGGCTGAGCAAAAAAGCACCATACCAATTTGAATTAAGCGCCTTGGATCAAAGCGTTCCCCAAGCATCCCAACTGGCACAGAGAAAAACAGGAAAGGTAACCAATGAGAAAGCACGGCAAAACCACCCAACTCCGGCGAATGAAACTTTTGATACATCATCCAGTAGCTAATAACGTGCTCAATATTGTCCGCCATCATCGCCAAGGTGTAGGTGATAATTAGTGCTCTGAAACCTTTGTTTGATAAGGCCAGGAATGGAGACGAAGTTTTGGCAAGATGTGTAACACCCTGATCTGCATTGCTCTTAGTGTTCTTAGTGCTTTTGAACGAGGTTTTTACTCTTGAAGACTTATTTTTCATGCTGATTATTGTAAACCTTGCCCTTAAAATCAATACGGCCATTTAATACTTTCTCTGATTCGCTAGCCCTAATAGTTTTAAAAATTACAAGTACCAAAAATGCCCAGTAACGCCAACTCTAAATTTCGGATAGGTATCGACTTAGGGGGTACCAAAATTGAACTTGCTGTTTTAGACGCTTCAAATAAAGTAATGATGCGTAAACGCGTTCCTACCCAGGCTCAGTTAGGAGTTGATCACATCATCTCTCAAATCACAAAACTCTATCTCGAAGCTAAATCTTCTTACCCAGCGCACACCCTGGGCATCGGAACGCCAGGATCAATATCTGAACAAACTGGTCTTCTTAGAAACTCAAACACTGTATGTTTAAACGGCATCGCTCTTCAAAGGGTAATTGAAGAAGCGCTTAACTGCTCTGTCTTCATTGAGAATGATGCAAACTGCTTTGCCCTTGCTGAGGCAACTTTGGGTGCTGGCAGAAATTTTGACACCGTGTTTGGCGTAATTATGGGGACAGGATGCGGGGGTGGATGGGTCATCAATAAACACCTAAGGAGAGGCCCCCAACGCCTAGCAGGAGAATGGGGTCATATGGTTTTAGACCCCACAGGACTCAGTTGCTTTTGTGGACAGCACGGATGCGTGGAAACCTTCATATCAGGTTCAGGTGTGGAACGCCATTACCAAGCACTGAACAATTCTGTTGGAGAGCAGATTTCTTGTGAATCCATATTTCAAATGGCACTCAGTGCAGAGAACTCAATAGCCGTGAAAGTGGTTGAACAGTTCTACTCCCATCTGGGACAAGCCTTGGCTAACTTAATTAATATGATGGATCCGGACGCGATTGTTTTAGGGGGCGGTCTGTCCAATATTGATGGATTACCAGAACTTTGCCGTAAAAAGGTTGCTGAGAAAGTATTTACTAAAGAATTTACAACGCCTATTATTCGCCACCACCTTGGAGACTCCGCAGGTGTAATTGGGGCGGCTTTAATAGCTTGAAACTAAACAAATCAAAAGCCAAGCGTTACTGACATTAACTCCACAAATCTTTTTGATTTGATTTGCTATAAAAGCTTGAGCATTGAATGAGAACTGAGATCTCCCTCTTGCCAGGAATAACTTCGATAAGGTCTCCTGCTTGTATTGATCCAGTCTCCAGAACTCTTAGGTACCAACCTGAAGTGTTACTTTGAATCATTGCTTTAACTGCCCCACTCCACCCCATTTTGATGTTAAATTTAAAACACGGTTCGCGAAAACGAACAACCTCCAGCAAAACGTTTGCGATTCGCCATTGATCCCCTATGTAAACCTCTGCCTCTTTAAGGCCCTCAACTGTTAAGTTTTCCCCAAACGCTCCGTACTCAAGTGGTGTCTTAGACACCCCCTCTCGAGACAAACAGTCTTGCCAAAAGCCGTAATGTTCAAATGGATAGGCATACACAGCCTTATCGCGCCCACCGTGAACTTCTAAATTTGCTTGTTCATCACCGTTTACGCCGTAAAAGCCTACACCCTGGGGAACTGGTTGGCTAAGACTGCTAACAGACTTTTTATGTATAGCAGACATCACTTGTTTGCCCGCTTGATCTGAACTCGATAAAAGAGGGACTACGGTACCGGTGTTTACGCTTATGATTTTCAAGGGATTTTCCTTAGTGCTTTGCTGATATTATCTATGCTTAAGACTAACGGAGGGAGTATTGAACTCTCCATTCATCATTCTTTAAACAAAGATCAAAATCTACTCTAACCATGAACGATATAGTTTCAAATCAACTTCAAGAAAAACAACTGATTAGGGAAGTCATCGAAAACTGGGCCCTATGGCGTGATGCTGGGGACTGGGAGCGATTCAAAACAGTATGGCATAAAGACGGTGTAATGATGGCAACCTGGTTCCAGGGTCACTATGAAGATTTTATCAAGGTCACCATAGAGGGCTGGAATAAAGGAGTAAGTATCCTGCATTTCCTGGGCGGAATGTCTATTGATCTAAACGGACACAGAGCTATTTCACAAACTAAAATGACAATATCGCAAAGGGGGCCGGTTGACGGTGTGCTTTGTGATGTAGTTTGTACTGGAAGATTTTACGATTTTCTAGAAAAAAGGGACGGAGTTTGGGGCGTTGTCCTACGCCAACCCATTTATGAAAAAGACCGAATCGATCCTCTAGATCCTAGTGCACACCTAAAGTTAGACGAGAGCTTGCTGGCGGAGTTTCCTGATGGATATAAACACCTCGCATACATTCAAACAAAGATCGGCTATAAAGTCAAAAGAGACATGCCGATGCTCAAAGGTCCAGAGGTTCAAGCACTGTATGCCAAGGGTAGAGCTTGGCTTGATAACAAAGCAATAACTCCTTAAAAATAGTAATTATTAATCCCTCTGAGAAAAATGAAAAACCTTGAAGATGCTATTGAATTTGCCATTGCGCATGAAATCAACTGGACTAGAGACCCCTTAGCTGAGCCTGGTAATTACGGAGTCCATTTCACTGAACCAAGTCCCTGGAACGTATTACTGGGACCCTTACATTCCAGAGGGGGCGTATCGGGCGTAGTTTACAAAGGCGGTGAGCTTGTCAAAAGCTGGGGTGAACCATCAAGATCGGATCAAACGTTTAGCGTTGCAAAAAGCTATTTAGCCCTCCTTACTGGGAAAGCTATTGAACTTGGTCTGATTTCAGGTATAGACCAATCTGTTCATGACAGTCTAAGGTCTCGCGGTAACAAAGGTGACCTTGGATTCGATGGAGCACATAACAGCCAAATTACCTGGCGACAATTACTTAGCCAAACCAGTGAATGGTCTGGCACATCCTTTGGTATACCTGACCAAGTTGAACACTTTAGACATGTTGTCTTGGACCCTAAACCTGTAAGTGGTAAAAAAGGAGATCTAAGACAGCTGCAAACTCCTGGAACTTACTGGGAATACAACGACGTAAGGATCAATCAACTTTCCTTAGCGCTTTTGTATGTTTACCAAAAATCAATTCCACAAGTTTTATGTGAATATTTTTTAGACCCCTTAGAAATTTCACAAAATTTTATTTGGGAAGGATATGAAAATTCTTGGGTAGAAATTACAGACCCAGTCACTCAAACCACTAAACGTATTCAGTCCGTTCCGGGCGGTACTCATTGGGGGGGCGGGGTCCGGATGAGTGCGCTTGCCCAAGCAAAAATAGGGCAATTGTTTTTAAATGAAGGGGCTTTCACAGTTGGAGGCATTCAAAAGCAACTCATCTCAGCACAGTGGATTAAAGCTATGAGAACGCCCTGTCCACTTGCTCCATTTTACGGACTCTTAACTTGGCTTAATCCAGGCCGTAAGACATTCCCCGGGGCAAGTGAGTCTGCATATTTCATGTTTGGTGCTGGGGGCAACTACGTATGGATTGATCCTGAGTTAGATGCTGTCGTTGTAGTTAGGTGGATAGATCCTGCTCATTTTCCTGCCTTCACCCAAAAAATGGCTCTAGCGCTCATTTAACCGGCATAACAGTTCAAAAAAATGAGCCTCATAGACTCTACATTATTCGTCCCAAGATTAGAGAAGTTATATTGAAAACCTGGAGACTAACTAGTTGGATCCAAACGGCCATACCCGAGTTGCCCGAACTTGGCACAAGGCAAAAGCTCAGAGCTTGCTTAGGTGCAGTCTTTGGGATTTTAATTACGGCCGCAATTAGCACGCTAATTACACCTACAGAGGAGGGTCGACTCTGGCTCATCGCTCCAATGGGAGCCTCTGCCATTATTTTATTTACCCTTCCCTCTAGTCCTCTTGCACAACCGTGGTCCATTATTGGAGGCAATCTGATAAGCGCATTGGTGGGTATCACTTGCTTACACATGTTTAATTCAACCCTGGTGTGTGTGAGTGTTGCCATTTTTGTAGCTCCTTTGCTGATGCTCTCACTTAGGTGCTTGCATCCACCAAGTGGTGCTGTAGCTATGCTAACAATTTTAGGAGGTGACGCAGTAAAAGATCTGGGCTATATGTTTGTCATTAGTCCAATTGGCCTCAATACTGTTTTATTGGTGATGTGTGCGGTTATATATAACAAAGCCACAGGACAAAATTACCCACACTTGAAATCTATCAGGCAAAATGACAGAGATAATTCCACGCAAATCTCAACGGCCTCCTCTGCCGGTCTCATTAAAAGTGACTTAACAGCGGCACTAAGGCAATCCAAACAATTAATAGATGTAGACATTAATGATCTGGAGAGCTTATTTCTTCAAACAGAGCGACTTGCATATAACCGTCGATCTGTAGGACTTCAGTGTCAACAGGTTATGACTAAAAATATTGATACCCTTGAATTTTCAACCGAACTCAATGAGGCTTGGCAAATCATTAAAAAACGTAATATGCAAGCCCTACCCGTATTATCTCGGGGCGGTCATTTATTAGGAATCGTAACTCGATCGGACTTCCTAAGAGAGGTGGAGATACATGAGTTCTCTAGATTTAAAACACAACTAAAGAATTTATTAAAGAAAAATAATAATTCAACTTCAAATAAGGCTGAAGTTGTGGGTCAAATAATGCGTACAAATATTCAAACCGCACTAGATACCAGTCCCATGATCGACTTGGCACCTTTGATGATTGATCAAAAAATAAGACATATCGCAGTAGTGAATGAGCGAGGTCTATTTGTAGGAATGATCAATCAGACTGATATGATTTCAGCACTTTATCAAACCACTCTTGGATTAAAACACCAATAGAGTTGCGATCAGTAAGCTTGATCATCAAATAATCCGACTCACTGTGATTTAGGTAAACCAGCACCTAATGCTTTGTAAAGTGTAAACTGATTAGCAACTTGTGAGAGTTTAAGGTTGATGAGGTTATGCCTAGCGGCGTACAAAGACCGCTCCGAGTCTAGTACATTCAAATAGCTGTTAATGCCGTTTTGATATCTAGCTTGTGATAGTTTAAAACTAAGCGCTGTGGCTTCAACAAGTGCTTGTTGAGCAGTAAGTTCATCTTTAATATTGTCTTGAACACTAAGTGAATCTGATACTTCTCGAAAAGCAGTTTGAATTGTTTTTTGATAAAGTTCTAAAGCAATTTTTTGATTAACTTTAGCAGTTTTTAGATTAGCAGAAATTCGTCCGCCATCAAATATTGGTAAGTTGATTTGAGGGACAAAAAGCCACGACTTAGAACCTGCACCAAAAAGACCAGACAGTGCAGGACTAGCAGAACCGTAAAAAGTGGTCATCGTTATACTTGGGAAGTAGGCTGCTCTAGCGGCACCAATGTTTGCATTGGCAGCTATAAGTTGGTGCTCCGCCTCCAAGATATCTGGTCTATTGCGTAGTAAATCTGATGGAATTCCTGGTGAAATAACAGTCACATTCGATTGTGAAAGAAAATCTTTCGGAAGAAGCGCCTCTGGTATGCTCTTACCGACCAGTAAGTTCAGCAAATTAAGGTCTTGTGCAACCAAAGACCTGTAGCGTGAAATATCAACGCGCGCAGTTTCAATTGATGTTCTTGATTGACTTAAATCAAGCTCAGAGATAACTCCTAGATCGAATCTCTTTTTATCAATTTCGTGGGATTTAATCTGCGCATCCAAAGTTTGTTCAGCCAACTGCAAATGCGATTGATCCGCAGAGAGTATGAGGTACTGGGTTGCAACTTGCGCAATCAAGCTAATTTTTACGGATAATGCGGCTTGAGAAGTACTCAAATACTGCTCAAACGCCGCTGCCTTAAGACTTTGAAGGCGTCCAAACATGTCAAGCTCATAAGCGCTAAATCCGAGGCCGCCGCTGTAATCATGCATGATCGTATCTTGACCAGATACAGTTAATTTAGCAGGGGTTTTGTTTGAAGTGTTAGTGACACTGGCGTTAATCTGTGGGAACAAACTGGCTTGTGAAAAATTAAACTGCGCCTGCGCTTTCTCAATTTGCAGAGCAGCAATCCTAAGATCTCGGTTATTTATTAGTGCTAGATCTATAACAGCTCGAATCACCGGATCAACAATAAAGTCTTGCCAAAGAATAGATTCAACAGATACCGGAACATTCTTGGCCAATTTACTTTGAGTGTCTTCTTTATTTAAGTTTGAATCACTACTTGGAAATTTGCCTTCGATACTAGGAATAGGTCTTTCATATTTTGGAATCAGCGGTGTACAACCCTGCAATACGCATAAAGTCAGGGCTACACCTACAGTGTTACTCAAAGCACTTATGGCAAATATTTTAGGCATACGGGTAGTTTTATGATGAAGAGTACGCATATACTTTCTAGGTTTTTGAGGATCCAAATTGACTTAAATCGCCCTTGTCTTTAAAAACCTTTCGAATCCAAACGAATGAGAGTGGAACAAAGAAAATACCCAAAGCAGTTGCAGATATCATTCCGCCTAGCACGCTGGTTCCAATCGCATTTTGAGCGCCTGAACCCGCTCCGTGACTAATCGCCAGCGGTAGAACACCGAATCCAAAAGCTAATGAAGTCATCAAAATTGGCCTAAGTCTCATCCTAACTGCCTCCAGCGTTGACTCCACCAACTCGCCACCGGCCTCCATTTGAGCTTTTGCAAATTGAACAATCAAAATTGCATTTTTCGCAGATAGACCAACCGTCGTTAAAAGACCCACTTGAAGATAAACATCATCTGCAAAGCCCCTTAAAGAGGCCCCCAATACAGCCCCCACAATTCCGAGCGGAACTATTAATATTACCGAGAAAGGAATAGCCCAACTCTCATACAACGCAGCTAGACATAGGAATACAAATAAAATTGAAACAGTGTACAAAACTGGTGCTTGATTACCAGAGCTACTCTCTTGATCAGAAATTCCAGTCCACTCATAGCCAATTCCCTCGGGCAGCTGTGAAACAAGTTTAACCATTTCTTTTAAAGCCTCCCCTGAGCTTTTACCGGGGGCAGCTTGACCTTGAATTTCAATAGACGGTAACCCGTTGTAGCGCTCTCTACGAGGGGAGGCGTAGGACCAACGTCCAGTTGAAAATGCGGAGAATGGAACCATTTCTCCCTTGTTATTTTTTGCAAACCATCGGTTGATATCTTGAGGCAACATCCTGGACTCTGCTGCACCTTGAATGTAGACTTTCTTAATTCGCCCCTTGTCAATAAAATCATTTACATAAGCACTACCTAAGGCAGCGCTAATTTCCGTATTAATCTCTGTAAGCGATAGGCCCAGTGATGTCGCCTTTAATTGATCAATATCTAATCGGTACTCGGGCGTATCATCTTGTCCATTTGGTCGGACTGCAAACAAAATGGGATCTTTACTTGCAAGCCCGAGTAGTTGATTTCTAGCTTGCATTAATTTGTCATGACCCAAAGCGGCGTTATCTTTGAGCTGCAAATCAAAACCTGAGGCATTACCAAGCTCAAGCGCAGCTGGAGGGGCGAAGGCAAACACCTTTGCATCGCGAATTTGACCAAACGCTTTCATAGCTCTACCAACAATGGCTTGCACGCGTTGATCCGGGCGTTTGCGTTCATCCCAGGGCTTAAGCCTCACAAATGCTAGACCTGCATTTTGACCACTTCCGCCAAAGCTATAACCGACAACACCAAACATAGTTTGAACGTTCTCAGCCTCTTCTACTAAAAATTGATGCTCAACGGCTTTAACAACTTCAAGTGTTCTTTGTTGGGTTGCTCCTGCAGGCAAGACAATTTGGGAATACAAAACACCTTGGTCTTCATCCGGCAAAAACCCACCTGGTTGATAAGCAAATAACACTCCCATTAACACCACGATAGCAGCATATATGATGATATAGGGGGTTGAGCGCTTAAGAATTTTGGAGACTACGCTTTGATATCTCTGACTGTTGCTTTCAAAATTTCTGTTGAACCAACCAAAGAAGCCTCGAGTTTGTAGAGTCTCCCCTTTCTCAACCGGTTTGAGAATAGTTGCACAAAGTGCAGGAGTTAGAATCAAAGCCACGATGACAGATAAAATCATCGCTGAGACCACTGTAATAGAGAACTGGCGATAGATAACCCCAGTTGACCCACCGAAAAATGCCATTGGAACGTAAACAGCGGACAACACTAAAGCAATACCCACTAAAGCTCCGGTGATCTGTCCCATTGACTTTTGCGTAGCCTCCTTAGGACTTAGTCCATCTTCGTGCATCACCCGTTCAACGTTCTCAACCACCACAATCGCATCATCCACAAGCAATCCAATTGCAAGCACCATGGCAAACATGGTAAGCGTGTTAATTGAATATCCAAATGCATTCAAAACTGCAAAAGTACCTAACAAAACCACCGGTACAGCGATAGTCGGAATCAAGGTTGCTCTAAAATTTTGCAAAAAGAGATACATCACCAAAAATACCAATACAACTGCCTCTAATAAGGTTTTAATAACCTCTTCGATTGAGAGTTTCACGTAGGGGGTTGTGTCATAGGCGACTACGGCCTTCATGCCAGGTGGGAAGAACTTGGATAGCGCTTCAATCTTTGCTTTAACAGCAACAGCTGTATCCAAAGCATTTGCCCCCGTTGACATTTTGATAGCAATACCAGTTGCAGAATGAGTATTGAATCTGGCTAGGGTGCCGTAGTTCTCACTACCAAGCTCAATCTTAGCTACGCTGCCCAGCAATACTGCACCTCCTGAGGGGGTGGTTTTTAAGATGATTTTTTTAAACTGCTCTGGGGTTTGGAGTCTACTTTGCGCCGTGATTGTTGCGTTAAGTTGTTGACCTTTAACAGATGGAGTACCGCCTAGTTGCCCAGCAGATACCTGGGCGTTTTGGGCTTGAATAGCACTAATAACTTCAACAGGAGTTAGTTTGAATGCAGTTAACTTAGCCGGGTCAAGCCAGATTCTCATCGCATACTGCGCACCAAACATAGTTACGTCACCAACCCCCTTAACTCTGCTGACCGTATCCATGACGTTAGCAGCTACATAATCGGCCAAGTCAAACTGAGTCATACTATCGTCTTCAGAGACAAACGCCATAACCATCAAAAAGTTCTTGGTGGATTTAGCAACTGTGAGACCCTGTTGTTGAACAACTTGAGGGAGCAGTGGCATAGCAAGCTGCAGTTTATTTTGAACCTGAACCTGTCCGATATCCGGATTGGTACCGTTATCAAGTGTGAGCGTTATGTTTAAGGCGCCTGATGAGTCGCTACTTGAGGACATATACCGAAGTCCATCAATGCCCTTCATCTTTTGTTCGATCACCTGAGTTACTGAATCTTCAACAGTTTGCGCAGATGCACCAGGATAGTTACCGGTTATGGAAATAGCCGGCGGGGCAATTGCAGGATACTGTGCAACGGGTAGTGTGACAATTGAGATAGCGCCAGCCATCATGATCACAATAGCGATAACCCATGCAAAGATGGGGCGATCTATGAAAAATCGTGACATAGTAGATCAGCCTAATTTATTTCACAGCTTTTTCAGCTGATTTTGAAAGTGCTTGCGATGGGTCGGGCATATTTGTGGATTTAGTGGCATCTTGTTTTGAGTCCTTATTCGGCTCCATAGATGAGTCCTTAGTACTGTCCTTAGGAGCGTCTTTTGGCGCAGCTTGCGCAGAACCGCCGGGCTTAATTTTTTGGACTCCATCCACTATCAATTGATCTCCTACGTTCAACCCACTTTTGACGACCCATTTGTCCCCTATTGCCTCACCAAGCTCGAGTATCCTGAGTTCAACTTTAGACTCTTTATTTAAAACAAGAGCGGTTGCATTGCCCCTGGCATCGTGGGTAACGCCTTGCTGCGGGACGACGAGGCCTTTTTCATTGACCCCCTCCTCCAATACAGCTCTAACAAACATGCCAGGCAATAGATCATGCTTAGGGTTTGGAAATACTGCTCTCAAGGTTACCGATCCAGTGCCAGAATCGACCGTGACATCTGAGAATTGAAACTTACCCTCCAAGGCATAAGGAATATTGTCATCAAGGATCAATTTCATTTTGACTGCGTCTTGACCCGCGCGCTTTAAAACTCCAGACTCAAGTGCGCGTTTTATTCGCATTAATTCCGTGCTTGATTGAATAACATCCACATAAATGGGATCAAGTTGTTGCACTGTTGTAAGTGCGTTTGCTTGGTTAGCAGATACAAGCGCACCAGGCGTAATGTTTGAAATCCCAACTCGGCCTGAGATGGGAGATGCAATTTGTGTGTACCTCAGATTAATTTGAGCTGTTTGCATAGCCGCTAAAGCTTGCTTGTAAGAGGCATCTACATCATCATATTCTTGTTTAGATACCGCATTAACCTTGATCAACTCTTTGTAACGTTCAAATTTAAGCTGAATACTTTGTAAATTCGCCTCAGCGCTATCAAATGCAGCCTTATAAAGTGATGGATCTATTTGGTAAAGAAGCTCACCGGCTTTGACGTCCCGACCCTCTGTAAATAGCCTTTTTTGGACGATTCCGTTAATCTGAGGTCTAACCTCTGCGATCTGATACGGAGAGGTTCTACCAGGGAGCTCCGTAAAAACAGATACCCTCTGAGAATTAACCTCGTACACACCAACAAGCGGAATAGTTGGCTGAGATGCTGGGGGGGCGCCCTTGTTACACGCTAGCAAGAGTAACGGCACAACCATTGCAAAAGATGTATTACGAATTTTTTTAAAATTAAATTCAAAAAAAGTAGGTTGAGAACTATACATATTTTAAAAATGTCGCTAGACAAATGTGATGAACAATTAGTCTCTAATTTTAGAGGTATTTGTAGTGATTACAGGCTTGCTTTTGTTTTATATCTTTCAAAATTGCCCGTTAGAGGAATTCAGTCTTAAACTGTCCATTAAGACAATAAGATATTAGCGAATTCAGCGAATCCGGCTCCTCGGTCTGCATTAGTTACCCACTTAGGACGGTGAACTAAAGAGGACTCAAAGTTTGCGATGTTTGAAACACCAACGGTATGTTTAAAAAACTCAAACATTGTTTCATCGTTTAATGAGTCACCAATAAATGCACTCTCCTCAACAATGTCTTCAAGCTCCTTGTTCATTAATTCACGAATCATTGCCCTTGTGCTAGACAACTTATCCCAATTACCCCAATGAGCGTTGATGTGTATGGAGCTAGTCTTTACAGTTAAACCTTGATCAATTAAATACTCAACTACTTCTGTAAAGCGATCGCAATTGCCAATTTCTTTTGGATCGCATATTGAATCAATTTCAATAGCTAGGTCAAATATTCTAGAAAACTGATCGCTGGATAAGCAAATACCGGGGAACCGCCTTAAGACAGATCCTTTTAATTCAGATAATCGCTTTATGTATGCCTCCCGTTCAATCTGTAGTACAAATTCACGTGTGAGAATACGTTTTGAAAAGCTATCCTTGTGCATGTAAAAAGAACCGCTTTCACCAACAACTGCAAATACAGGCCACATCCTGGCAATACAGTCGCACCATCCGCCAGGACCTCCTGTAACCACGATGACCTTAATACCAGCTTGGGTCAAATCACATACAGCTTGATAAGTCTCGGGCAGTAATCTTCCGTGAGTGGTTATCGTGTCATCAAGATCACTAAAGACGTAACGAATATGTCGAGATATATTGTGGGGGAAAGCTGAAAATGGTTCAGACTTTGAAAGCACGCTCATGCTTAAACATTAATCCAACAAGTTGAGTTGGAAGTGTGCATTTTTTAAGCTAAATTCAACTCTCCAAGACTCACCGGGCAAAAGTGGCCATGCGTCAGTCCAAGTGCCAGTCGTTACAACATCGCCGGGCTGAATATCGGTCGCACCTGGACAGGACCTTAACTCTTTGATGAAATAATTTAGTGCCTCTAATGGACTATCCAATACGTTGGATCCGACTCCAGTTTCCACCAATTCTTTGCCCTTATAAAGGTTAGCCGATGAATTAGCGAGTAATTTAATTAATTCTGCAGCATTTCCTGCTAGGTCTGAGATCATAATCTTTTGACCAATCCCTAACTTTGCATGCAAACCGCTATCTGCAACAGTCTCTGCCGCTGTGAACTTCCAATTAGGCATATGAGACTGAACAATCTCAAATCCAGGCGCTAGCCATTCTATGGATTCAAAAAGCTCATCCAAAGTAGCGCCTATTTTTGGAGTCGATCTAAAGCCAAAAACAATTTCTGGCTCGATCCGAGGCTGACATATATGCTTAAGAGATAAACTTAACTCAGAATTGACCCCATACGATACTGTCGTGTCCCAGACAGTGCCCCACATTGGAGCATAGACTTTGTATAAATCCCATATTTTTCGGTTAGTAAAGCCTATTTTGTAGCCAAGAGGGCGCTCCCCTCTGGCAATTCTGAGAGCTCTAACAGTTAATGCGTCTTGATATGCGGATGAAACAGGATACTGCCCATTAGAATCAAGAGCATGAGGCCAACATTGACCTGAATCGTAGTGACTCAATAATTCATTTGGATTCATGAAAACACACCCTTTTTTGTTAAATTTATTATAGACTTAGGCCGAGTGATCTCAACAAATCCTATACTAGGGTAAATCAGGCGTTCAATACTCAATTTACGGGAGCTTATATGAAGATGTCCAAAATTAAATCAAATCTATTGATAACGTTTTTATGTTTCTTACCCGTATTTTGTTTTGCACACCCTGGCCACTCCGAATCAATTGGTTTTGCAAACGGAATAACGCATCCCTTAAGCGGATTGGATCATTTCCTTGTCATATTACTTGTTGGATTTTGGAGCGCATTTGCTTTTAAAAAGATCTGGCTGGGTCCTATATCGTTCCTAACTGGAATGCTATTTGGCTCATTTGCAGGCTTATTTATAGCAACAAATCAGACTCTTGAATTTGCAATATCTTTTAGCGTTTTAATTACTGGTTACTTACTCATAACTAACCGCAAAACCTCGGATTATCTAGGTCAATGCCTGCTTGCATTATTTGGTGTGTTTCACGGATTAGCTCATACGGGTTATCTACCCGCTTTAAATGAGTTCAACTCATACAGTGTCGCTATGGACTTAATTGGACTAGTAACTGGCTCAGCATTGCTTCACGTCACTGGGTTGATATTTGCCCGAAAAATCACCTCCTCCATTCCTTGGGTTACAAAACTCTCCGGTCTAGCAACTTTCTTGTACGGCACATTATTGCTATCACAACTAGCGATTAACTAATTTACAGAACAACTCCTCCAGTCTCGCCAGTCCTTATCCTGTAGGCACTATGGAGGTTTAGTACAAATATCTTGCCATCGCCAATTTTATTGGAACGGGCATTCTCAAGTATGAGTTGAATTACTTCCTCCGCCCGATTGTCATTAACGGCAATTTCAATTTTTACCTTTGGCACCCAGTCATAGTAATACTCCGCCCCGCGGTATATTTCAGTTCTTCCCTTTTGGCGTCCAAATCCCTCAACACTGGATATGGTCATCCCTGAAAAACCCCTTGCAGTCAATGCGTTTCTAACGTCATCCAATTTGTGAGGTTTGATAATGGCAAAAATAAGTTTCATCTATAGTCTCATGTCACACTATGAGTCATTGAGCGTAAAACTGGATAGATTTGAGAAGACCATCTTTTGCCACTAAATACCCCATAATGTCCAACACCTGCCTGTAAGTGATGAGTTTTCATGTAGGCAGGTATCTTGGAGCACAGGTCCTGGGCTGCAAGGGTTTGACCGATACCACATATATCGTCTCGCTCACCTTCAACGGTCAACAGAAATGTTTTTCTAATTTGACTTGGGTTTACTACTCTGTCCTTGAATCTAAGTTCGCCTAACGGAAGTTGATGTTTTTGAAATACATTCTCAACAGTTTCCAGATAAAAGTCTGCCGATAAATCCATGATTGCAAAATATTCTTTGTAAAAATCTCTTATCAAATCTGCACGCTCATCTTCACCTTTCATCCTGTGATCAAGGAGATCTTTAAAAGATTTTTGATGTCTCTCTAAATTCATATTAAGAAAGGCCATAAGTTGCAAAAAACCCGGGTAGACCATGCGTCCTGAACCTGCAAATTGCAAAGGAACACTTCCAATCAAATTTTGCTTAAACCATTCAATAGGTTTACTCGTGGCCAATTCATTGACCTTGGTCGGATTGATACGAGTATCTATAGGACCCGCCATTAAAATGAGACTTGCAGGTAAACAATCAGCTTTATCCTCAGAGAGTATGCTTGTCGCAGCCAAACATGCTACGGTTGGCTGACAAACACCCATGAGATGTACACCTGAACCAAGGTGGCGCAAACAATCAATGATAGTTTGTACATATGTATCTAAACTAAATTCACCCTTTGACAAAGGAATATCACGAATATTCAACCAATCGGTGACATAAACATCATGGTCTTGCACTAAAGTCTGTATTGTTCCCCTTAGCAAAGTAGCAAAATGTCCGGACATAGGGGCTACTAAAAGAATACGAGGCAATACCTCATCGGTATTCTTCTTAAACCTGAGAAGCCTGCAAAAACTCAACTCCAAGACCTTGGTCTCAAGAACCTCGACTTTAAACTCACCGATACCAGACACGGCCCATATGTTAAAAGGGGGACATTTATGAGTGAAACCAAGCAGTGCAATCTGCTCGTAATAAGCAGTCATTTTGCGAAGTGGACTTGCTCCTTGGTTGTCATTCCAAGACTGTAAAACATTTTGTGCATTGTCAGCAAACAACCGAATTGGATCGTTCAGATTGGCAACCAACTGATAATTTTGATAGATCATCTTTAAGTACTTATTGAGCATTCGGGTAATAACGCCGTAACGTCTCATGCATAAGTTATGCCTGTTACTGATCCAATAGATAAGGTAAAAGGAGCCATTCAAAATCGGCGATATAAATGATTTAATGGCATATATATTGCACTGGTGTTTTCAAGCTAAAAATGGATAAAGTGCCAAATGTCTAAAACCACACTCAGCATCAGTAGTAAGAATTACTCATCTTGGTCTCTAAGGGGCTGGCTGATGGTCAAAATGGCAGGCCTTGAATTCACTGAAGTAAGTATTGCAACGGACACTGCCGATGCAAGGGCGGAATTGCTACTCCTTTCCCCCTCAATTCTTGTTCCAAGCCTATCTCACGGCAAAGTAAAAGTTTGGGACACTTTAGCCATTGGTGAATACTTAAACGAAATCGCACCAAAAGCAAACCTTTTGCCCACCAACCAGGTGCACCGCGCACATTGTCGTGCAATTTGTGGGGAAATGCATTCTGGTTTTTCTGCCCTTCGCTCTTCATTGCCTATGAATATAAAAGCAAAAATGAAGGGATTTAAAGTTTGGTCCAAGGCACAGCTAGATATTGACCGAATAACAGAAATTTGGAAAGAATGCTTACTAACTTACAAAGGTCCATTTCTATTTGGCAAGCACATGACCCTTGCAGATGCGATGTACGCCCCAGTAGTTTTGCGCTTTAAAACCTACGGCGTAAGTCTTACTCCAGCTTGCATGAAGTATTGTGAGCAGATCTTATCTACAGAATTTTTGCAGGAGTGGATTAAAGCAGCCCAGGCTGAGCCTGATGACATTGAAGAACTTGAAGTGGAGTTTTAATTATGAGTGAAATAGCAACTTACAGCAGCAATACAGAATTTTCTCACGTCAAAAAAGACGATACAAAATTTTTACCGGGTGGTTTGAGAGACTTCTTTGTCTATAAAGATTTAGGCGTCGCAAAAGCTACTAAAGGCAAAGTAATCGCACATATTGCCAAAGCCAATCTCCCCCCAGAGGACGGAACAGGATGGCATTACCACGTCGCTGAATTTCAAATCGTATACATGTTGAAAGGCTGGGCAAGATTCATGTACGAAGATAAAGTCACTTTGGTCTCACAGGGCGACTGTGTTCATCAACGCCCAGGTATAGTTCATTATCTTTTTGATTATTCTTCCGATATGGAATACCTAGAAATAGTGGGTCCTGCAGATTTCGGATCTATAACGGCTGAGGGACCGTGCGCCGTCCCCCCAGTAACGCCTTGGGTGTGAAGATAAGATTCCGAAATTAGGCTTTAATTTCACTTACTCTTTGCATCTTTGAATAATCTTCGCCACCCCATTCTGGCGCTTTAGTTATTCCAAAAAAATTGAGCTCTATCATTACATTATTTGGATCGTTGAGAAAAATCTGATACAGCTTAGATTCTGAAAAATACCTAGGGAAGAAAGGTAAATTAATAGATTTAAATTTATCTACAAACTCTTGTGGATCCTCGGCTAAAAAAGCAACATGGTCAATAACACCCGTCTGTCCATTAACGGCGTCGTGAGGTGTTCCCAAATAGTATTTCTCACGATTTGGGATATTGGAGGGCCCTAAATGAACTTGAATAGATCCATTAACACCTAACCAGTATCCTGGAAATGGAAAATCTGGTCTTGGCATAATTTCAAAACCAAGTACTTGAACATAAAAATCTTTAGTAGATTCTATATTTTCAGCTCGGATGAAAAAATGATTAATGGAATGTATTGGCATTGCTAAAGCGCTTGTTATTCAAAAGAAGTTTCAAATTTTGAACTCAATTAGAAATGGACCTTTTCGCTTAACAGCTGATTTGAAGACATCTGCAAATGACTCTAGGGAATCTACACTCACAGACTCCATTCCCATGCCCTTGGCAAGGTTCATCCAGTCAAGTTGTGGTCTTGACAGGTCAAAGAGTTCATTAGACGCACGACCGGGTTTGGCGCCAACGGCGACCAACTCTGCGTAAAGTATTTTATAAACGCTATTTGCAAAAACTACATTTACAACATCAAGGTTCTCTCTGACTTGTGTCCAAAGCGATTGAAGCGAATACATACCTGCACCATCTGCTTGCAAACAAACGACTTTACGGTCAGGACAAGCAATTGCAGCGCCAGTAGCACATGGGAATGCAAAGCCAATTGCTCCACCCGTGTTTTGTAGCCAGTCGTTCGGAGCAGCATTAAAAGTGGGAGCAAACAAAGCACGCCCCGAGGTAACAGCGTCTTCGCAAACAATAGCGTTTTCAGGTAACAACGCTGCAAAAGTTGTTGCAAAAGCAACCGGATCAAATGCACCTCTCAATAACTCCGGACGACTGCTATCTAAAGGAATTGGAACCGTTTGGGGAGCGCCGAGTAAATCTGCCAGCATATGAAGTGCAGATACGCAGTCCTCATCGGGGCGAGCAAGAACTGAGGTAATAGACTCGTTGGGTGCAATCAAACTTGGCTTACCAGGATAGGCAAAGAACGCAGTAGGCGCTTTAGCCCCGACTAGAATAATATTTCTAACCTCAGCAAATAGCTTCAGTGCACTATCAACTGCATAGGGTATTCGGTCAACGGGGACCCGTCCTCGTCCTCTGGCCATGCGGGAAACCTGTGCATTACTCTTAAGAGTTGCGCCACTAGCATACGCAACTCGGTTTGCAGCAATTAAACCCTCTTCGCTGAGCGCCTGTCCATACAAAACAAGCGTAGAGGGCCCTGACTTTAATTGTTGGGCAACAGCGGCAAGAGTTCGATCATCTACCAAGCGCCTTTTAGGCGCTGGCTTAACCTCACCAATCTCGCCGCCCTCTCCCCAGGCAGTATCTGCTGGCAGAATTAGGGTTGCTATTTGGCCCGGCGCCGTATTTGCGGCATAGATCGCTGATGCACAGTCCGCGCCTACCGTTGAGGAATCAACGCTCGCCCTAACCCAGTGGGAGGCGGACTTTGCAAACCCCTCTAAATCAGAGGTCAACGGAGCATCATAAACCCTGTGATACGTTGCATGATCACCAACAATGTTGAGCATAGGGGTCAACGCTCTTCGGGCGTTATGGATATTGGCTATACCATTGGTAAACCCCGGTCCACAATGGAGCAGGGTCGCTGCCGGACGCCCCGTCATCCGGCCATACCCATCGGCGCACCCGGTTACAACGATTTCAGATAAACCAAGTACACATCTAACTCCCTCTATGCGGTCAAGAGCGGAGACAAAATGCATCTCAGAGGTGCCTGGATTAGCAAAACACGTATCTACTTGCCCCAGTACAAGTGTGTGAATAAGACTTTCTGCTCCGTTCATAAATATCAATAATCAAACATCTGCAAACCATATTTTGCATAAAGATCTTTATATTTTTGATCACTTAGATACTTAAATAAATCTTTACACTCCTGAATACGGGAGGATGAGCGGTGAATACTCAATGAAAATGGTGTCTTTAATTGAATATCATTAGGAAGGGGACAAAGTAGTTTCGCACCTGGTACTAATAAAATTTCAGGAATTTGTTGAAAACCAATGTCCCCCATTCCCTCCTCAATTCCCTTGGCGACTAGCCCCGAAATAATTTTAATTTTATTTTTAACTACATCCTTTATTTCGAGCTGATTGAGGACATGTTCAATATGGTCTCCGCTAGGGCCCGTTGCGTAAATGATAGAGTTAACATTCAGCAAAATATCTTTGAGTTCATTAGCATTTTGTGGCGCTTTTAATTTCGAATTCATAGGAACGGTAATTCCAATCCCAGACTCCACAACTGGTGTGAAAGAATCTGAGCTAAGTATTCCTTCGTTGATGAAGTGTTTAATTGGCTTCGTAGGATAAAAAACAAAGTCAGTTGAGAGTCCCTTGCCTAAATTGACGGTAATATCAGCCGATGGGAGAAGCTCAAATTGGACTGTAATGCCAGTTTGAGCCTCAAACTCGTGAACAATTTGTATTGCAGGTCCAAGGGCGATGGAAGCCCAACCCTTTATGCTCTGATGTACAGCACTCTTACTAGGAGTTGTCATTTTGCTTGTATTTAAATTTAAAAAATCATTATCCTCTAGAATTTCACATGACAATCCCGTGTTTTCACCACCTAATCATTGATGGCTTAATCAATTTAAATTAGCTTTACAAAAGCTGCAATTGATAAAGCCCAAATACTTATGTCAATCCACAGCACCCGCCTGCTCTTTGCTCACCGCCCATTTCTTCTCTTCTTCGGGGCAAGCGGCTTCTCAGAATTAGCATACCAAATCGCTTTTGTAGCACTTGGTTGGCAGGTTTACGCCTTATCGGGAAGTGCTTTTGATTTAGGTCTGATTGGATTGATCCAGTTTCTACCCTCTGTAATTTTTGTATTCGTTATTGGTCACGCTGCTGATAATTACCCACGCCGTACCCTAGTTCAAGTCTGCCAAATGGTGGAGGCAGTAACCGCCCTTTTTCTGACTATTGGGAGCTATCAGGGCTGGTTGAGCGTTATGAATATCTTTATTGCTGTTGGTGTGCTTGGCATGGCGATGGCTTTTGAAGGACCAGCAGCCGCGGCTTTACTCCCCGCAGTTGTCCCAAAGGGGAGATTAACGGAGGGTACAACCGTTGGCTCAGCTATATACCAAATTGGCGCTATCAGCGGCCCAGCAATTGGTGGGCTTGCCTTTGCAGCTTCCCCAAATCTTCCATTTGTTTTGATGACCTTGTTATGGGCGTTTGCTGCGGTTTTTAACCAAGGCATTAAAAATCAATCTAATGAAATTAAATCCGAGTCACCGAGCTCGGACAGCTTATTTGCAGGCGTAGCATTTGTCAAAAATAATCCAGCTATTTTGGGTACCTTGTCCCTAGATCTTTTTGCAGTCCTTTTGGGTGGAGCAACAACGCTGTTGCCAATTTTTGCCAAAGATATTTTACAAACTGGGCCGCTGGGACTGGGTGTATTGAGGAGCGCTCCAGCACTTGGCGCATTATTGATGACAGCCTATCTGAGTCGTTATCCCTTAAACAAAGCAGTTGGACTTCGTATGTTTCAGTCGGTCATCATTTTTGGTGCAGCAACTATAGTCTTTGCATTCTCAAAAGTTATGTGGTTGTCTATTTTTGCACTTTTTTTAATGGGTGCAGTTGATATGGTGAGCGTAATTATTAGATCATCTTTGGTACAGCTATCAACCCCAGATGATATGAGGGGACGAGTTAACGCAGTCAATTTCCTCTTCATCAATACGTCTAACCAACTCGGAGGGTTTGAGAGTGGCATGACTGCGGCGATTTTTGGCACTGTTCCCGCTGTAGCCATCGGTGGAGTTGGAACGATTTTGATCGCTCTGATTTGGATGAGATTATTTCCATCTTTAAAAGCTGTTGACAAATTAGAATAGTTATAACACTCGGCTTATATATGAAATCACATTTTAAATTTCCAGACAAAATCGGACTTGGTACCTGGCGTATGGGAGAGTCCGAAAATTCGAAACTAGAAGAGATCAATGCGATTGAAGAGGCGATTAGATTAGGTTACCAAGTCATCGATACGGCAGAGATGTACGCAAACGGGGGAGCTGAAGTTTTAATTGGCAAAGCAATTAAAAATCTGGGCTACTCCTGCCGTGACAAACTCACTCTCGTCAGCAAAGTCCTTCCCCATAACGCCAGCAAAAACGGGGTCATCAAAGCGTGTGAGGCCTCGATAAAAAGACTGGGTTGTGAATATTTGGATCTTTACCTTTTACACTGGAGAGGCCAATATCCCTTTGAATCAACACTCGAGGGTTTTCAAAATCTGAAGGAACGAGGCCTCATAAAACACCACGGGGTAAGTAACTTTGATGTACACGATCTGAAGGAATGGACTGCAGCTGAGCAATCCTTTGGGCTCCAACGTACAAATGGCTTGGCTACAAATCAAGTTTTTTACGCCTTAAATGCCCGCGGCGTCGAGTTTGATTTGATACCAAAATTAAGAGAGGACAAGGTCTCCTTAATGGCCTACTCACCATTGGGTGGAGGTGATCTCATTAGACATAAAAAACTTCAAGGATTAGCATCAACACAGGGCTTAAGTGCTGCCCAATTGGCTTTAGCTTGGGTTATTAGGCAAGAGAACACGGTTGCAATACCCAAATCAGTTTCAAAGCTCAGAATTAAAGAGAACTGGTCTTGTAAAGACTTAACGTTAAGCACGGATACGCTTTTGGCACTTGACCAGATTTTTACCCCACCTAGGGCTAAAACCAGTTTATCTGTCATTTAGAGCGGGGAGCTTGGTGTGCGGCTAAAGGGTCCTTTGTAGAGGGCTGTCCAAAGCCATATCGCGATCAACGATAATAGGATTCAATCTTCCCTGATCTGCCCTCCCGTTATTAAAAATATGTCTTTTACCAAAGCCAATTCAAAAGCACTGCCTTATTGGCTGTCCCCTTTGAAATTCAAAGTGTTTCGTACTCTTTGGATGGTTTGGTTGATCGCCAATATCTGTATGTGGATGAACGACGTGGCGGCAGCTTGGATGATGACGTCCCTCACAGACTCTCCCCTGCTTATCGCGCTGGTTCAAACGGCGTCCAATTTACCGGTACTCTTGCTTGGCGTACCTAGCGGTGCATTGGCTGATATCTTGAACCGAAAGAAGTATTTCGTAATCACACAGTTGTGGCTAGCAGCAAATGCAACCATTTTGACGCTTTTAATGGTGTTCAAGTTATTGAACGCAGAGTTGCTACTTTTCTTTACCTTTATGAACGGCATAGGACTGGCTATGCGGTGGCCCGTATTTGCGGTCATTGTTCCGGATTTGGTAAACCGGGAACACCTTGCCCCAGCGCTGACCCTAAACGGTTTAGCAATGAACGCCTCTCGCATTATTGGACCTTTGATTGCGGGCATTTTGATCGCAAGCCTAGGGAGTCAATACGTTTTTGGCCTAAATATGGTGTTATGCCTTGTCACAACTTACGTAGTTCTTCAGTGGAAATACCAACACTTTGAATCAGCATTACCCGGCGAACGTTTTTTTGGAGCGATGCGCCTTGGAATTCAGTATGTATCTCAATCAACACGAATTAGATTCATTCTGGTCCGTGCTTTCCTCTTTTATTTTCAAGCGTCATGCGTTATCGCCTTATTGCCGCTTCTTGCAAAATCCCATTTCCATGGTAACGCCAATACGTTCACTCTGCTTATGTCGTCCTTGGGCCTGGGAGCGATAATTGCTGGCTCTCAGTTGCCTAGATTTAGAGATAGTTTCAACAACAATCAATTGGCGAACTACGGTATCGCAATTTTATCTTTAAGCTCCATATGTATCGTTATAGTGCCTAGCCTTTGGGAGGCTGTCCCTCTCATGATTATTTATGGTATGTCTTGGTTTACTGTGGCTAACTCCCTCACCGTGACGGCTCAATTCTCCCTCCCCGGTTGGATAAGAGCTAGAGCGATGTCTTTTTATCAAATGAGTCTCATGGGTGGAAGCGCCTTAGGGGCTGCTTTTTGGGGAAAAATCGCCGAACACACCGACGTTGTAACCAGCGTTGAAGTAGCGGCTTTATTTGGCCTAGTATCTATGTTCTTTATTGTCCGACTGGTGATCTCAGGTCAAGACGATGAAGACCTTGCCCCAGTCTGTCCCATCGAGCGGCCAAGGCCCTCAAAGCCTATCGATCATTTTGAGGGGCCGGTTATGATTTCTATTGAGTATCACATCAATCCTGAAACTTTAGAAGATTTCAAAAAAATCATGAAACAAACCAAAGTTGCCAGGATCAAACAAGGGGCTCTTTCCTGGAGTCTTTTCTCAGATGCTGAGCATCCTGGTCAAGTCATTGAATATTTTGTTTATGAAACGTGGGCAGATTATTTACGCCGCTTTGACCGGTTCACCGCCGCAGACCTTCATTTGCAAGATGAAAGATCTAAATTTCATATCGATGCAGAACCTCCAAAGATCGTGAGGAGGATAGCGACGCAACTTAAAAATTAGAAACTCATAAATTGGTTCAAAAATATATGAATAAAATTTTGCTCAACCACTCTCTTACGGCTCTCACTATCATGATCAGTGCTCTAAATGTACAGGCAGATGAAATTAAGGTCATGTCCTCAGTGGCTTTTAAAGAGCCATACCTCAAAATGGCAGCCGAGTTTGAAAAGAAAGGCCACGTGATTACGACAACGTGGCTACCTACCGTTGAAATTGTGAAGCATATTAAAGCAGAGGATGCGGGTGATTTGGTCATAATAGATAGCAAAAGTATCGATTCTTTGATTGCCCAGGGCAAGCTAAAAGCTGCAAGCAAAGTGAACTATGTAAGTTCTGGGATTGGGATTGGAGTTGCGAAAGGGGCAACTCGTCCGGTTGTCAGGAACAAGGAAGATTTACATAATCTTTTGATTACAACTAAGTCTCTAGCTTATTCCACAGGGCCTAGTGGAGCTTACTTAGCTTCTCTTTTTGAGCAAATGGGAGTTAGCGAGCAAATTAAATCTAAAACCAAAGTGATTCAAGGTGAACCCGTTGGTAACGCCGTTAAAAGAGGTGAGGTAGAAATCGCCTTTCAACAAATTCCTGAGATTTTGAGTGTCCCGGAAATCGACTTTGTGGGTCCTTTGCCAGAGGACGTGCAGTACATAACTACATTTGCCTTTGCAATCCCAAGTTCAATACCGACTTCAAGCCCGTCCACGCCCGTGGTGCAGGAATTAATTCAATGGCTTAAATCGGCACGTGGGTCGGCAGATATGCGAGCTCATGGACTTGAGCCCTACTAAACTGCGGATACGTCCTTCGATCAGAATTTAGCCCCCTTCAATAAAAAGCAAATTCCCATGCATGCACAGTCTTTATTGCAGCTTGTTTCGTACCGGATGCCTTTTGGCAAATACAAAGAGCAATTAATTTGTGATTTACCAGGTAATTATTTAAGCTGGTTTGCCAGGGAGGGATTCCCCAAAGGCGAGCTCGGAGAGTTACTCAAACTCATGCATGAGATTGATCACAATGACCTACGCGCCTTATTGGTTCCTCTTAGAAATACCCCTTAATGATCAAGGGTTTTCCCATTGGTAAATCAATATAAATTACAGTTTAATATGGAATTGTAGATGTAGGCAAATCTAGCTAATCACTAGAATACAATACCGTTTTCACGCAAAGTTAGCTAATTGCTGACCAAACGAGACTCTAATATGATCAATCGCAGAACTGTACTTAAATCAATGGCCGCGGGCACCTCCGCAGGGGTGTTTTTTTCAGCTGATCAATCTGCATTTGCTGCAGACCCCAAAACCCTCAAAATCTCACATCAGTTCCCCGGTGGGACTATCGACAAAGGGGATTTCAGAGACCGCTTAACTCGAAAATTCGCCCAAGATGTTGAAAAGAAAACCAAAGGCGAATTAAAGTTTGAGATCTATCCCGGCTCTTCGCTGATGAAGACAGTTGCACAGTTCTCTGCTTTACGCAAGTCCGCACTTGATCTCTCGCTTTACCCATTGGCATATGCTGGAGGCGAAGTTCAAGAGGTAAATATCGGATTGATGCCTTGTATGGTGACTTCCTATGAACAAGGCATGGCTTGGAAAAAGGCGGAGATTGGTCGTGAGCTCACTAAACTGTTAGATGCCAAGGGCGTGAAAATTGTTACTTGGATTTGGCAAGCGGGAGGGGTTGTAAGTCGCTCCTTACCAGTTGTAAATCCTGATGATGTTAAGGGGCTGAAGATTCGCGGTGGTAGCCGTGAAATGGATTTGATGCTCAAAGGTGCAGGGGGCATTATCTCCAGCGTCCCATCCAATGAAATATATCCTGCAATGCAAACAGGATCCCTTGACGCAGCAGTCACCTCATCCACAAGCCTAATATCTTTCAGACTCGAAGAGATCTCCAAGGCCTTAACCACTGGGCGAGGAAAGAGCTTTTGGTTCATGTTTGAGCCGCTCTTAATGTCCAAAGCAGTTTATGATGCGCTTAGTAGCTCTCAGCAAAAAGCAATTGATGAAGTGGGCCTCGAACTTGAGAGCTTTGCTACAACAATGGCCAAGGCTGATGACAAGGAAGTTGCAACTGTTTACAAAGCAACTGGTGCGAAAGTTTTTGATATGGATGATGCAATCATCGCAAAATGGAAGAAAATCGCTCAAGAAACTGCTTGGGCTGATTTCTCCAATAGAAGTGCAGAATGCGATCGGTTCCTAAAACTTGCACAAGCGGTCAGCTAATCACTCAGCCGCACATTAACGACTGAACACTCACGCGTTAGGTAAATATTCACAAGCAGGGCTACCCCTGGTGTGTTCATCTAAACACGTATAGTGTTCGGTTACCGACCAATTTAGAACTTACTATTTCATGCTTAAAGCACTTGAATCATTAATCGTTGCGTTGAATAAGTTAATAGTCTTTTTTTGCACTGTGGCAATTGCAATTGCGGGTTGTATTCTCTCTTGGGAGGCAACAGCAAGGTATCTTTTTAAAATTCCTAGCGATTGGCAAGATGAGGTCACAATATTTTTATTAGTAGGCGCTACATTTTTGTCATGCGCATGGGTCCAGCACTCTAGGGGTCACATTGGTATTCAAGCACTATCGGCGGTCTTAAGCCCAGGGATTGATAAAGCAAGACGACTGCTGAGTGACGTCATGTCTTTTTTATTTTGCGCTTTCTTTACTTGGAAATCCTGGACTCTCTTACTTGAGGCTATTGAGGATCACCAAATTTCTGGATCTGCTTTTGGAGCGCCACTTTGGATACCTTACAGCTGCATGGCCATTGGCACCTCATTACTCGCATTAGTCCTGTTCATCCAGATTTTATCGGCTGCTACTGCATGGATGCACCCTCACTCAATTGATAACAGCACTAGCCACTCCTAATATGACTACCCTTCAAATTGGACTGCTATTCGGTCTAGCCACAATTACGGTTTTATTCTCAGGAATGCCAATCGCATTTGCACTTGGCTCAGTTGCCTCCGTTTTCATGTACTTCTTTATGCCCCACGCCTCTTTAGATACGGTCGCTCAAAACGTTTATGAAGAAATGGCCAGTATCACCCTTTTGACAATACCACTGTTTATCTTAAAGGGGGCGGCTATTGGAAAGAGCCGTGCAGGCAAGGATTTGTACTCAGCACTTCACATCTGGCTATCAAAGGTTCCCGGTGGATTAGGGATAGCGGTGACGATTGCCTGCGGACTTTTTGCTGCCATGGCCGGCTCTAGCGCTGCGACCTGCTCAGCGATTGGTAGCTCCGCAATACCTGAGATGCGTCAGCGGGGCTATTCAGCCAGACTTTGTGCTGGTTTAGTTGCAGCGGGTGGAACGCTTGGTATTTTGCTCCCCCCCTCGATAACTCTCATATTATTTGCCGTTGCGGCGGAACAGTCGCTTGGTAGACTTTTCCTGGCCGGAATTATTCCAGGGCTTTTATTGGTTGTTTTGTTTGCCCTTTACGGCATGTTTAAGTACAGATCAGAGGTTTCAGCAGCTCAAAAGATTGCCGATCAAGGTGGCGAACGTGCCCGTATCCTTCAGGTCGATAACTATAGCGTTCGGGAAAAATTTGCAGCACTTCCCAAAGTTTTGCCCTTTCTTACACTCTTGCTCGGCGTGATGCTTGCTTTGTACGGCGGTTTTGCAACGCCCTCTGAGACCGCTGGTCTTGGTGCCATACTTGCACTTGTATTGATCGCTGTTGTATACGGCGCTTACAAATTCTCAGATTTAAAACCTATCTTTACCAGCACGCTGTCTGAGGCGACTATGTTGATGATGATTATCGGCATGTCACTTCTTTACTCATACGTGATGAGTTACTTGCATATCAGCCAAAGCGCAGCCGAGTGGGTAGTCGATCTTCATTTGTCTAAATGGACCCTTTTCATGGCTGTCTCCGCCTTGGTCGTGATCCTAGGTTTCTTCCTCCCACCTGTCAGTATCATTTTAATGACTGCGCCCATCATATTGCCCCCTCTTAGAGCTCAGGGCTTTGATTTAATTTGGTTTGGCGTGGTTATGTCAGTCATCATGGAGATGGGGCTAATCCACCCACCTGTCGGTTTGAATATCTTCGTAATCAACAACATTGCACCCGACATACCTTTAAAAGATGTGGTTTGGGGGACCCTGCCATTTGTGTTCCTAATTATGTTTGCAGTTTTCCTGTTGTGCCTGTTCCCACAGCTGGTCCTTGGTATGCCTGATTACGTGTTTGGAGCCGTCTCCTCTAGAGCTAGTTAAGCTAGTCAAGCTAGTTGGACTGGTAGTGCAATAAACAAAGCTCTTATGAGCTTGAGTTTAATGAATCAACAACGCGTCCCGCCTCAGTTGTTACTTCCCCTAATGCGTACCCTCACAAAAGTTTTAACTAATATCAAGTTGACTTTTTTAGGTACGATCCTAATCTCAGGAACCGCTTTTACCCAAGAATTAAGTCAGTACTACGAAGCGCATGAGATTGATAAAACAGCTTATTCACTCATCACTGATGAAAACAAGGATAAGTTTCAAAAAATAATCAAAGAAGGCAAGGGAATCGGACGGCTTTGGCAATGCGGTAAGAATGCATTCCTCTTCTATGACGGTTGGGTCTTTGTTGGTTCCAAAAAAGACGGAAGTGACTTGGGAGTAAAACCCTACAACCTCGTCTCTATCTATTACGTAAAAGGGGATTTAATACGGTTTGAATTCAGAGGTCTGCCATTTCTGAACCGGTTCGAGCTCAATACGACCACAAATAAATTAAACACCAACAGACCGATGCTTCACACCTCAGAAACTCAGGACTGCAGTCTTGTTCACTGAGCTCAAAGAACTCGTTGGAAAAGTTAAATTAAAAATTCAACCAAACATAGGGTTAGTCCATCTAAAAGCACACTAAAAGCGAGTAAGATTCATCCGTTAATAAATAAAGTGTAAATAATAATCTGCACTAGCTTTTGCAATTTAATTCAAAGTTTTTCGGTGCAAGACTTAAGTTGAATTCCAAGATTTCAATCAATCGTCTTAGGAAAAACTATGGAACTTATTGTTTATATGGTCTTAACGGCCGCTTCAGGTATTTTTTGTGCGTGGTACGCTAACAAACACGGGGATTCATTTAGTGAGTGGTTAACCCTTGGACTGATCTACCCTCCCTTTGTGAGCATTCCTGCGGTTTTATTTTGTGTCATTAAAAACCCCGCACTAAAATAGATCCATTATTTTTTCAGACCTAGTAACTCACGAGCTTCGGAAGAACTTGCGAGTTCACCGCCTAGGTCCTTAATAATTCGGTGCGCCCGTTCCACCAATTGAGCATTTGTCTCACACAGGACTCCTTTTTCAAGGTAAATGTTGTCCTCCATTCCTACCCTGACATGCCCCCCGTAAAGCCAAGCTTGGGCAACAATTGGGAACTCGGCTTTAGCTATACCAAACGCCGCCCATTTTGCGCCCTGAGGCAACTGATCACGCATATAAAGCAGTGTCGCAGGATCTGTGTTGAGACCATACTTAACACCCATCACGAAGGTGTACAGACCAGGCCCCTCCAACACACCTTCTTTTATTAAATCTTTGGCCAGGTTGAGATCTCCTGTGTCAAATATTTCAATTTCTGGAAGAACACCCGCATCGCGTATCACTTTTGCCATCTTCCGCACATTACTGGGAGTATTGATAACTACATCGGGCCCAGAATTCATTGTGTTTAGATCCAGAGTGGAAATATCTGGCTTCAGCTTGGTTATATGCTCAACCCGCTTTAGAGGGTGGCAAAGCGTTGTACCGGGAGCAAACGTCTTTGGGTCATCCTCTGAGGGCACAAAACGTCCGCCTGGACCCGTAGTCAAGTTGATGACGAGTTCTTTATTTTGCGCCTTGATTAGATGCATAACCTCAGCGTAATGGTCAAGCTCCATGGAGGGCTTACCGGTTAGGGGATCGCGGACATGGATATGCACCACAGCAGCACCCGCCTCCGCAGCGCCTAGACAAGAATCTGCAATTTGTTTAGGAGTAATAGGCAGATACGGGGTCATCTCTGGCTTGGTCAAATTGCCCGTAACAGCGCAGGTTAAGATTGTTTTGCTCATATACGAATTCCTTTAAATTGCTTTAAATTTTACCCTGCGTTAAAGCTCTTAGACTCATTATTAGGCCGAATTGACACCACTCACCAAAGCCATCAAGATTTGTTGTGTAAGCTGACATGTGAACCCGCATCTGGTTTTAATTTGAGATATCCAATTAGGAATATAAAAATTGCAAATGCAACGGTAATAAAAGCCAGAGAAAAATCTACCTGCGTCGCTTTGTCATGCTTACCCAAAAACATAGTTGTATGCACAACCAAGGCTCCAAGCGCAATTCCCACTCCAAAACACAGTTGAGACACTGTACTAAATAAAGTATTAGCTGCACTCATCTTGTTCTCTGGCACGTCTACAAAAGCTAAAACCTGAAAACAGGTGAACTGCATGGAGCGACTTAGACCGTAAATCAACATGACCAAAGTAATCACCCAAACACTCGTCTGCGCGTTCAGGCACGCACATAATGCAGCCGCTAGGGCGCAGATCAAACCGTTATAAATTAACACATTACGAAAACCAAAGCGTTTAAGAATTGAAGTGGTCATGGGTTTAAGACCTAAATTGCCAAGGGCAGCCCCTAGGAACAATAAACCAGAGATAAAGGAAGAGTATCCAAACGCCACTTGAAACATCAGGGGAGCTAAAAACGGGGTGATTCCAACGAGGGCTCGGTTCATAGAGCCATAAAAAAAAGTTGTAGAAAAAGTCTGGATCTTTAGTATGGAGAAGTCCAACAAAGGATGTTCACACCTCATACAGTGAAAATACGATAAGCAGCCAAGAATTAAACTGACCAAACAGTAGCTAAAGGATTCGGTATTTATTTGCTCTTGACCAATTTTTTCAAGTCCAATGAGCATCGTGGCTAAACACCCACCTATCAATATAAAACCAATCCAGTCGAGCGGTTTTTTTATATCTGCTATTTGGTTTTTAATGAACCTCCTAACACAGTACATGCCAACAAGCCCTAATGGGACATTTAAAAAAAAGATCCAACGCCAGGTGAAATAACTAGTAATGAAGCCGCCAAGCGGAGGCCCAATAATTGGAGCCACCAAACCAGGCCAAGTTATGAATGCAACGGTTTTTAAAAGCTCATGCTTAGGCGTAGTCCTCAATACAACCAAGCGCCCGACCGGAACCATTAGCGCTCCACCAAGTCCTTGAAGCATTCTGGCAAAAATAAATTGTTGATAACTTGAACAAAACCCACAAAGAATCGAGGATAGAGTGAACACAGCAATGGCTGAACCAAACACCAGTTGTGAGCCAAATCGATCAGCCACCCATCCACTGACAGGAATGAAGATAGCGATCGTGACCAAGTAAGCTGTTAGTCCCGCACTCATATCAACTGCATTAACTCCCAAAGAATCAGCGATTTGAGGTAAGGCAGTGGCGATAATCGTACCGTCTAAATTCTCCATAAAGAAGGAGGTGGCCACTATTAACGGGACAGCCATGAGGCTTAGTTTTTGAATAAGTTTAGAGTACGACAAACCAGGCAATCTTAGTGTTTTTATAGAGTTTGATTGAAATTAGACGACTTTATGATCAAGCTCTTGCGAAGCGAATTTCAAGCCTGGTTGCAATCCAAGAGAGCGGGAAACAGATCGCAAAATAAATGAGTGCAACACAAGCAAAAACAAGAAACGGCTTGAAGGTCACGTTAGATATCATCGTACCGGCCTTAGTGAGCTCAACAAAACCAATGACCGAAGTTAAAGCGGTGCCTTTAATGACTTGCACTAAAAAACCAACAGTAGGTGCGACGCTTAAACGGTATACCTGGGGGAAAATTATCCAACGTAACTGTTGAATAAAGCTAAAACCAAGACTTTTTCCCGCAAACCACTGCCCATTTGGAACAGCCCGAACACAACCTGTCCAGATCTCGGTGAGGTAGGCGCCTGTGTAAAGGATCAAGGCTGCACTGGCAGACCACCAAACAGAGGTATCAAATCCAAATAATGCAAGCCCAAAGTAAAACAAAAAAAGTTGCATCAACAGTGGAGTTCCCTGGAATATTTCAACGTAAATGGATATTAAAAAATTTAAAGTTTTGCGGTTTATCAGCCTCAAAATCAAAAGCGCAAAAGCAAGAATAGCTCCTCCAAACAATGCAATGACCGACAACAAAAGAGTCCAACGAGTTGCTAAGAGCAAATTGCGGAAAATATCCCAAAAAGCAAATTCAACCATTTTGTATTAAACCTTTAAAAACAAAGTTTCTGCCTAAACGGTTCAAAAGCCAACGAACTGCGATAGCCATCAATAAATAGACCGATGCTGCAATAATAAAAGCCTCAAACGCTCTGAAGTTACGACTTTGAATAAGGTTAGCAGAATAGGATAACTCTTGGGTCGATATTTGACCGCACACTGCAGACCCCAACATCACAATAATAATTTGAGCAACTAAAGCGGGCCAAACTTTAAACAGTGCAGGCGGCAAAATTACATATACAAAAACTTGAAACTTTGACAGTCCTAGACTCTCTCCTGCTTGGATTTGACCTGAGGAGGTCGAATCAATACCTGCTCTAAATATTTCAGTTGAATACGCGCTCAGGTTAATCACCATTGCAAGAACTGAGGACATCTCTGCACTTAGTCTTAAACCTAATTCTGGGAGACCGAAAAAAACAAAGAAAAGCTGGACAATAAACGGGGTATTGCGAATCAACTCAACATAGATTTTTATGAACGAGCCGCATATTGGCCAGGCCTGAATCCGAATCCAAGCCAGAACCAAACCAGAGAGTACACCAAAGACTGCACTCACTACCGTTAAGCCCAAAGTCCAAGCAACTCCGTTGACCAAAATAGGCCAGTCCGTGAGAACTGCGGAAAAGTCAAGTTCGACGTTCATAACAAATCTAAAAAAGTAGCCAATCGCAACTCAAACTACTCGGGTAATTCACCGGTTGAGCGGGCTAACCATTTTTGTGAAAGCTTCTCTAAGTCACCCGCCTTGTAGGCAGCTGTGATAACTTCATTCACTTTAGTTCGCAGCGTATCCTCTCCCTTTGCGACACCAATAAAACAAGGAGAGTCTTTTATGAGAAGTTTGAACTCAGCTCCTAACTGAGGATTTTTCTGTATTAACGCAGCCGCAACTGAAGCACCTGTTGCAATTGATTGCACTTGCCCAGCCACAAAAGCAGACACTGTCGCGCTATTGTCTTCAAAACGTTTAATTTGCGCACTCGCTGGAGCAAGCTTTGTCAGCTCAGTGTCCTCCAATGATCCCCTTGTTGCAGAAATTGTTTTTCCAGCTAGATCATTAAAAGATTTGACGTTGAGACTTTTAGGTGCAAACACAGCCTGATAGTAAGGGGCATAAGCGTGGGTAAAGTCAATCACTTTTTCACGCTCAGGATTTCTGCCTAGCGTAGAGATCACCAGATCTACCTTTTTGGTTTGCAGATAAGCCACTCGGTTAGGACTTGAGACGGGCACAAGTTCGACTTTGACACCAAGTTTTTGCCCTATGAATTGAGCCATTTCTACGTCAAGGCCCTGGGGCTGAAGGTCAATACCGACAAAGCCATAGGGCGGAAAATCAGTCGGTATAGCTATCTTAATAGTCTTTGACTTTTGAATAGTGTCCCAGGAGGACTGAGCCTGTACACCCGTTGACATTAGTTGAAAACCTAAAGCCAATGAACAAAGCGCGACGAGTTTAAAGAATTTCTCTTTGAAGCTGATTGAGTGGAATTTCATAAGTTTTCAGAGCCTTATCTACAGTTGAGTTGGTGAACAAAAAAGTGCTTGTTAAGGGAACTATTATTGCTTAATTCCAAGATGAAGAAAAAGTGAGCAAAAGGAATTTGTTAAGACTTAGGTCCACCTTTAAAATAGCACCAAAACAATGCGAATTAATGGAGCAATTGGTGTTGTGTACCAAGGACATGCACAATTTTGGCTCTGCAATAAATCCGTTAGTCCCAGACCTTACATCCTATATTATGAAGCGCCTCATCAACCCATCTACTGTCATAGATACCATTTGATATGTCAGCCATCATTTTCGCTTCGGCGTTGGATTTCGCTAAAGTCGCTTTGTAAACGGATTCAACTTGGTCAAAAGGAACGCAAAGAATACCGTCATCATCCCCGATTATTAGATCCCCTGGCTGAATTACCATTCCATCTATAGCAATCGTTGTGTTGATTTCACCTGGACCGTCCTTGTAAGGACCACGGTGAGTAACACCCGCGGCAAAAACTGGAAAGTCTTTTGCTTTAATCACTTTTGCATCCCGGATGGCTCCGTTTATGACAAAGCCACCAAGGCCCTTAACCGCAGCCATATGAGCCATGATCTCACCTATCAAAGCATTGGTGAGATCGCCACCCGCATCTACTATGATTACGTCACCGGGTGAGGCCATGGCAATTGCCTTATGAATAAAGAGGTTGTCCCCAGGTCTGGTGCGAACAGTTAAGGCGGGACCTGCCATGGGTGTTCCGTTATGCATCGGCCTTAGCCTGGAACCACCAGCGAACAGTCTAGACATTGAATCACTCACGTTTGCAACTGGTAGTCCTAAATAATTTTTAACTACATCAGTGCTAACGGCTCGCTTGCGTTCAAAGATTTGAAGGCCAATCATTTTTTTATCCTAAAAATACAGTCATAAATTAAACAATTACAGTAGTTTAACTTCTTACCCATTAATGATGCCTTTTTAGGTAAATACCCGCATCAGTGAGCACTATCAAAAAATTACGCGTGCTTATCGAGGAAAATAGTTTCGAAATGTGCTTACTGATACAGAGTTGAACCCAAAATGGAACACACAATGAAAATTAATGTTTACCCAATTTATTTACAAATAATTGCTTGTTTTGCTCTGTTTCAGATACCTATTTCCTATGGTGCAGACGCTCCTTCACCTGCGCGCGTAGAAGGACTGTCTGGTGGTCCGGCATATTCTGTAGATCCTTTTTGGCCTAAACCTTTGCCCAACAATTGGCTGTTAGGTCAAGTCTCAGGTATTGCTACAGATAAAAATGATCACATCTGGATTATTCACCGACCACGAACGCTAACCCCTGACGAACTGGGTGCAAGTACAAATCCACCGATTTCTAAGTGTTGCGTAGCAGCTCCACCCGTAATGGAGTTCGATCAGGCCGGAAACTTATTACGCTATTGGGGCGGGCCAGGAGAGGGATTTAATTGGCCAAAGAATGAGCACGGCATATATGTGGACCAAAAGCAAAATGTTTGGATCGCGGGCAACGACAAAGAAGACAGAATGATACTTAAATTCTCCCCAGAGGGAAAGTTCTTATTACAGATAGGAACACCTGGGGTTACTCAGAATAGTAACGACACGGCTAATTTAGGTAGGCCTGCTCATATGGTTATAGACGAAGAAGCGGAGGAAATATTTGTTGCCGATGGATACGCTAACAGGCGAGTGATCGTATTTAATTCAACCACAGGAATCTACAAAAGGCATTGGGGAGCATTTGGAAATAAGCCGGAGGATTTGGACCTACCAAAGTACGAGACATTAGCCAAACAATTTTCAAATCCTGTGCACTGCGCAAGGATACTAATAGATGGGTTGCTATATATCTGTGATCGATCTAACAATAGGATTCATGTATTCACTAAAGATGGAAAGTTTGTTCGCCAAATTACACTTGACGGACAAACGAAAGGAGCGCCCACGGGGACTGGCTCTGTCTATGATCTTGTAGGATCTGAGGACAAAGGGCAAAAGTATCTGTTTGTAGCAGATGGTACTAATAATGAAGTAAAAATCGTTTTGAGAGAGACCGGTGAAAAGGTAGGCTCCTTTGGTCGTTCAGGGCGAATGGCAGGAGATTTTCATCTGCTTCATAATATAGCAATTGACTCAAAGGGAAATATTTTTACCTCTGAGGTTGATAATGCTAAACGCATTCAAAAATTTATAAAAATTCGGTAACTCAACTCTTGAAAGAATAATCCGTCCAAGTAGCTTGAAGACAAAACCCATTCAAAAAATGGTTCACATACCTTTTGCGACAAGTGATTCATCGATCCAATCTAGATCTTTGAAAATACTTTGTTCAACAGCCTTAAAATCAGCGATCCTTAAAATTACTAATGATCACAGTGAACTTAGTGTGTTCGCTATTAATTTCCGCTTCGGACCGACAACTGAACTTTTAGATGTTTTTGAAAAAGATAACGATATCGATGCACTGATCTTAACTAAGGAAGCT
The DNA here is from genome assembly GCA_903876885.1 of uncultured Burkholderiales bacterium. GTDB lineage: Bacteria > Pseudomonadota > Gammaproteobacteria > Burkholderiales > Burkholderiaceae_C > Limnohabitans. Next base: position 5,172 of record CAIRBP010000116.1, on the reverse strand, counting down.
ATAGTTAACTTGATTAATGCAAAAAGACTTAAAGAACCTCGATTTGACTTAGCTAAAACCGGCATTGGTGTTGGCATGAAATTAGGGCATAACAAGCCAGACATTAGTACAGTTGAAAAATTCAAAAAATTCCTTAAAGACGCGCCTTCGCTCGCCTATACCTCGGACGGGGTGAGCGGTATTTATATAGGCAAGTTGATAGAGGAATTTAATATGACTAAAGAACTATCAGGAAAAACAAAACTTGTTAAAGGTGGCTTGGCTGCAGAGTTAATCATAAAAGATCAAGTCATCTTCGCGTTGCAAAATATAAGCGAACTCTCCTCTGTTCAAAATATTGAGATAGTTGGTCCACTTCCTAACGATATACAACGAATTACGACTTTCTCGGGCGGCACTAGCTTTTACTCAAAAAAATCAATCACTGTTGAAAAGTTTTTTAAGGTCATGCAATCAAAAGAGGCGAGATTAATCCTATCTGATAGAGGTTTGGAACCCATATCTTAAAATGATAAAAAATAAAACACTACCCAATGCTCAGAATCCACAGTGCCAACTGTGTAAATATGTAATGCCCTCGGAGACCGCACAAACCAAATTGAGATGCGGCTTAAATTACTTTAAATCAAGCCCTTTGATGAGAAAATTCCAAAGGATGGAAAATTTTCCCATTGTCAAAGCTGATAATGCCTGTGAATCTTGGGAATTGTTAGCGTCTTGAACTAAGTTGAATAATTTTTTATTATAAATATATTATATTTTGTCATCGAACTTGGCTCATATTTAACTCTCACGGGCATGAATATCGTGCAATCAATGCTCATAGAATTCCACCAACTACAACAAGATTAGATTAATTAAAATCAAAGGAACTTGATATACATCAAAAAAAACAAGAAGCATTAATTATAATTAAAACCATTCCCAGTCAAAATATTAATTGAAGCCCTAAAGATAGAATTTGATATAGGTTTATAAAACCCTTAAAACCATCAGCCTAGCCATTACAATTTTTAAAATGCTCCTATGTCAGAAACGAAGCATTCAAAAACTCAACAAAATCAATCTCTTGATAGCTCCAAGAAAAAGCTTTTAACGTTGTCTGGAGAATTAAACTCTCTAAATAGTTCCAAACTAGAAATAAATACCAAGATTGAATTTTTACAAAATAATCTTAGTGAAATTAATTTGGAACTTCAAGAGCTTTCTTTAAAGAAAAACAACATACTAAAAGATCTCCATACATATAGGACTAATGCTAGTATTTTAGAGAATAGGGGGTTAGAGTTACTAGCTGAAATTGAAAAAATAAATAATTCAAATCCTAGTTCCGATAACAAACCCTTAGCTCAATTATCAAAAACAACACAAAGAGGATCTTTTCTTCAAAGGATGGATTTATCAATATCTTGGGATGAACTGAAGGCTCTTGTTGAACCGAAATATATAAAATTCAAGAAAAATACGAGTACACCGGAATTAAGCGAACTAATAAGAATTTATTTGGTTAGACATTGGTTCAGTTTGAATTTACAAAACCTAGAAGAAACACTAAATGATTCGCTATCAATGCGAAATTTTGTAAGTATGAGTCCAGGATCTAGTGCAGTTGTCAGCCAGCCATTAATTGAGAGTTTCATACACTTTTTGGATTCAACAGATCTTGGTAAATCTGTCATCGATCAAGTTAATGCTCAACTCAGACTTAGGGGTCTTAAAGTCACCAACGGGAACGTAATTGATGCCGCCCTGGGCGCTGAAAGCACTCTCCTGGTGCAAGACACGAGTTCAAAGAACTCAACCAAAGTTAATAATACAAGTGGGGCTAATGTCTCGAACTCCATTACCGCGACAACTACCTCTTCGCTCCAACCACAAAATTCAAATGTTACACCCTCAAAAAGTATAGCCCCCAGGAAAAATAAGCTGTCTTTCCTAGATTATTTGATAACTTACGGTGATCCTAAAAAACTGACAGCAGATATCATTACTGAATTTCACGCTTTAGTTGTAGAGAAAAAAGAGACACGTCATTACTTGTTTAATGCAAATATTGATAATTTGATCTCAGACCAAATTAACTTTATGTCTTATGTATTTCCAAAGGAAAGAATTTCACATACCAATCCAATCATACAAACGGCTCCCCCTAATATGCGAGTGAGCATTGGAACCTTTGACGAAATCGCAAATATTCTGACGTATCTGCTCATTGACCACTTTAAGATGGAGCGAATAACTGCGCCTACTGCTGCTGCTCATATTTTGGAGTTGGTCGAGGAGACGCGATGTCAAATTGAGGACACGAATCTAACGGTTTGGAAGCCCATTGAATTAAGAGCCTCTTTGATAAATCAATTCTTCTCGAAAAAAGGATTTATCTGTCGCACTATTTCTCCCACAGAGATCACAGTCTTAGGAGGGTTTGAGTTCCCACTCAATATTCTTATCGAGCCAAGCTCAAAATCAATAATCTTAAAGGCAGTCTGTAAGGCAAATGATTGGGCGTCAATTGATGACGTATCAACTCTTAAAGAGACTTTAAATTCAAAAATTAATTCACTAAGTTTTGAAGTTAACTTGCTTGATCAAAAGCCAGTGTTAACAACACAGTATTATCTCCCCTACGTTAAAGGGGTTCCAAACAGACTATTACATAAAGTCTGTCAATCATTTACAAATGCTATTTTCAAAGGACTCTCAATTGACGATAATGATTTAATTGTTAAGCCATCAGCTTAATTTTAAATTTCTTAGTTTTAATGAGCGTAATTGGGGAAATTAGCATAGAAGTTACTAACGAGAGGCACGCCTAGCCCAGTCACGTCGTTATAGCCAACAGTTGCATAACACAGGCTGCAGTTTCCATCAGATCCAGTCGCAACGTTATAAAAACTGTTGGGTTTATTAATAGCTAGCTTATACAAAATGCTGTTTAAACCTCCGGCTTGGGTCAAAAGTCCAGAATAGCTGTACCCATTAATAGTTAAATACTGAGCAAGACCTGCAAGAATTCCAGCCCACTGTGGAGCCCCCGCACTGGTTCCGCCAAAGAAGCTCCACACACCCTTAATTACGACAGCTACCGGACTAGCTTGAGGGTCAGCGTTGTAAGCAACGTCTGGCACTGCCCTCTTACCGTTGTTGGCGATTAACACTGCGTCATGGGTTAAATTCATATAGTTGGTTTGATATGACGGCATGGACTCAAAAACGCTTGGGCCACCTCCACCGTAATACCAAGAGGTCTCAGACATATTGTTTGAGGAAGGTGCGGAAATCCCTGTGATAGTTGTGCCACCAACAGCTGTCACATAGGGAGAGGCAGCTGGATAGTTTTGTCCCAAAAGACCTCCTCCGTTGTCTCCAGAGGAGGCGACAAAAGCAATGCCTGGATAGTGACTAAAAAAACCATCATACATACTAGAGGTTTGATCAGAAAACTCGGTAGCGCCAAAGCTCATAGAAACAACAGCTACATTTGGCAATTGAACTGCGGATTGAAGTGCTGTCATGACACTATCCAGGTAATTATCAGCCGTCTTAATCAACACAATCTTCGCATCCGGAGCAATTGCGTGAGCCCACTGAACATCCAATGCAATCTCTTGGTAGCCTGAGTCAGATGTAGCACTACCACTTTGATCGATGATCTGAAGATTACAAGCTGGCAAGTTATAGTAACTACTAAAAATTGCTAAATCACTAATAATGGTCTGATTAGAAGCTCCAGGGCCATCAATGATCACAATTGTTTGGCCAGCCCCGGTGTATAGGGCAGCTAAAGGAGAGGACTGCGCTACCGTGGGGAACCCATAATGAAGCAAAAGGTCTGATGGGCTGAGTGAAGCTGGGTACCCGGTTGTATGACCTAAAACGGTTGTGGAAGGGGTCGGTGAATGATGCGTCGGGGGAGTATAAGCACCGGGACTTTGACCTAACTGTCCAGGAGTTGGAGTTCCACTTGTATCCCCGCTGCCTCCACCTCCTCCACAACCGGCAATAAAAAGGCATAGCACCGCAGGTAATAGTAACTTAACCAAATGAACGCTAAGTTGCATCAAAAACTCGAATTAAGACTGCTAGTTTCTTTAAGAATACGTCCTAGCTAGGACGATTATTTAACTACTACTCCTTTTTCTCCTCTTTCTTTTCTTCCTTCTTATCGTCTTTTTTCTCTTCAGCCTTTTTCATGGGAGTGTAAGAATTAAATGTGTGGCGAGTAAAGTCAGCGATTTCATGCATGCAATGCATTCTCAACTCATACGACTTGATGCTTTCACAACCAGCGCCATCCTTGTGCACTATTGCAAGACAATACTTTTGCTGATCAAGGGTAGGTTTTCGCCTGCAGTCATTGTTGTCTTGATGGTTTTCTTCAGCAAATACAGTTGTAAAAAATAACTGCAGTCCAATTAAAACAATGATTCGTAGTGTTTTCATTGAAGAAACTTAGCCTTAATTTGTATAGGTAAAGATGAGAATTGAGAGTAAGCAGTCTTATTGCAATATTTTATCAATTCGGGAAAATTATTGGAAACATTTTAACACCCCGAAGTATCTCACGCGTTAGAGCCATTAGTGCAAATGCAAGCAAAAGTTGCGCTAGTAATATTAGATCAAAGGCTCCAAGAAGGCAATTAATTCCGCCATCAAAGGATCAACAGGTAAATAAGTCCTTATCTGATAGCAATATCCGTAGGCCTTTCGCCAATTTTGCTCCATCAGATAGTCAAATAATCTTGAGTGGGCGTATAACAGCGATATTGGCTTTGATTCTTCAGTCAAATTGAGTCCAGAGACCAATGAATCAAAATATGGGTCAGGTACACGCCACTCTGGTCCGTAAATGTCGGTCAAAAATAGCTCAGGATTTGATGGGGCCTTGAATGTTCTGCCTTTGTATTTGATATCTCCCCAATCAAAACGATTGAATCGCCACAGTAGCGGACGGGGTAAGTGGTGAAAACCAGAGAGTAAAAAATCTCCGTCCGGCTTAAAGAAGAAAAAATCTATACTGATTCCTCTACTCTTTTCGATAACACCAAAGTTAAAGTCGTAATGACTAGGGTTAGTGCTCTTGGGATCAATCCAGTAATTTCCTGAGTGCTTTAGGATACTAATTAATTGATCTCTAGGGAAATTCCAATCAAGACCAACATCTAGGTCTTT
>CAIRBP010000115.1 GCA_903876885.1 uncultured Burkholderiales bacterium | reverse complement strand
GGTTATCAAATCAGTCAGTTTGAGATCCCTGTGGTGCAAGGCGGGGAGGTGTCATTTCTCGTTGGCACTCAGCCAAAAACAGTTCGACTAGTCCGTGCCCACCTTGAGGAAGATGCGGGTAAATCACTGCACGAGGACTTTGTCGGTATGAGTGGGATTGATTTAAATAGAGCGGGCACGCCGCTACTTGAAATTGTGACCGAGCCCGATATGCGCTCAAGCCAAGAGGCCGTTGCTTATGCAAAAGAGCTTCACAAAATCGTTACTTGGATCCAGGTTTGCGACGGCAACATGCAAGAAGGCTCTTTTAGATGTGATGCAAACGTATCGGTTCGCAAACCAGGAGCTGAGCTTGGAACTCGCAGAGAAATTAAAAACCTAAATAGTTTTAAATTCATGCAGCAAGCCATTGATTACGAAGTTCTCTGGCAAATCGAACAATTAGAGGACGGCAATGCAATTGAACAAGCAACGGTTCTCTTTGACCCCGAGACGGGCGAAACCCGGAGTATGCGAACCAAAGAAGACGCCGCTGATTACCGCTATTTCCCAGACCCTGATCTTCCACCTTTAGTGATTGCACCTGAATGGATTGAGGAGGTCCGAGGCTCAATGCCTGAGCTCCCACGCGCGATGGTTGAGAGATTTGTAAGCAGCTACGGACTGCCCGAATATGACGCGAGCACTCTGACACAAAGCCCGCAAATGGCAAGTTACTTTGAAGCCACTGTTAAAGAATGCGGGCAAGCAAAGCTTGCCAGTAACTGGATCATGGGAGAGTTGTCCCGTAAATTAAATGAGGACAATACAGACATCGCTCATTGCCCAGTCAGTTCACATCAGCTCGCTGAGCTGATCACAAACATTGCAAAAGGTGAGATTTCTAATAACTCGGGTAAAGTACTTTTGGACGCGCTTTGGTCTGATCCTAACGCGCAGATATCTGCCCTGATCGAGATCAAAGGCCTTAAACAAGTTAATGACTCTGGTGCACTTGAAAAATTGATCGATGATGTGCTTGCCGCAAACGCAGATAATGTGGCACAGTTCAAGGCGGGTAAAGAAAAAGCGTTCAACGCGCTCATTGGACAGGCGATGAAAGCGAGCAAGGGTCAAGCCAACCCTCAACAGTTGACAGAGCTTTTAAAGAAGAAACTATCCTAGATCAGTTTTGTCCCGCATTAAAACGGGACAAGCTGTGCAAGCCTGAACTTACTGGAGTGAGCTCTTCTTTGCACCGTATTTCTCTCTATAGTTTTTAACATTTTGCACATGCGGCAAAAGACTTGTATCGCGTGTATTTTCTAAAAACTTTAAAAGGTCTTCTAGCAAGGAGACGGTGCACACTTTCAACCCAATCTCTTGTTTGATGTAATCAATTGCGCTGAAATCAGTGTCCACAACACTGCCGTCCTGCACTTGGGTTGCGCGCTCTTGTCGGTCAAGCGCAATTGCCAAGGCATATGGGGTTGCCCCACTTGCCTTGATAAGGGCTACACTCTCCCTTACCGCTGTTCCCGCACTGATCACATCGTCTACGATTAAGACCCGACCGTTCAGAGGAGCTCCGACAATGGTGCCCCCCTCGCCGTGGTCTTTAGCTTCCTTTCTGTTGTAGGCAAAAGGCACGTTCCGCCCAAGCCTTGCCAACTCCACACTGAGCGCAGCCCCTAAAGGGATGCCCTTGTATGCGGGCCCAAAAATCATATCGAACTCTAAACCACTCGATAGAATACGTTGTGCATAAAATTGCGCAAGCTTGCCGAGCTTTTCTCCGTCGTTGAAAAGTCCTGCATTAAAGAAGTAGGGCGAGAGCCTACCGGCTTTGGTTTTAAATTCACCGAACTTTAAAACGCCGCAATCAAGAGCGAATTGCACAAAATTTTGCGCCAATGAGTCTTGTCCTAATTCGCTATCTTTCATCAAAGGATTCCTTTTGTTCAAACTTATTACTCTTAATCTCAACGGTGTTCGCTCTGCTGCTCGCAAAGGAGTAGACGCATGGCTTCAAACCTCTAATGCTCATTGTATTTGCGTTCAAGAGCTCAAAGCGCAGCAAGAGGACATGGATGAAACGCTAAATGCGTTGGGTGGACACAAAGGATTTTTTCATTTTGCTGAAAAAAAGGGCTACTCCGGTGTAGGCATATACACAAAACACGTTCCAAGCGATGTCGTTGTCGGTTTTGGAAACTCTGAGTTTGATGCGGAGGGTCGTTATATCGAACTCAGATTTGACACTCCAAACAGAAAGCTCTCTATTATTAGTTCTTATTTCCCAAGCGGCTCATCGGGGGAGGATAGACAAGAGGCTAAGTTTAGATTCCTTGATGCGATGGAGCCGCATCTAGCTAAGCTTAAACAGTCTCGTGAATTTATTTTGTGTGGAGATATCAATATTGCGCACAAGCAAATTGATTTGAAAAACTGGCGCAGCAATCAAAAAAATAGTGGTTTTCTACCCGAAGAACGTTCTTGGATGGACAGGCTTCTTGAAGACACTGGTCTTCGTGATGTCTACAGACAGTTGCACCCTGATACAACTGCAGAGTGTTATACATGGTGGAGCAACCGGGGACAGGCGTGGGCGAACAATGTGGGGTGGCGACTTGATTACCACTTAGCGACACAAGAGCTCGCTGCAAAAGCAAAAGTCAGTTCTGTATACAAAGTTGAGCGCTTCTCCGATCACGCCCCTCTTACGGTTGAGTATGATTTTAAAATCTAGAGGATTTTAAAATTGGAAGAGGACCTACAAGCAAAAAGACGTTAGCTGTTAGCGGGGGCACTTACGCAAAAACATTCTCTTTATGAATTAATTTTCCAAATATTTTTGCGCCTTGTTGTACCAGGACCGACTTGTAAACGACGTCGCCCTGAATTTTTGCTTTCTCTGCAATCTCAACTTCCTTAGCGGCGCAAATATTTCCCATCACTAGCCCGTTTATTAAAGCCTCGGGGGCTGTTATGTCCCCCTCGATTCCGCCGTCAAGCAAAACAAAGTTCTCGGACACAATGTTGCCAATCACCATTGCGGACAAACCGATTACAGTTGCACCAGGCTTTTCCTTCTTTGTAGTTTTCTTGAACATTTGCAGTCCCATTTCTGTCATTTACAAATTTGTATATTTACACTGTTAAAACTTTAAATACTCTTACAGTTTTATATATTAACGTTTTCAATACAAATACAAACCTAGGCATATTCCTTATGCCGAACCTCTATTTAATTCATTGAGCTAGAAACGAATTATTTGCATACAACTAATGGAGTATTTATTTATCATTCTTTTGAATGATAATTTCTATAAATTTATATCCCAAATTTGTCCTAATGCATTCCATCATTTCACGATATTTTTCCTCTGATATCGCAATAGATTTAGGTACAGCAAATACCCTCATTATTGCTCGCGGACAAGGTCTTATTCTGGACGAGCCCTCTGTTGTTGTTGTCAAACGTGAGGGCAAATTTAGCGGCAAAGCTTCTGTCGTAGCAGTGGGAAAAGCCGCAAAAGCAATGTTGGGACGAGTACCAGAGGGAATGGAGGGGATCCGCCCCATGAAGGACGGGGTCATTGCTGACTTTACGACCACAGAGTTGATGCTCAAGCATTTCATCAAAATGGTCCATCCAAGTTCTTTTTTTAGACCGAGCCCCAGAATAGTCATTTGTGTCCCCTCAGGCTCAACGCAAGTAGAGAGAAGAGCAATCAGAGAGTCCGCCCTTGGCGCAGGAGCGTCCCAGGTTTACTTACTCGAAGAGCCAATGGCGGCGGCCATAGGAGCTGGCTTGCCCGTATCCGATCCCTCTGGCTCTATGGTGGCAGACATTGGGGGCGGCACCACTGAGATTGGCATCGTCTCGCTCGGCGGTATGGTCTACAAAAATAGTATTCGAATAGGTGGTGATAAATTTGACGAAGCTATTGTTAACTTTATTCGTCGAAATTACGGTATGCTCATCGGAGATCAAACGGCGGAACGTCTCAAAAAGGAGATTGCCTTTGCTTTTCCAACCTCCGAGATCAAGCAAACTGAGGTGAATGGTCGCAACTTAGCTCACGGTATCCCGCAAAATTTTGTTGTGACGTCCACTGAATTATTAGAAGCGCTAACAGATCCATTAAACGGTCTGATCTCAGGCATCAAGTTGGCGCTAGAGCAAACTCCACCAGAGCTAAGTTCGGATATCGCAGACAGGGGCATTGTCCTCACTGGAGGGGGAGCTTTACTAAGGGGTCTAGATCATCTTATTCAAGAGGAAACTGGCTTACCCGTCCTCATAGCAGAGGATCCTTTAAAGTGCGTAGTTAAAGGGTGTGGCATTGCACTTGAGAGCATGGATTACGCCAATGTTTTTTCTAACGAATAACCATCCGTGCACACCAAGGGACATGTTTATTTAATTAAAGAAGTTGGCGCACATAGAGACGCTATAACTAAGGCGTTGGACACTACTGATCATGTTGTCCATACGCTCCCTAATCCATCAGAATTTTTAAAACTTAAAAGGTTTAAAACACCTGCAGTCATCCTAATTGGCGTGCGGATGTATAAATTTTGTGCAGCTGAACTTCAGTTAGCACTTAAGACATTTGGCCCTACCATCCCCACCGTGATCGTAGATGATGACTGTAATCACCAAGATGTAATAGATTGCTTTAAACTAGGTGTGATCGATTTTTTACTCTTTCCTTTCGTTGATGCTCAATTGACTTCTTGTGTTCAATCAGCAATTGAAGCCAATATCCGTCATGTTGATAATTTATCGGAATTTAAATCAGCACAAGAACGATTTAATAAACTTACCCCAAGGGAAAAGAATATTTGCAATTTAATGGGAAGTGGTTTGAAGACCCTCCAAATTGCCCGAACTCTTGGTATCGCAGAAGCCACCGTAAAAATACATAAAGCCAGAGTTTATAAAAAACTGAGTTTCTCATCTGTAGTTGAAGTCGCTCGCTTAAATGACATACTCGCTCAGAACTATGATTTTTAAGAAAATCTTTCTCAAATGTAGATTCGCTAAAAATAATATAAGCCTTAGTAAATGCTAAGTCTTTGATCTAAAACGACTCATTACTTCTTGTACTAGGACTAAACAATAAATAGTCAAATTTTTAAAATTTCAAAATCAGATATACATAACATCCATCTGATAATCTCCATATAAAATTTTAAGCACGCCAACATCTTTGTATTAATATAAGTTTGGTAGTCTCCTCAGTTAAAATTTCTTTACTTAAACTGCATATTTAAGTCACTTTTGAAACTTATTAATTTCTTATCGCACTTGTTGAATATAATTGTTTTAAGTTAAGTTAAAAATACTTTAGTCTTGGCAGCCTTGAATTTCTGAATTTACTAAAAATTTGCTTAATATTTATAAGAAAAAGGTCGTGTTTTCATATAAATTATGTTTTTATAAAAGTAGATTTTAATATTTATGTTAAATTTCGAAAGAATTAATGAGTTTTTTACTCTATTCCCATTACTTTTTGAAATTAGTATTCTTGTGTTGGGGATATGTATTGGTAGCTTTTTAAACGTTGTTATTTATAGACTTCCCTTGATGTTGTACACAGTCGAAGCTGTTGAGGGCGATCACCGCGACACCGCGACTGATCTTGGATCGGCAAATGGCGAAAAATTCAACCTTGCAGTACCCAGATCTTTTTGTACTCAGTGCCGCGCTCAGCTTAGCTGGTTTGATAACATTCCTGTGCTTAGTTATCTGTTGCTTAAAGGTAAATGCAGAAGCTGCTTGTTCCCCATCAGCGTTAAGTACCCAAGCGTTGAAGTGTTGAGCGGTATTTTTACTTTAATCTTAGGTTTGTATTTCGGATGTAGTGTTAAATTCCTATTAAGCTGTATTTTTATCTACGCTTTGATCGTACTTTGTTTTATTGATTTAAATACGTTTTTATTGCCCGACTGCATAACACTTCCACTGATCTGGTGCGGCTTGATAGCTAACTCATACGGCGTTTTCACGTCCTTGAAAGTATCTTTGTTTGGTGCAGTATTTGGTTACTCGGTCCTTTGGGCAGTGTTTTGGATATTTAAAGCTATCACCGGAAAAAACGGATTTGGCTACGGCGACTTTAAGCTCCTTGCCGCCATCGGCGCATGGCTTGGATGGGTATCCTTACCCTTGGTTATTTTTATATCTACACTTACAGGCTCAATCGTGGGACTGAGCTTGTTGGCATTAAAGAAAATTGAGAAGGACTCGCCCATCCCCTTTGGGCCTTACCTGATATTAGGCGGTGTCATTATGCTTCTTTACCCCGACCTCGTGCATTTTTTATACTAAGCCTTAGTACGCCACCAATAAGTTCTGATTTACGTTCTCAGCATTAACTTTTGAAAAGTTATTTTTATTATTTAAAAAGTATTTAATGATTAGTATCACAATCTAATTTAAGTAATTATCGATTTAAAACAGTGGTTATATATTTAGAATGCTAAGGTGCTTGAGTGCAACTGCCCTGAAAAACATTGGATATATACGTTGCTATTTTTTCGTGTTTAACATACAACTTCAAATTATCTCGTTTAAAAATCAAGACCGTTTTGTCATTTCCACCGTGTTTATCAAGTGTTGCATATACAGTCGTTTTTTTAGTTCCGTTATTTAACAAGTTACGACTAATTTCTTTTTGGTCTTCCCAAGCTGTTATTCCATTTTCAGTATGCTTATCCCATCCACCAATAATCTCAAATCGTCCCTCAAGAGGATCATAGGTGAGGTTAATAGCTATTGGAGTTGCCGCAACTTGATCAGACTTAGATGATTTTTTCAAAATAGATTCGCCTAAACACTTATAAACCTCAGTTTTAAAGGGCTCCTCTTTATTAGACTTATCTTGACTTAATGAACGAACTTCAGGTGAAGGAATATTTAAATTAGGGCTTAGATAACCAACTTCATTGGGCTTTGATGTTGTCTCTTTTTCCAATGAAAATTTATTTGATTGAGATTTGTTTTCGACTGCTCTTGTGAGCCAGTTTTCATTCGTTGCCGCGGTTAATTCACACGAGTAATTGATTACAAACATCCGTTTAAACTCATCTTTTGAGATTCTTTCCTCCAATATCCAATTGTTTCTTTTTGTAAATGCAAAAAATAAATTGTGCCTTGCTTGAAATTCATCTACTTTAGTCCATTTATTAACTTTAACTTCACCATCTGATGATTTGAAAATTTCGTCTCCTACATATCGTGCATTATTTTGAATTGCGGTATTCTCGTATTTATTTTTGATATTAGCCTTCAACGAGAGATCCGAAAGCACTGTGAAGCTTATTTTTGCAGAGTTAGTAATTGGTAATTGATTATTGAATTTTTCATTTATAACAAATTGTTGTTCTATTGGAGTGCAATCAATCGTAAACCCAACGTCTAATATAGATGCATTTGTATCGCATATTACTAGCAAGCATATCGAAATGAAAAATATTAACTTTGCCATGAATCAACTCACAGATAAATTTATTTTGAGTTTTCAGCTTTTATTCTTAAACTATTTTGTAGCGTTGAAAAATACGGGTTCTCAATCTTTATTTTAAAAATCTTGTTTATTTTTCATTTCGCAAAGCATAGACTAGGAAAAGCTAATTAGGTAGTTTTATCGTACAACTTTTCAATGCATAGCAATTATCTTGCACCTCATACAAAACAATTAATATATCGCAAAGTTACGGTTTTAACGTTTCAATTAATGAGCTGTCCACCCACCGTCTATTGGCAAAATAACACCCGTCATCGATACCGCACTACCGGACGCAAAGTACGCGGCCATTGCAGCAACTTCCTCCATCGTGACAAATTTCTTGGTCGGTTGCGCAGCAAGCAAGACCTTATTGATCACCTCTTCCTCAGTCATGTTGCGGGCTTTCATAGTGTCCGGTATTTGTTTTTGAACAAGCGGTGTCCAAACATATCCAGGACAAATAGCGTTACAAGTGATGCCCTGCTCAGCGACTTCGAGAGCTACTGTTTTTGTTAGTCCAGCGATACCGTGTTTAGCAGCAACATAAGCCGATTTATACGGAGACGCAATGAGAGCGTGTGCAGATGCGATATTGATAATTCTGCCCCACCCCTTTTCTTTCATTTTAGGTAGTGCCGCTTTGATGGTGTGAAAGGATGAGACTAAATTAATGGCAATGATGTCATTGAATTTGCTCTCCGGAAACTCATCAATTGGGGCAACGTGTTGGATACCCGCGTTATTCACCAAAATATCGATTGCACCAAACTCTGCAATAGCCTCACTCACCATCTTTCTAATTTGCTCTGGCTCAAGCATATTGGCGTTTGAGTAATGACATTTAACACCGAAATTTTTAACAAGCTCTTCGCGAATGGCCTCAATCTCTTTAGCATCACCAAATCCGTTCAGCACTATATTGGCCCCTTTAGAGGCAAAGTTCTTTGCAATCGCCAAACCAATTCCACTGGTTGATCCTGTAATTAATGCGGTTTTGTTTTTGAGTTCCATGTCAGGATTCCTTAATTTGAATTAAATTTAACTCGGTCTG
>CAIRBP010000114.1 GCA_903876885.1 uncultured Burkholderiales bacterium | reverse complement strand
TGATAAGTTTGGGCTTCTTTGGGGAGAAAGTTACGTGCAAAAGTCGTTTTACCAGCCCCGTTAGGGCCTGCAATTATTATGACTTTTTTCATCGGATTAGCATTTCACTAGAAAGAGCCCATTATCCGGAGGAGTGTATTTGGTGGCGCTTCACGGATTCGAACCGCGGACCTGTGGATTATGATTCCATCGCTCTAACCGACTGAGCTAAAGCGCCAAGCCTCATATTATAGAGCTATTTTTCTAATTCCGCTTCAACTTACTAACTACTATTTTCATCCTATTGCTCATTTGAGTAGTAATTTGTGATTATTTTTTTAAGAAAGATTTTGCTTTGCACTGTCGTAAGAGGGGTGTTTGAACAATGAGCAATTAACCAACTAGGGATTCGCCTTGTGCGGGCTTTTAGATAAGATGCTTTTCAAGTAGAGACTTAAGTGTTCCGGAAGTAAGCCAGCCTAGTAACGCAGGAACCTATGTATGAGAGCAGCTAATCCAAATGTTCAAAATTACCTTACCTTTTAAGCATACTCAGCAATTCGTGTCTTTGCACCATCGCCGGTAATTTGATACTTCACAACCTCTCTGGGTACTAGCTCTTGTAGTCTCTTTTTAACATTATTGGCAACGATTGGATCGTTATTAAATGCCCAGCGTAGCTCATCTGCAATCAGACCAAGTACGAATACCTTAATTTGCTGCGCATTCATTGTCGGTTGATGTGCTTGAGCACTATCCAGAAATTTATCAATGAGTTGGTTGGTGTTTATCATTTTGAATAATCCGAAAAAGTACATAGAACTTAAATCAAGGGTCATCCTAGTGAATTAAGATTTATGTGTATAGAGTCAAGATGGATTAATAAATTCATTTATAGAATTTATTAATCCTCTGGGAGTGGCTCTACATGGGCGTTTAAGGCGATATATTTGAGGGTATTAAATTATTCATTTTTTGAAAACCGTACAATGTCCTTATGAAAATTATGGATACGCTAATTGGTTCCTACAAGAAAAAGCCAAAACAAGATCGTGCTGCAAAGACAGAGCAAGATTTGTTACATACTGCAAATGAAATTTTAGAAAGAGGGGAATTAGATGATCTCTCCGCCAAAGCACTATCAGTAAGGTCTGGATATAGCGTGGGGGTAATCTATAAATACTTCAACAAGTATGAAGATATTTTTATAAAAATATTTTTAAACAAAATAGATGCACATTTTAGGGAAGTTGAGCAGATTTACATTGATCATCAACCAGATGAAACTGTTAACGACTTATTTATTAAAGTGGTTGATCATGGTTTTTCCTTTCAAGAGAAATACGGAAAAATACAAAATAAATTAATACCGCTTTATAGGTTTTTTGTGAGGCGCCATAAGACGCCCGAGGACCTTCACAAGGTAACAGATAGATTAGCGCCGTTCACATTGGTATTACAGCAAAAGGACAGATCCAATACATTCAAAAGTATGAGTGAGATGGAGTGTATTCTTAAGCACCGAGCGTTTGATCACTATATGAGAATTCCGTTTATTGACTCTCAAAATAAATTCATTACAAATGAACATAAAGCCAGTTGCATAGCGTTTGGAGTTTTGCTATTTTCTAAATAAAGATTCACAGAATTTGAATGAAATAAGTCATTTCAAAATTTGCGAGATCTCATGCTCGATAATTTTGAAAAGTCCCTCCCAATCGCCGGTGCTTTGCTGTCTATAAAGCTTGACAGTTGAATACCAGGGGCTATCTGTTCTACCTAGCATCCAACGCCAATCGGGCGCGTAGGGGAGTAGTATCCAAGTTTTTTTGCCCAACGCTCCTGCTAAATGAGCCACACTCGTATCAACACAAATCACTAAGTCCATTAGATCGCATAGTGCTGCTGTTTCTTCGAAATCAACCAGCAAGTCACTATAGTTTTTTATATTGCTTGCTCTTACGGTACTACTGTCAATATCTCGAATTTCATTTTGTAAGCATATATACTCAAATAGATTAGGTAAAAACGGCGTAAGATCGGCCAAACGAATACTTCGATTTCTATCATTTTTATGTACAGTACTACCACTCCAAACCAAACCCACTCTGGGCTTTGATTTCAAGCCTAGCCTTTGCGCCCACTCTTCTCTCTTAACACTATTGCTTTTAATGTATGGCGTTTTGTTAGGAATATTATCAAGATTAGTCTTAAAGGCAAGTGGTAGGGATAATGTTGGGCATTGAAAATCAAAATCTGGCAAAGGGCTACCCAATGGGAGTAATTCATGTACTCCTTCTAGAGTATTCAATAGATTTAACAGAGGTGGCTGTACCTCTAATATGACGCGTGCGCCAAGTTCTGCCGCCATCTTGGCGTAGCGACAAAATTGCAAAGTATCACCAAGTCCTTGTTCACACCGAATGAACAGATTTTTACCGTTTAGGGATTCAGCGCCAAGCCATAATTTTGAGTTGAAGGATGCTTGATGGGTTAAATTCGTATCCATTTCATTCTTCCAACGACATTCATAACCTATAAATCCGTGATGGAAATCACCTTTTAAGAGTAAAGTCAGTGATTTGTTCCAGTGAGCAGCTGTATATTCTGGAACAAGCTCAATAGCTTCTTCATAGCATATCAATCCTTCATCCAAGTGAAGCATTTCACAGAGTACGACGCCCTTGTTGTAGTGGGCTTCTGCGTAATCATGTTTTAACTCTATAGCGTAATTGAAGTAGGTGAGAGCTTCGTTGTGTTGGGATAACTTTTTAAAAACTACTCCAAGGTTATAGTAAGCCTCGGCATAATTTGGATTCAGCTCTAATGCACAAATAAGTGCTTTTTTTGCCTCGTCTAAGCGTTCGAGTTCACTCAGAATACTTCCACGATTGGAGTAAGCCTGAGCGTAGTTAGTTTTTAATTCAATAGCTTGATCGCAACTTTGGAGTGCGTCACCTAAGCGTCCGAGCTTTTGAAGCACAATGCTGCGATTTGAATAAGCTTCTGCAAAGTTAGATTTAAGCGAGATCGCTTTGTTAAAATTTTCAAGTGCTTCGTTCAAGTGACCAAGGGATTGCTGTGCTATCCCCTTGTTAGAGAAGGCCTCTGGATAATTGTTCTCTAGTTCGATAGCTCTGTCGTAACTCAAAATAGCCTCGCTCAAGCGTCCGAGTTCTTTGAGTGCCACTCCCCGGTTAAAGTAAGACTTGGCATCGCCATGTTGAAACTCAATAGCTTTGTCAAAGCATAAAAGGGCATCGGATAGTTGATTCAGTTCTATATGGACAACGCCCTTGTTTGCGTAAGCCTGCGCATATTCCTTTTTAAGTTCGATGGCATTTTTGTAGCTATCCAGAGCCTCCTCTAATCGCCTAAGTTCTTGAAGGACTATGCCTTGATTAAAGTAGACGGAAGCATTCTTGGGGTTGATATGTAGGGCTTGATTAAATAAGTTGAGTGCGGAAGCCCAATTTTTGGTTTGAGTATCTACTGTTCCACACAGCTGTAATGCATCAAAGTGATTTGGGTTTAAATTCAGTATCTGCTGATAAAGAGACTTTGCCTCTAAAAGCAGACCAGCTCGGTGTGAACTAAGTCCTTGCTGTAATAGTGTAGAAATCTTCTTAAGATCTTCATCTTTTGGAGTTGCTTCAGAGACGATTTCCTTTGTATTTTTTGAAGTCGGAGGAGATTTTTTTCTCATTTCTTTATTTTATGCTGAAATATTTACACCCCTTGGCTGGTTTTCCCACCTAATGTAGTGGCAGCTAGGCTGTTGTCCAGCTTTTTGTTGACAAGACAATTGTGAGCACAATCTTAAAATGTCACCCTCATAAGCTGTGAGCTTAATTAGATCCGTTCGTAAAAAGTATTAACTCCTTTAATGAGGATTTGATTCTTGTCATCACTTCTAACCAATCGCCTGCATTTTTTTGTCTAAATAGTTTGACACTCGGGTACCAAGGACTATCATCTCTAATTAACAACCAGCGCCAGCAGGTGTCAAAACGATTAAGGATCCAAACGGGTTTTCCCAAAGCCGCGGCCAAATGCGCCGTTGATGTATCTACGGAGATGATTAAGTCTAAATGTTGAATCAAAGCTGCAGTGTCAGCGAAATCGTTCAATTCATCTGTATAGTCAATGATATTTGGCCCATCCCAGCCAGTTGCTTTAAGTAACTTATAGTCTGATTGCGCAGGCTCACCTTTTTGCAGGCTGTAAAGATCAACGTCTAAATCTTTTAACAACGAGAAATGTTGCAACTGAATATTTCTTCGTTCGTTAACAGACCATATATTGGGATGATTGGGCCTAAAACCACCAGACCATACGAGGCCAATCTTTAATTTATCTGAAGGTCGGAGTTTGCCTCCCCAGTAAGCAACTTTGTCGCTGTTGGTTTTTATGTAAGGTATATGAGTGGGTATAGTCTCTAAGGTGGTTCGAAAAGCATGGGGTAGGCTCATCAGTGGACACTGAAAATCAAAATTGGGTAGCTCGTCACCAGTAACAATCAATTGCGATACTCCTTCCAATCCAGATAGGATATTTTGCAGTGGTTTCTCAATTTCTAAAATCACCGTAGCGCCCTGATCTGCAACTAATTTTGCATATCTGCAAAACTGTAGAGTATCTCCCAAGCCCTGTTCGCTATAGAGCAGTATTGTTTTGCCTTGTAGTGATTCCCTGCCTAGCCAAAGGGGTTCACTAAATACACGGTCAACGTGTTTTGGTATTTCGTTGGTCCTCCAACGCCACTCGTAATTAGCCCATCCCTTCTCATAGTCACCCGATAGGAGTTGTACTATAGAGCAGTTCCACTGCGCTTTTGCATAGTCGGGCTTTAGGAGTGCAGCTCGTGCGTAGTGTTTCAAAGCATCTTCGGATAAGTTTTGTTCTTGGAGTAGTACACCGCAATTGTTATAAGCCTCGGCATAGCCTGGATTTAAGAGAATTGCGTGTTTGTAGCTTGAAAGTGCAGCATCTGTTTTTTTTAAATTTTGTAGTGAAAGACCACAGTTGTAGTAAGCCTCAGAATTACTATGATTCAATGCAATTGCTTTGGACAAACTATCTAAGGCGGGTTGGAACTCTTGAAGCTCGTTGAGTACAACTCCTCTGTTGCAATAGGCCTCAGAGTAGTCTTGTTTGATGGATATTGCTTTATCATATTGTGAAAGAGCATCACGATGTCTCCCAAGTCGGTGCAAAGCGATTGCTTTATTGAAATATACAAAGGGGATACCGTTGTTCAACAATAAAGCCCTCTCTAAATATTTGAGTGCAATCTCCCAGTTGTTGCGCTGTATTTCCAAGACGCCCTTGAGTTGGAGAGCATCAAAGTGCTTTGGGTTATCCTGAAGTATCTTGTCATATATTACTGCTGCTTGATCAAGTTGACCTGCATTATGAAGGCTGAGTGCGATTGGAAATTGCGTAGGGTTTTGTTGCTGGCTTTTAGCCCTATTTTGATGCGGTGCGTTTTTATTTCTCATTCGCTGATTTTGGTTAAATGAGTGCTGACTTAAGACAGGTTGGTCGGTGTGCAATCAATGAGGGTGCAATGTTGATTTCTAAATTAATCGAGAGCTAGTAATTCTTCAAGTGCCAACTCTACCTCATTCATGACATCTGTCCAATTCCCAGCCTCCTTTTGTCTAAAGAGTTTAACTGTTGGATACCAAGGGCTATTATCTGTATTCGTTAGCCATCGCCAACATGTATCGAAGCGGTTCATAATCCACACAGGTTTACCCATGGCCGCAGCCAAATGGGCGGTTGAAGTGTCTACAGAAATGACTAGATCCAGGTTTTCAATTAAACCTGCTGTATCGGAGAAATCCACAAGTTCATCGACATAGTTGTTTATCTGGGGTCCTTTCCAGTTGAAGCGTAAAGCTTCCTTAAACTGTGATTCTGCAGGCTCTCCCTTTTGTAAGCTAAAGAAATCAATGTCTAGATCCTTAAGATGTGTGAGGTGTTCAACGGGAATATTTCTTCTCTCGTTAACCGACCATATCTCAGGAGTTTGGGCTCTAAAGCCTCCTGACCAAACTAGACCGACTCGTAAGCGCCTTTTTGTTCCAAGCTTGTTTCTCCAGTAGGAGACTTTTCTATCGTCAGCCCTGATGTAAGGGATTTGATTTGGAATGTTGTCAAGATGTGTTTTAAAGGCGAGAGGTAGACTTAGTAGAGGGCATTGATACTCAAAAGGGGGAGACGAATCTCCTGGACATATAAGCTTGGCAACACCATTTAGATTTGATAGCAATGACCTCAGTGGCTTTTGAACTTCAAATATAACCTTAGCACCAAGCGAAGCAACCAACGGTACATACCTGCAAAATTGAATCGTGTCTCCAAGGCCTTGTTCACTATAAATTAGGATCGTTTTGTTTAAAAGAGATTCTTTTCCCAACCAAAGTGGCTCAATAAAATCCCGTTTTTCCTTGAATGACACGCAATTCTTATCTCTCCAACGCCATTCAAATCCAATAAAGCCCTGTTCTAAATCTCCGCATAAGAGGTCTAGTACCGCTTTACTCCAAATCGCTGATGGTAGATCTGGTTTTAGTTTTAGAGCTGTTGCGAAATCCCTTTCAGCATCGTGTAAATGCATGAGTTCTGTGTTCAAAACACCGCGATTACAAAAGCCTTCCGCATAATTAGGCTTCAATTCGATTGCTTTTCTATAACTAGTAAGCGCGTCTTCGTATCTATATTGGTCTTTTAGAACAGAACCCAGGTTGTAGTAAGCCTCAGCGAAGTCCTGTTTAAGCGTAATCGCTTTAATGTAACTGTTGAACGATTCATCAAATCTGCGAAGATCTTTAAGCGCGTTGCCAGCGTTTGAGTATGCCTCGGCGTATTGCGGATTCAACTCGGTAGCTCTCGCATAGTTTACTAAGGCCTCATCTAGGTGACCCAGATCCCTCAACGCAATTCCTTTGTTGTTATAAGCCTGTGCATAGTTCGAGTCGAGTTCAATGGCCACATTGATACTTTCTAGGGCCTCAGCTGAACGGTTAAGTAAATTTAAAACATAACCCTTGTTGTTGTGGGCTTGAGCGTTATTGGGCATGAATTCAATAGCATTTTCAAAGCTATTGAGTGCAGATTCCAGCTCTTCTAGTTCCTTATATATGTTGCCTCGGTTGTTGTAAGCCTGTGAATAATCCGACTTTAACCTGATAGCTGTGTTGTAACACTCAAGTGCTTCTTCGTAACGGTTGAGCTCTTGAAGCACCACGCCTTTGTTATAAAAAATATTTGGATTATTTTGGTTGACAAGTAGTGCTTTAGTAAATAGATCTAATGCCAGATCCCACTGCTTTGATTGAGCGGCAATAGCACCACTGAGCTGCAATGCATCAAAGTGAAGAGGGTCAATTTTTAAAATGCGCTCATATTCTTCAAGTGCCTCTTGAAGTCGACCTGATTGGTGAAGTGCCAAACCATGCTTTAGCCAGGTAGTAATTTGTTGATTCACGGCTAAATTTTTAATTCTCAGGACAAGGGGGTGTTACTCATAGCCATTTTACTATGCCTGTGAGTAAGTTATTTTTTGATTCAAAGGTATCAAAAAAATAGCCACCCATCTTTCGATAGGTGGCTATAGATATATTGGCTATCTAAACTAAATCAAATTTAATAATTAGTTTAGAAGCTTTATAGGTTTGATTAACGGTTGTATGCAGTTTCGCCGTGTGAGCTAATATCCAAGCCCTCGCGCTCTTCTTCTTCCGTTACTCTGAGTCCGATTGTCAAGTCAACAATCTTGTATGCAATGTATGAAACTACTCCAGACCAAATGAGGGTCGTTACAACTGCTTGTAACTGGATCCATACTTGACCAGAAATTGAGTAGTCTGCGCTTGCAGCATTTGCAACATAGTCGTATATGCCTACACCGCCAAGGGCTGGAGAAGCAAATACACCTGTCAAAAGTGCTCCAAGGATACCGCCTACGCCGTGAACACCAAACACATCGAGTGAATCATCAGCGCCAAGCATTTTCTTCAGGCCAGTTACGCCCCACAAACAGAATACACCAGCTAATAAGCCAATGATGATCGCGCCCATAGGTCCAACGTATCCGCAAGCAGGCGTAATTGCCACTAGACCAGCTACTGCACCAGATGCAGCGCCAAGCATAGAAGCCTTACCTTTGAGTAAACCTTCTGCGGCAATCCAGCTCAGTGCAGCTGCAGCAGTAGCAACCAATGTATTCATGAATGCAAGAGCAGCCATACCATTGGCTTCTAAGTTAGAGCCAGCATTGAAGCCGAACCATCCAACCCACAGTAAAGATGCGCCGACCATGGTCAGTGTCAGGCTGTGAGGAGCCATTGATTCTTTTCCGTATCCAGTTCTCTTACCGATTACGTACGCGCCGACCAAGCCAGCAATAGCTGCGTTGATGTGAACAACTGTACCACCCGCAAAATCGAGTGCACCTTTCGCCCATAACCATCCAGCGTTTGCAGTAACTTTGTCAAGTGATGCTGCATCTGTAATTGCATCTGGTCCATCCCAATACCAAACCATGTGTGAAATTGGCAAGTAGCTGAATGTGAACCAAATTGCGCAAAACAACACGACAGCTGAGAACTTTACGCGCTCAGCGAATGAGCCTACGATCAATGTACATGTAATTGCAGCAAAAGTTGCCTGGAACGCAGCGAAAGTGAAGTCAGGAATGTAAACACCCTTACTAAACGTTGCAGCTACTGAGTCAGGAGTCATTCCTTTGAAGAATAGTTTGTCCAGCGAGCCTATAAACGGATTGCCTGCAGTAAACGCGAGCGAATATCCATAAATTGCCCATAAGACATATATCAATGAGGTGACAACAAAAACTTGCATCAAAAGTGAGAGCATGTTTTTGGAGCGAACAAGGCCACCGTAAAAGAGTGCCAAGCCAGGAATAGTCATCAGAATAACTAAAACAGTGGAAACTGTCATCCAAGCTGTATCACCCTTGTTGGGGACTGGTGTGGGTGCAGCTGCATCAGCTGCTGCTGGAGCCGCAGCAGGCGCAGCTGGAGCCGCGGCAGTGGCTGTTGCTGCGGGCTTAGCCGCAGGAGTTGCCGAGTCTGCTTGGGCGGCGGTTGTTCCAAGGAACATTCCCACGCTTAGCAGCAATGTGAATAAGACTTTTTTCATGTTTAGATCTTTCTCAACAGTAGTTGAAATTTTGGGAGTGAAATGGTTACAGAGCTTCCTTACCGTTTTCACCGGTACGGATGCGAATAACTTGCTCGAGGTTGGTCACAAAAATTTTGCCATCACCGATTTTCTCGGTTCTAGCGGCCTTTTCAATGGCCTCTATTGCTTGATCAAGCATTTCAGACGCAACAGCAGCTTCGATTTTTACTTTAGGTAAGAAATCAACCGCGTACTCTGCTCCCCTGTAGAGCTCGGTGTGTCCTTTTTGCCTTCCAAATCCCTTGACCTCGGTGACAGTGATCCCCTGTACACCAATAGAAGACAGTGCTTCTCTGACTTCGTCAAGTTTGAAAGGTTTGATAATTGCCGTGATAAGTTTCATGGTTAACCTTACATTTAATTAAAAGTTTTTCTAAAAGATTGCTTATGCAATCTTTTTGCTCGCGAATTGGATCTTAATGTTTCGATTAGATTCATTCTTTCTCCGGTTTGAATATGGAAAATCCATAATTTGTTAAGCACATTTCAGACCACTCCCTAAAATAATCCCTAAGCATCAACATTTAGCGTGTACCGCTTTCTTTTTGATGCTATGGTAATAAATGCCGTGTAAGTGTAAACCTGTATTTGCTCTAAATTGGTGCGACATCTTGGGTTACGCACTTCATTGGTGCAATATTATGGGTGTGCAGTAAGTTGGTTTCATCAGGATCCTATTTTGGAGCAGGTAGTTGTGTGGGAAGGGTTTAGTGCGTCATTCGTTGAAGGGTGGTCGAGGACTGTGCGCAAAGAATGCAAAAATAATTGGCCAAATCTTCAAGGTGCGTCCTATGCAAGTGAGTTCACCCTTCAATGGGTGTATTTGGCGCTGGTGGGTAATGGCCTATTAAAAAAATTAAAATATGGGTATGGAAGAGATTGTCATATTTGCTATACCTATTTTCACAGTACTCATGGCTGTGGAGTTTGCCTACGGATGGTTTCGAAACCGTAACACTTATTCTTTGGTCGATACGCTGTCCAATTTAAACCAAGGACTGATCAGTAGGCTCTCACAATTTGTGAATCAGTTCTTTCATATCGGAATTTACACGTTGTTGTATCACTGGTTATGGAAGGATTATGAGAATCCATTTTGGTACTCTGGTTGGGGTATCGCCGTTGGGCTGATAGTGTTTGACTTTTGTGATTATTGGTTTCACCGAACTGAGCATGAAAGCGCTATTTTTTGGGCGTCTCACGTCATACACCATCAGAGTAAACACTACAACTTATCGGTTGCCCTGCGACAAGTCAGTACAGAGCCTATCCTCGGATTTGTGTTCTATTTGCCATTGGCTTTTTTGGGTATGCCCCCGCAACAACTCTTACTAACCGTACTCGTTATTCTTTTTTATCAGTTTTGGATCCACACTGAGCATATAGGTAAGCTCGGTTGGTTTGATCTCATATTCGACTCACCCTCTAATCACAGAGTGCACCACGCCGTCAATCCTCAGTATTTGGATAAAAATTATGGAGGGTTCCTCATGCTGTGGGATCACCTCTTTGGGACTTATGAGAGAGAGGTTGAACCCTGCGTGTACGGAACTAAAAAACCATTTGAGAGTGTTGATCCCCTTTGGACTATTGCCAGTGAATACGTCAGTTTATATAAAACAATAGCACAAACCAAGGGCATACGCGCTAAGCTCAAATGCATCTACAAACCGCCAGGCTGGAGTGCGCCAGACGAAGAACTTAGGCAGGGGACACTCTCAATCCATCAAAGTACAGTTGTAACTCCGCAAAGGGCGACATCCTCAGACTTTGTATCCAGTCTCAAGGTGTCTGTTCCAAGTGTTTACAGTGATGCTTACGAGTGGAACGCAACGCGGGTCACTGTATCCATAGTCCAATTTTTGAGTGTTGTCGTTTTTACGGTCCTCTTTTTGGCAAGCGAAGATACCGTTTCCAAGACACTAGGGCTACAAATCATTGCCGCAATATTGGGGTTGTGCTGGGGACTGGGCGCTTTGATGGCCAGAAGCATCAACTATTTGCAACTCTTTTTTATAAACTTGGTCTGTTATATTGTTTTAGCTTTGCAGCTAAGCGCACTTTAGCCACTCATGCGTTAATCCACCCAACTGACTTACAAAGCGGCCAATCTTGATCCTTAATCATCAAGTAACCATTGGTTAACTCTAGAGCTTTCAGCAACTGACAAAGAGATACTATTTTTGTTACTCATCGCAAGCTTGATGTTAAAGGGAACTCTCAGTAGGATTAACTGTTGGTCTCTGCAAACCAAGGCGTCAAAGTATTTGGCATTTCCCACAAATTGAAATAACTCATCTAGTTTTTGTATGCGCCAACAAGATTTATGACCAGGCTTGGACAAGTTACGAGTGGTTGCCTTGCTTTTGGATTTTGGTGTGCTCTCATCAAACACTTCAACTCCAATCCATTCATCACCTGGGATAAAGCCTGCTTGTTCGCCCGGTCCACCAGTTAGTACAACTTTAATTTGTACCCCAGACTTTGAGTCATCTGTGCGAAGTCCAAGTTGCTGCTGTAGTGAATCTGCAGAGTATTCAATCTTGATGCCTTGGTTTTGCAATAGCAAAGCATAAGGTGGATCTTCAACCCCGTGGATCCACTCGCGGATCTCCGCATCCCAGGTTCTGTGTGAGAGATCTTCCAACACGCTTTTGAAGTCCTCCTCAGTAATAGGACCGCCTGAGCTGCGTTTGAAGAGTTCGCGCATGACCGCGTCTAAGCTGGTGTTGTGCGCTCGTAACTTCAAATCAAAACACAGTGCTATCAACGCCCCCTTTGTGTAGTAACTCACAGTCAAATTGGGCGTGTTCTCATCAGGCTTGTAGTATTTAAGCCAGGCATCAAAACTTGACTGCGCTACGGACTGAACTCTTCTCCCCGGAGTTTGAATAACTTGTTGTATTGTTTTGTTCAGAATTTTCAAGTACTGTTGGTCAGAGATAAGTCCCGATCGACGAAGTAGCAAATCATCGTAGTAGCTTGTAAAGCCTTCAAAGAACCACAGCATCTGCGTGTAATTTTCGGTGCTGAAATCATATTTACTAAACTCCAACGGTCTGAGGCGTTTCACATTCCATGTATGGAAGTACTCATGAGAGATAAGCCCCAAGAGGCCAACATAACCCTCAGAAGCTTCTGGTTTGTGGATGATGGGTAAGTCTGAACGTTTACACTGCAAAACCGTCGATGATTTGTGCTCTAGACCTCCGTAACCATCTTGAACAACGTTGACGATGAAAAGATATTTTTTGACTACAGGCTTGGTATTTTTATGCCAGAAATCAATCACCGTTTGACAAATCTTTTGCGTGTCCGAAACAAGTCTTGCACCATCAAAGGATGGGTTAATACCGTTCAATACCATTTGGTGTTTGACTTTGTGGGGGCCTGATGAGATCTCGAACTCCCCAAGCCAAGCGTTACTCATGAGCACAGGTGTATCGACTAAGTCTTCGAAGGAGTTTGCGCTGTACAGACCCCAGCCCGTTTTATCGGTCTTGAGTCTGTCCAGACTTGTATAAACACTCCACTTCTCAGTGACAAGTTCATATTGCGCGGCGATGGGCGTTTTATGTAACTTAAGATAGTGAGGCGCATTTGCAAGTCCAGTGCACTCAAAGAACAGGCTGGTACCGTTAAAGAAGCCCCGGGTGTTGTCAAGCCAGGCCCCTCTTACAGACGGATCATGCGCGTAGATATCGTATTCAAGTGTGAGCTTTGAGGACTGCTTGCAGTGCACCCTCCAGCTCGACTTACTCAGCTGGGAACAAGCTACAGATTTACCATTTTGTTTAGCACTGAGGTTATGCAGTTGCTTTGAGAAATCTCTGATCATGTAACTTCCCGCAATCCACAGAGGAAAGTTAACTTCTTGATCCTTAGAAGGTGCATCTATCGTCATCCTGACCCTGAAGGTGTGGGCTTGAGGATTGAGGACAAACACATCGAATAATACCGAGTGGGTAGTAGATGCTTTAGAGTCTTTATGCGTCTTTAGACTTCGTTTTACCATGGGGTTGATGAGGCAGTGTTTGGATTTGGCAGTAAAGCGAGCTCTTAGACCGCACCGCTTGCGAACAGGCAACTAAGGGTTGCTACAACAGTCAAAACAAGTCTAAGTTTCAACCACTCTTCAAGGCCAACCAAGGGCCAAGTTTTCCGGTCAACCAAGTAACAAATGATTAACATAAGGGCCAGTAAGGGAAGAGCTGCGTAGGCCGGCATGATTACACAAATCCAACCTGCGAGTGCGGGGACCACGCCCCAAATGAAATGAAAAGTTCTGTGATCAACTTTTTCTTTAAAACCGATTCCCCAGTGGATACCCCCAAGAAACGCAATGATGGTAGATGCATATCCAGTCAGGGCAAGTGCTACAAATGGCTGCAGCTCGGGGGAGACCAACCATATCAATACCGCAAAAGTTACAAAGGGTACCAATCCAGCGTAGCCCAGTGTCAATACCTTATTCTTCTCGTTCACGTTCAATACCTCAATTGGCGGGGGTTGTAAGAGCTTGCAGGAGCTTGCAGGAGCTTGCAGGAGCTTGCAGGAGCTTGCAGGAGCTTATAGCAGCCTGTTTGTTTGTTTGTTGACTTTATTTGATGTCCAGTAAGAGCTTCTCTAATTCTTTGGCCTCTATTGCGCCCGGTACCCTTGATCCGTCTGCCAATAGAATGGTCGGCGTACCGTTTATTTTGTGTTTCTTTCCGTACTCTAAGTTTCTAAGCATCGCTGAGCTCTCGCAGGAAAGACTCGAGGGGGTTTGACCCTTGGTCATCCAGTCTTGCCAAGTTTTGGA
>CAIRBP010000113.1 GCA_903876885.1 uncultured Burkholderiales bacterium | reverse complement strand
GGTGATACCAACATACATCAACCGTCTTTCCTCCTCGATGCGCTGAGTCTGAGCAAACATTTGAACTTCAGTTAACTCACCTCCCTCCTCGTTTGAGCTAGGTTTAAACGGAAGGATATCCTCATTGATACCAACTAGCACAACATGAGGCCATTCAAGACCTTTAGCAGCGTGAAGGGTTGACAAAGTTACAACATTTTGATCTTGTTCGCGCTCAGAAAGCGTTGATAAAAGAGATACAGTTTGTACTACATCCAGTAAATTCTTTTGCTCCTGTTCAGTTGTGACTCCAGCAGTATCTTCAATTTGACCGCCGCAACGGTTTGCAATCCAATCACAAAACTCAAGAACATTTATCCATCTTTGGGATGCAATTTTTTCGTTGTCCTCATTGTCAAACAAGAATTTCTCGTAGCCAATATTTTTTAACCAATCCATGAGAAAAGTCTTAGCTTCCTCATTACCTTTGGTATGTTTGGCTCGAAATTCTAAGTCGTTAATTTCGCGTCCAAACTCATGTAGTCCTCCTAAAATCTTTGGAGAAATAACAGAGCCAAGGCTTTGGCTAAATAAAGCCTCAAATAGACTTACCTTATATTGATTGGCAAACTGTCCGAGCGCTTGCAAGGATTGGTGACCAATTCCTCGCTTGGGTGTAGTAATCGCTCTTAAAAAAGCGGGATCATCGTCGTTGTTCACCCACAATCTGAGCCAAGAGCATAGATCCCTAATTTCAGCTTTATCAAAGAAACTTTGACCACCAGACACTTTGTAGGGTATCTGTGCTTTTCGAAAAGCTTGCTCAAGCACTCTAGACTGATGATTGGCTCGGTAAAGGACGGCAAACTCTTTAAATTCTGGGTGACGGACTTCACCGCTGGAGCTAATTTTAGGAATAGCACGCAAAGATTGAATCCTTGCAACCACTCTTTCTGCTTCGTGTTCCTCATTATCAGATTCAATCACTTGCACCGGTTCACCTTGCCCAAGTTCTGAGAACAAGGTTTTGGGGAATAGTTTTGGATTAGGCTGAATAACATTGTTGGCCGCATTCAAAATAGCGCTAGTGGATCTGTAGTTCTGCTCTAGTTTGATGATTTTTAAATTAGGATAATCAATCGGCAATTTTTGTAAATTCTCAAGAGTTGCCCCACGCCAACCATAGATCGACTGATCATCGTCACCTACTGCAGTAAATCGTTGCTTATCCCCTGCAAGTAGCTTTAAAAACTCGTACTGAGTAGCGTTTGTATCTTGGTATTCATCTACCAATATATGCTGGATGAGATCCTGCCATTTAGCTCTTACTTCTGGGCTTTCGCGTAATAATTTGTGAGGGAGCCCAACTAAGTCATCAAAGTCCACGCTTTGATATGCGCTCAATCGTTCTTCATATCTACCCATGATTTGAGCAATTAATCGGTCTTGATCATCTTCAGCCAATGCTAAGGCCTGAGCCGAGTTAAAACCTTGATTTTTCCAAGAACTAATCTTCCATTGCCACTGTCTAGCGAGTTTGACATCTGTTGTACCACCCGCATCTTTTAATATGCTAGTGACATCATCAGTATCTAGGATGCTAAATTGGGGTTTAAGTCCTACACTTTCTCCGTCTTGACGGAGCATTCGAACTCCCATAGCATGAAAGGTACAAATTAAAACCCCCTTTGATGAGCGACCAATTAACGACTTGGCTCGCTCACGCATTTCAACTGCAGCTTTGTTGGTAAATGTAATGGCTACTATGCGCTCAGGCTCCACCCCAGCTTGTATCAAGCGTGCAATTTTGTGAGTGATGACCCTTGTTTTACCCGAGCCGGCACCAGCCAAAACTAGACATGGGCCGTGTAAAAAATTAACAGCTTCTTGTTGAGCGTTGTTGAGTTGAGCGGACATAAATCAAAGCGACAGGTAACCGAAATATTGAAAAAAACAGTTGTGAAAAACTACGAAAGGTAAAAAATTCGAAAATATTCCAAAGATTTCTATCATACCGTGCACAATGTGGGAATGTTGGATGTATTTAGTGTTACTTGTCCTTTTTTCGCACTGGTTTTGGCGGGTTTTTTAGCGACCACCAAGAAAATGTTACCTTTAGAGGCGATTCCAGGCCTGAATATTTTCGTTCTCTATTTTGCATTACCCTGCATGTTGTTTAGGTTTGGTACTCACGCACAATTAGATCAATTACTTAACCCCGCAGTGTTGTTGACTTATTTTGTTGGTGCGTGTGTGATGGTTGCAATTGCAATGGGTCTTTCACTGCGATCTGGATGGGGGTGGAATAACTCATCCTTTGGCGCACTAGTCGCTGCATTTCCTAATACAGGTTTTATGGGCGTACCCTTGTTACTCGCACTTTTTGGGCTATCCGCCGCAGGCATAGCCATTGTGACGATTACCATTGATATGGTGTTCACGACTTCGCTTTGCATTGCATTATCTAGGTTGGAGGGCGCCGGTAATCACGGAGTAGGTGTTGCTCTGCAAAAGGCATTGAAGGGGATAGTGATGAATCCAATGCCCTGGGCAATCGTACTTGGAGTGACTTTTTGTGCTTTTAATTTAGCACTCTTTGCTCCCGTAGATAAGACAGTACAGCTATTGAGTGACGCCGCCTCACCCACAGCTTTATTCACTGTGGGGGCGGTGCTTGGCAGGTCTTGGATGACGGCGTCTAGCCCTGATGAAGGGGCGATGAGTCTGCAACTTGTAAAAAAAGATTATTGGACAATCTCTATCTTGAAATTAATCGTACATCCATTAATCATTTACAGTCTTGGATACGCTGTGATTACGATGGGGTTGGACTTAAAAGCGAGTAGCTTAAAAATTATGGTGCTCATCGCTGCACTCCCAAGCGCAAGCAACGTGGTCATGTTATCTCAGCGATACGGCGCAGATAATGAGCGTATCGCTAAAATTATATTAATCACGACAGCACTTGCATTTGTGAGCTTTAGCACTCTAGTTAAGTTTTATGACTAAATAAATATTCATTAAATACTAAGCGGATCCACGTCCAAAACCCACCGTATTAGCCCTTTAAATTTTGGTTGTAACTGGTGAAGCTGATTTTGCCAACATTTTAAAAACTCTTGTAGCATCACTCTTGAGTCACATTCAATTAGCATTTGAGCCCGCTCAATGTTTGCAACCCTTTGTAGTGTCATGGGAATTGCAGGATAAAGAGTTGGTTCAAAAAGGAGCCAAGTTGCTGTGGAGTTCGACCGAAGTTCACGAATTTGTTGAAGAACAAGCTCAGCATTGTCTCTTGCCGTGTTTAAAAATAACTGCGCCTCGCTTTGAGATCTTGCATCTGCTCGAATAAGTGCTTGAAAGGAGAAAGGGGGGAGATGCCCTTGAGAGCGTTCAATTAGTTGCTGAGATGCAAATTGTGGATAGTCATAAGTAATGAGGGCCTGAAATAAGGGATGATCAGGATACTGAGTTTGAATCCACATCTCAGAGGGAGAGGCGGGAGCCAAGTCCGCATCTCGACCGGCCCTGCCTGCAGCCTGTAACAAAAGCGAGAACAAACGCTCTGGCGCACGAAAGTCACTAGAGAACAGTGCTGCATCGGGATAAAGCGCCGCCACAAGTGTGATTTTGCGAAAGTCATGACCCTTTGCAATCATCTGAGTACCCACAAGGATATTCACCTCACCCGAGTGGACTTTGGCTAATTGATCATTCAAAGAGCCTTTTAGTCGAGTACTGTCAGCATCAATCCTGAGTACATTCAAGTGTTGTCCATCCGCTTGGCGGACGTCCGATAACAGTGTACCTAGTAACTCCTCTAGTTGCTCTGTACCTTTGCCAAGTGCTGAAATATCAGCATTTCCACAACTTGGACAGTGGCTAGGAACCCGTTCTACTACGCCGCAGTGATGGCACTTAAGCGTTCGGTCTGTTTTATGAAAAACTCTGTAAGCGCTGCAATGCAAGCAAGCACTCTTCCAGTCGCAGTCCTGGCAATGTAGGACTGGGGCATATCCTCTTCTGTTAAGTAAAATTAATACTTGCTCGCCTTTTTGGACTCTTGTTTTAATAGCCTCTAAGAGTTGATTTGAGAAAACAGTTCCTTTAGGTTGAAAATTCAGATCAACGAGTTGAACCCCGGGCATGGATGCCTGACCTATACGTGAGGGCATGTTTATTAATTGGTATTTGGAGCGTTGTGTACTTGGATTTAAATTTTGTGCATGATGCCAACTCTCAAGAGATGGCGTTGCGGAGCCAAGAATGACTTTGATACCTAATTGTTTTGCTCGGTAAACGGCTAAATCTCTTGCTGAATACCTAGCCCCTTCTTGCTGCTTGTAGCTTGGATCGTGCTCTTCATCCACCACAACTAATCTTAAGTTAGGTATAGACGCAAAGATAGCCATTCGTGTGCCCAAGATAATTCTTGCTGTCCCACTATGTGCGGCTAACCAAGACTGCAACCTTTGTGCTGGTGTCATGCCACTGTGCATGCAAACTACACTTGAAGAACCGAATTGGTCTAATAACGGGGCAAAACGAGTTTGGAACCGTTCTTCAAGTTGTGGGGTTAAGTTAATCTCAGGCACCATAACAAGAATTTGGGCTGAGGAGTCCTCAGACAACACAGCTTCAACACAACGCATATAAACTTCAGTTTTACCACTCCCAGTGCTTCCAAATATTAGAAACGGTCCATAGCCGTTTTGTATGATTTCAATTGCCTTTAATTGTTCGTTGGTTAGAGTGTGCTGCGACTTTTCGCAAACTTCTTGATCGGATCCCCTTGCCTGGGACCCTTTTTTAAGAGAATCTCTTTTTTTCAGACGTCTTGCGATTTGAGTAGCATCTAAATCTCGCAACTGGGGGGGGAGTGCCTGAAGTGCCATTTCGCCCAAACCACGTTGGTAGTAGGAGGCGGCAAACCCCACCAAATTCAGCCACTTTTGATCCAACGCCTGGACGCCGTCAATGACACTGTTAATGTGTTTGAGCACAACGCTGGACTGAGTGAGAGTTGCTTTTTGATGACTGCTCTGCTTTTGGTCGTAATCACTTTCTTCTAGAGGGCCAAACTCATTTTCCGACTCCTGGAACCACACCACGCCAAGAATCTCTTTTTTTCCAAAAGGCACTCGCACTAATTTCCCGGCCTCTAAGGGTTCGGAGTGCAAATAGGTTAAAGGACCGCTTAAATTAGCATGAAGCGGTAGGTTAACCAGGACATTAATTAAGTAGGTCAAAGTTTAGGGCTTTAGATAAGATGCTTGATTGAAGTTTGCGAAATGACTCTTAAGTCGTTGATTTTCAAGGATTTTGTATTTTTGTGGATAACTTTGTTGACAGTTAAGTAAAACGGGGATGTTTTTGAAGGATCCTATCGGTAAGGTGATGACTTATCAACAATCTCGATAATTAAAATAACTATTAATATCAATAGCTTACGTTAAAAATAATTGATTTATGGACTTTTGATATCAGGGAAATTATTTACTTTGCTAATTAATAATTTTGTGTATAAGTCGAAAAGCATGTGAATTTATGATAACGGAAAGTAGTACTATAGAAAACAATAAAGACTTAATCTAATATTCAGTAGCCCTCTGGAGTCCTTAGCTGATTGAGGGCTTTAGCCAGTTCTTGAACATCTAACAACTCTGAGAGCATAGTTTGTTTTTGTCCCGGCGCTAAGATTAAGTAAACAGGAATCCCGTTTCGCCCAAGATTGGCAAGAGTGCTGGCAATTTGTGCGTTTGGCTTGGTCCAATCAGCTCGTAATAGCCTAACATTTTTAGTAAGAAGTAAAGATTTAATAGTTTCGTTTTGAAGGGTAGTGCTCTCATTAACTTGACAGGTGATGCACCAAGCTGCTGTAAAGTCAACGAAAACGGGTCGTCCTTGGGCTAGGGTTTGCTCGACCAATTGAGGCGACCACAACTCCCATACCAAATTCTTTGGAGTCGTGAGGGTTGAATTGTTATTGGATGTAACGGAGGATGGGATCGCCTGCGTACTTGTTACGGTTTGCTCTAAACTTCGCCCGAATGCAAACTCACAGACCAATAAAACTAAAAAGAAGACGGTCGCAAAAGTCTTTGATGAACCGCTGAGCTTAGAACAAAAGATAAGTGCACTAAACGTAATAAGTGCAACGATTAAAAGCGCCATCGAGTTAAGGCCAAGTTGTTGGCCGTAGACCCAAAGTAACCATGTTACGGTAAATAGCATTGGAAAAGCTAAAAACACTCTCATCGTGTTCATCCACGCTCCAGGCCTGGGTAAGAGTCTGCCTAGAGAGGGTACGAAACTAATGGCAAGTATTGGCAAAGCCATGCCAAGCCCTAAGCAGGCAAAGATGAGAAGACCTTGCCAGTTGGCAGCTGTAACGGCCCATCCCAATGAAGCTCCCATGAAAGGGGCTGTGCAAGGAGCAGCCACCAAAACACTAAGAAGCCCAGATAAAAATCCGTCTATGCCAGGATCGTTGCTTTGGATCATTAAGATTTTGTTAGGTATGACTAAGTGGATTTGAAAAACACCCAATAAATTGAGGGCAATCAATAAGAATAAAAAACTAAGTCCAGCTACAGCGACAGGTGACTGAAGTTGAAATCCCCACCCCAGCTCCAACCCAATAGTTTTTAGTCCAACAACAAGTCCACCTAGCAATAAAAAGCAAAACATGACACCAAGCGCGTAACCTATGCTGTTGCGTCTGTAAATAAAAGTGTCTTGAGAATGCGTAGCAAGACTCAGTACCTTGATGGCCAGTATCGGTAAAACACAAGGCATTAGATTAAGAATCATGCCCCCTAGCAAAGCCCCAAGGACTGCAGCAAGAAAAGGATAACTTACAAAAATATTTAAATCACGATTTATTGAAGTGGATTGATTTTTTGACGTATCAGGCGTTAGGGCTGTCACGAGCGGATTGTTATTTAATTCCGCCTCATTAGTCTGAAGTAATTGACCCGGGCTAGCGCCAGGGCTAGGGGGAGATTGAATAGACGGAATTTTGGGCCATGTACCTTTTATTTTAAAGTTTGTGTGAAAAGCTTTGGCACCTTGGGGAGTTTGGAATACAAGCAGTAATCCCAATTCAGAGGGCTGGGTACTTCGCATGGGATGTAATTCAAAGTCTAACTTCATTGAGCTAGAGTTGAGTCTGTCAGCCGCTTTAGGCTCAGCACCAGGTCTTGGATCAGATATAAGCTCGCTTAGCTCTGGAAAAACCGTATAGGGCGCTGTAAGAAATTCTTTGGGTATACCCCGGAATTGTCCTACCAAGCGTTGTCCTTTAAGCTCTAAAACTTGGTTGGATTTAGGCAATTCAATCGCCTGATGTTCGATAACGCTTATAAAGTCAGAGGAATCTATTGCAGACGAACTTTTGATTGGAATCTTGATACGAAAATCGCCCTCTTGAGGTACACATTCTTGCTTACAGATAAGCCAACTTGCATGCAAACCAACCTCAATGCTTGACCCCGTCAAAAGTGCCCCAGCGGGCACGCTAATTGGGGTGACTAACAAAGCTGTCCCCTCAAATCCGTAGTTAGTCAGATTTGATACATATAACTTTTGAGGTGTTGGCCACAAAAGCTCTTTAGCTTGAAAACCCTTTGGCAAGTCCCAGGCCAACTGTGTAGGTAATCCCGAGTCGCCTGGATTTTTCCAGTAGGTGTGCCACTCTGGTTGGTGGGTTAGTTTTAGCCCGACCCAAAATGTTTGATTAGCATTAACCCCATTAGGCGCGTATGCAAGTAGGTCCGCCCTCACTTGGTCTGTTTGAACGAATTGGGAGCCAGCAAAAGCAAAATGGGATGTAAAGGACAGAGCGGTAAAAGCGGCTAATCGAGCGTATCTAAAAATTTGTTTAAGATTTTGATTTAACCGTATCCAAAATGCAAAGACCATAAAATTATGACAACAATAACGCTCATTCTTTGCTGAATTGAGGCGTGTAAGGGTCAAAGTCCTGGGGGTAGCGCGGGCAAGCTTAAGTTTCATAATGTTCGTATGTTACAGAATCTGCAACATAATCGCGCGTTGGGCAAGCGAAAAACATCTGAAAACGAATTAACATACGACAAATGAACGCTTTACCCAAATACTGGAATCTATTGACTACGTTAGATTTCAAATCTATCGATCCACTGAACGCGGTTGCAGTATTGCCTCTTGCTGCAACAGAGCAGCACGGACCCCATTTACCTTTGTGCGTTGATTCTCACATTGTGAACGCTGTTGTTGAAGAGGGGCTTAAACACCTGCCTGCCCATATGCAAGTTTTTATCTTGCCAACTCAGTCCGTTGGACTTAGCACGGAGCATACTGCTTTTCCTGGAACACTTAGTTTGA
Organism: uncultured Burkholderiales bacterium; assembly: GCA_903876885.1. GTDB lineage: Bacteria > Pseudomonadota > Gammaproteobacteria > Burkholderiales > Burkholderiaceae_C > Limnohabitans. The sequence continues at coordinate 3,950 of CAIRBP010000113.1, read as the reverse complement.
GTGCTTCAACCATGCTTCAAATCGGGGCTGAATTGGGGGCCTGTATAGCCCGTTCAGGAATTCGAAAGCTCTTGATTTTGAACTCACACGGCGGCAACGTAGGGTTAATGGATCTGATTGCAAGGGATCTTCGAGGAACTCACAATTTATTGGTTTTTAGCACCAGTTGGTATCAATTACAAATCAGCGAAGAGGCTTGGAGTGATTTCGGCGCGCATGAACAGCGCTACGGCGTGCATGCCGGCGATATTGAAACTTCACTTATGTTACATATTGCTCCTGATTTAGTTCGCATGAGTGAGGCAAAAGACTTTTCATCTGAATCCGAGAAACGGACAGCTAAATATAAAATTCTAGGTGACGGTAAAAGTGCCAAATTAGGTTGGCACATTCAGGACTACAACGCGAGTGGGGCAGTAGGTCGTGCAAGCCAAGCTACAGCGCAAAAGGGTAAAAAATTGCTGGAGCAAGTGGGAATTAAACTAGCGCAGCTCCTTGAGGAGCTGACCGCAATGCCCCCCCTCAATCTTTGAGCGAAAGTTAAGATGAAGCTCAACCTATTTTTTAAGCGTAAGTAATCCAATCCTTGTATTGGGGTTCGGATAGATGCTCCAATCCATTAAAACTAATCACCGAAAGGGCGTTAGCATTAAAGCTTAGCTCAGAAATGGATGAATTACGTAACCGAAGATTGAGCTCAATCCTAGCGCTATCGCTGGCTTCAAGTAAATAAGCCAATGCAGTAGAGATAGGGCCTCCGCTGGAGACTATCAATACCGCTCCTTTGTGAGAAGACTGCACATTTTTCAGAGCTTGAATGATTCCCTCCTGAAAGTCCGCAAAGGAGGGCAAGTTATTCGGCGATACGGAGTTAGTCATCCATTGCAGCAACCCTAGTCGCAATAATCTGAAAAACTCTTTGTATCCATCCGGTGTGCTCGGATTTGGGATATTACCGTGATGTACGGATTTAATTAATTCATGACTGTCGTATTCGTTCAGTGCTGCAATTGTTGTGCAATTTATTTTGGGCTCCTCTAGTCCTTGCAAAATTTGGCTTAGCGTTCCCTGTTGTCGTGAAAGTGATCCGCAGTAAGCTGCTTCCAAGAAAATTCCGCGTTCTTTAAAGTACTCGCCTAGTCGAAAACTTTGTTTAACACCCAACGCACTCAATTGATCGTAATTATTCGCTCCTAGGGAGGCTTGGCCGTGGCGTACGAGATAGATTTTTCCCATAGTGAAGATAATTTAAACGTATCGTTGCTGGAATATTAAGGCGTGAAAAGTCGATTTTTAGATTTTTGTTGATAGCGCTTCCCATCGTTCCAAAAGTTCCAGTAATCGAGATTCAATTTGTGTGCTTTTGGATAAGAGCTCATGGGCTCGTTTGGGGTCTGAATTGAAGATGCTCCCATCCTCTATGAGGTTTGCGATTTCTTTTTGCTCCGTTTCTAAACTCTCAATTTGAGCGGGTAAGCCATCTAGCTCCCTTTGTTCTTTGTATCCGAGCTTCTTTTTTAATGTGTTGTTGGCTGTTGGCGATACGACAATGTTGGACGCCCCTTTTTCGGGCAAAACTTGGTCGTTCTGGATGGTTTTATGTTCACTTGCCAATGCGGTTGATTTTCCAGATCTTCTTGACTGTACAAGCCAATCTTGAATCCCACCTTCGTATTCGCGCCAGGTACTATCGCCTTCATAGGCGATAAGACTCGTTACAACATTATCCAAAAAGGCGCGGTCATGACTGACTAAAAATACGGTTCCTTTGTAGTTCTCAAGAAGCTCCTCTAAAAGCTCGAGAGTTTCAATATCAAGATCATTGGTGGGCTCGTCTAGTACCAAAACGTTTGCTGGGCGCGCAAATAGCCGTGCTAAAAGTAATCGATTACGCTCGCCTCCTGATAGGGACCGTACGGGAGAGTTTGCTCTTGCCGGCGAGAAGAGAAAGTCGCCAAGATAACTTTTTACATGTTGTCGTTGATCGCCAATTTCAATCCACTCGCTGCCTGGGCTAATAAAGTTTTCAAGAGTGTCGTCTAAATTAAGTGCTCCACGCATTTGGTCAAAATAAGCAATCTGCAATTGAGTGCCAAACTTCACATTGCCCGAATCAGGCTCAAGGGTTCCCAGAATTAACTTGAGAAGTGTGGTTTTTCCTGCGCCATTGGGTCCCAAAAGGCCTATCTTGTCTCCTCGCAAAATAATACTTGAAAAATCTTTAACAATGCATCTCTCACCAAATGATAGATTGACGTGTTCGAGTTCAGAAACTATCTTCCCTGTTCTATTGCCTGTGTCGACACTCAGTTTTACTTTGCCTACTGCCTCGCGACGACTTTGTCTTTGCGCTCGCAGTTCTTCTAGGCGTGCGATACGAGCAACAGAGCGTGTTCTACGAGCCTCTACGCCCTTACGAATCCAAATTTCTTCTTGCGCTAGTAATTTGTCTGCTTTGGCGTTGATAACACTTTCTTGAGCTAGTTGAGCTTCCTTGTTAATTCTGAATTGAGAATAGTTGCCGTAATAAGAGCGAAGGCGACCCCGGTCTAGCTCCACAATCCGAGTCGTAACCTTGTCCAGGAAAGACCGATCATGAGTAACTACTATTGCACTACCCTTAAATTCTGTAAGCAGCGAGGCCAGCCAATCAATGCTCTCTAAATCAAGGTGATTGGTTGGCTCGTCGAGTAAAAGTACTTGAGGAGTGCAAACTAAGGCCTGTGCGAGTGCGACCCGCTTTAAGGTTCCCCCTGAGAGTGTTCCGATGGTTAGTTTGCCGTTCAACCGGAGTTGTTCTAGGGACTGTTCAACCTTTTGTTCCCATCCCCAGCCCCCTAAAGTGTCGATTCTGTTGAACAGTTCATCCATGTCCCCAGTACCGTTGGAATAGTCTTCAATGCACTGCAAAAGTTCGGAGAGACCTTCACTGACAACTTCAAAAATAGTTTTATTTGTATCGAATAAAGGCTCTTGCGCCACATAATTAATTCGAAGGCCTTGTTGATACTGAATAGTTCCAGAGTCAAGGGCTTCACGGCGGTTCAAGACCTTTAAAAGAGTCGACTTACCCGTACCGTTACGGCCAATAAGGCCAACGCGCTCGCCGTCTTCTAGAGAGAAATCGGTTTGATCTAATAATGGGTGGTGTCCGTAAGCGAGACTTGCTTGGTTGAGTGTGATAAGTGACATACACAGATTATGGATCCACAAATAAAAGTAGCGATCATTCTTTTATTCAAATTAAGTTTCGTTAAGTGAGCAAAGCAAAAATGAGAGCTTATCGCCGACCAGTAAATCGCTAAAAATTGGACGAAAACGTCCTGGCAAGTAGGCCATAAACAATTATTTTCAGAGGAGAATTGCAATATTTGGCGAAAAATACCAAGAGGCATTGATTTCGATATAAAAACGGGTTATACTAGCGGGCTCGGCTGATGAGAAGTGATAAAAATCACAACTGACCAGCCAAGGAAATAAAGACCCTCAAGGTTGACAGGTTATTAAAAAATATGTCACAATCGAAGGCTTCGCTGCAGAAAAGTAGTAAATACAAATCGCGGCGAAATAAATTAAAAATATTTTAATTTATAAGTAGCAGGCTTAAAAAGCGTGCTACAATCTAAGGCTCTGCTGATCGCAGCGGAGACAAAGAAAATGTAAAAGTTTTCTTGGGTTCATTAAAAAACTACAGCCGATAAGCGTGGGCGTTTTTGGTACTTGCCATGGTTCTAGTAACCAAGTCGCAAGACTTAAAACGCTCATGAAGATAGAAGTGAAGTTCACTTCAATTCCGTTTTAATGAGTGGTCTCTTCGGAGACAAAAAAATCAAAAGATCGAACTGTAGAGTTTGATCCTGGCTCAGATTGAACGCTGGCGGAATGCTTTACACATGCAAGTCGAACGGCAGCACGGGGGCAACCCTGGTGGCGAGTGGCGAACGGGTGAG
>CAIRBP010000112.1 GCA_903876885.1 uncultured Burkholderiales bacterium | reverse complement strand
ACGACTCAGTTGGGTGCGCTGTCGACAACGCAAATTGGTGCCTTGACGACTACGCAGATCAATGCGCTTAGCACTCAGCAAGTCGCTAGTCTCTTAACTGCAGATATTGCTGCACTCACCACTACTCAGGTCGTAGCTTTAAGCAACTCACAAGTTCTTGCTCTCACTACCCCCGAGACAGCTGCGTTGAGTGTTGCAGCCATTGGGTCATTAACAACAGCACAAATCTCTGTACTCAATGCCTCTCAAATCAATGCCCTCAGTACAGCCCAAATTAATGCACTGACTTCCCTACAAGTCCAAAGTTTATCGACTTCTCAGTTAACAGGATTTAGTACCACAGCGTTCCAAGCTATTGCAGTAAACAGTATTCAAGGATTTACAACGTCTGAAATTCAAGCAATTTCAAACTTGCAAATGGCGTCACTGACAAGTTCTCAAATCGCTGTAATTTCAACAACACAAGCTGGGATGATTAGTTCATCGCAGATTTCAGCAATTACAACCTCTGGTCTTCAGGGGCTGAGTACTGCAAACGTACAAGCTCTAAATAATACTCAAATCCAATCGTTATCAACATCGCAGATTAATGTGTTGACAACTGCGCAAACACAGGCATTATCAAGTCAGGCTGTTGCGTTGTTGAGCACTCAACAAATTGTTGCTTTGAATACCTCTGACGTAGCGAGCTTAACTAGCGTCCAGATTAATCAGTTACAAAGCAATCAAATCAATGCGATAACTTCTGTCCAAGCGCCTGCACTTACAGTTTCTCAACTTAATTTATTGAGCACTTCCAACTTAATTATGTTGAGCACGGGGGCTATCCAAGCTTTGAGTACCGCCCAAGTTAGCGGCTTATCTACAACCGAAGCGGCAGCATTAACTACCGGTCAAATTAGCGCATTGACGACTAATTTGGTAGCAAGTTTGAATACGGCTGATCTGAATGCATTAACCATTTACGAAATCCAGTCGTTTAACACCTTGCAACTCCAATCTTTAACGAGTACTCAACTGCAAAGCCTTCAAACGCAACAAATCAACAATTTAACGAACTTACAGTTTGCGCAGTTGAGTACTTCTCAAACTTCTGCTTTGACGACGACTCAATTACTCAACCTAACGCTTGGGGAGCTCCAATCTTTAACAACTTCGCAGTTCCAAGCTCTAACAACTGCGCAAGTATCAAACTTTGCACCTCTTCAGGTACAGAATTTAACAAATAGTCAAATTCAAAGTTTGACTACGCTGCAAATAAATGCTTTGACAACGCAGCAGTTAAATGTTCTTAATTATTCCCAAATCAATTCTTTGACAACTACTCAGGTGGGTAGTTTAAATACCACTCAGGTTAGCAGCCTTAGCGCAACTCAACTAAATTCTATGAATACGGTTTTGATTGATAGCTTGGGGACATCTAATATTGCTGCGCTTACGACAGATCAAGTCTCTACGCTTTGGCAACCTAACGTATCTGCTTTAACTACTGTTGAAAATTTAGCGCTTTCACCAGCTCAGTTGAACGCCTTAGGTACGCTTGGTATGGAGTACTTAACAACACTACAAGTGTCAAGTCTTGGGACAGCACAAATAGCCTCATTAACGACTGATCAGTTTACAGCATTGTCTAATCCACAACTTCAAAGTTTAACCACAGCACAAATTGCCGGGCTCACAACATCGCAGGTTTCAAATTTAGATATTTATAAAACTGCAGCGCTAACAACCTCTCAAGTTGCTGCGTTGACTGTTCCCGAGATTAATGCACTGACTACCTCACAGGTCCAGACATTGACAACCTCCCAGGTGGTCGCTTTTGGAATTGGTATTTCCTCTTTTTATACATCTCAAGTCGCTGTATTAACAACGAATCAGATTCAGGCTATTTCTTCACTGCAAATCCCGAAACTCATCTCAACACAGGTTGCTGCTTTAACCACTTCACAGGTCAGCTCATTCACAGTTTCGCAAATACCAAGTTTGAGCGTTTCACAGGTTAATCAGTTATTGACCATTGCTGATGATGTTGCGGTCTTAACGACTACTGAGTTAGATGCTTTAACCTCTACTCAGATTGCTAATTTGGGTGCGAATATTGCCTTCCTAAGCACTACTCAGGTGGCAGCGTTAACAACCAATCAAATACAACACCTAGGTGATCAACAACTTAATAATGTGGGTTTAGAAATTCTTTCTCTAAATACCGCCCAAGTAAGCGCGCTAACGACAACGCAGGTCCGCAGCTTGCTTCCCTCTGAAATCGCAAACCTAAGTACAACCCAGTTAAATGCTTTTACAACTTCGCAAATAATTGCTCTCAGCTCTACTGAGATTTCTGCGTTGTCACAGTCGGATGTCGCTTCTTTATCGACAAGTTTGTCCTCTGCGCTGACAAACGCACAATTGAACGCGCTTGGTACGGCGTTGATTACAGCGATGACTACTGCACAGCTGTCATCGCTCTCAACAGCTCAAGTCGCGGGTTTGAGCTCTACTGAATTTGCGATATTGAGTCCTTCTCAACTCATGTCACTCACGACCAGTCAGGTCTCAGCGCTAAACAGCTCTCAAGTTGCTTCGATTAGCATCCAAGACATTCAGGCTTTGAATTCTAATGAGTTGTCTTACCTAACTACGAATGCGATTACATATTTGAGTCCTTTGCAGATGTCTTATTTAACAACAACTGCGGTCAGCTCTTTAACTACAGCTCAGACCCATGTGCTCACGACTTCGCAAGTTGCAGTTTTACAAAATAATCAAATTCAAAGTCTAACCACTGCACAAGTAGCTGTTATAACGACCTCTGATTTGGCGGCATTATCCGCAAACCAAATCAGCTGGCTCTCAACCGCGCAGGTTAGTGCCTTAACTACCTCTCAAGTCTCTTCGCTTACTAGCAATGCAATACAAAGTTTGACAACTAATCAAATCGCTAATTTGACGACTTCGCAAGCGGCGGTTTTATCTACTCAGTATTTGTCAGTCCCCCAAGAGGCTGCATTCCTTAGTATCACTCCTTTAGTTCTGGACTTAAGCGGAACGGGGATACAAACATTAGGGATAGCCCAATCTGGTGTGAAATTTGACTTGAATAATTCTGGAGTTGATGCAAACGTAGGATGGATCACTCCCGGTGAGGGCTTTTTAGTTCATTTACCAAAGGGTGCTACGACGATTACTAATGGATCTGAACTCTTTGGATCTGCAACTGTTATGCCTAATGGACAGACTGCGACTAATGGATTTGCAGCCTTGTCAGCGTTTGATTCGAACGGTACCGGGATTATTGATTCAAGCGATCCCATCTTCAATGAACTTCAGGTTTGGGTTGACACAGGATCTAACGGAACTACACCGACAGGAAATCTGTACACATTAGCGCAGTTAAATATTCAGTCATTAAATTTGAATGCTTCGATTACCAATCAGTCAAATAATGGTAATACCATTGGAATGGTGTCTAGTTATACAACTACGAGCGGTCAAACCTACGAGATGGCGGATGTATGGCTAACTTCTGCTGCGGGTACAAGTAGTACTGCGTCTCAGTTAGCGCAGTTATTGGCGCAGTACACCTCAAATTCCACCAATACTCTCGCTAATGGATCTGTCAATATGGGCGCAGTGACAAATGCGGGTTCAACCGCAAATGGCAACTCAGATACTCATTCGCAATCTGTTATAGCGCCTGTACCTGTTGCTGCAATGAGTAACGCACTGGGTTCTGCCCTTGCACAGTACAGCAACTCAAGCGTTATTACTTCAGTGAGTGTTGTGCCGCAAAGTGGTTCAACTATTTTGGCTACTGGAACTACAGTCCCAGCCAACCCAACACCCATAGTGGGAACGAATACACAAATCCCTTAAGGTTAGGAACTCAAATAGCGATGAATAAATAACTATTTAAATCGAGTGCAATTGATTTAAATAGTTACAAAGTTCTAAATAAATTCATAAATCGTTTCATTTATGAATTCAAAGGATTTAATAAATTAATCGCTTATTTATTAAAGTAATCCTTATTAAAGCCGATTTCATAGGAGGGCTAGTGTTGTGCTCTGTTGAGTTGATTGGCAACAGAATCACATTAGCAACTGAATTTATTTCTTCTCAGTTTTGATCATCAAGGCGTAACCTACCTACAGCAGAAACAGATATTGATATGCAAAATTTTCCTAAAAATATCAAGTCTTTATGTGTTGCTTTATTCTTGGCAATAGGTGGGTGTGCATCCGTCATGATGGGCAGCTATCAAGATGTATTTATCGAGACTAAATGTGGCGATAAGCCTGTTAAAGCTGAATGTAGCGTAAGCAATGAAATTGGTGAGTGGAGCGTGAAGACTCCTGGAACTTTGCACCTGCACAAGGGTTACGACCAGTTAGAGTTAAATTGCAAGGGAGATAGTTTCGATCTTCATAAGGTCAAAATAACTTCTTCAGGTAATCTCCCACTTTATGGGAACGCGTTAATAGGTGGTGGTATCGGTGTTTTTACAGATATTGAGACACGTGCGGGCTTTGATTACCCTACAAAAATAACTTTTATTGTTAATTCCTGTGTACCAGGGGAAAAGCTCAATTCAGAAGAGGCAAAAGTTAGAGCGCAGCTAAAAGAAACTGAGCCCGAAACTGCAAAATCCTATCCTGTTAAAAGAGGATCAGAAAGAGTTGAGGGTAGCGCAAAACAAACTCAGCCCACTAGGAACGAATTCAATAAGGGTGAGGTTAAAGCAGAAAACAAAATTAAGTCTGAACCTGAAAAGTTAGTTGACAAAGAGGTTGGTGAACAGCAAAAACGCGAGCCAACTAAACCTAAGCCTGTTCCTTATTGCAAGCAATTAGATATGGCAATTCCTGGGTGTACGCTCCAATGATATATTTTTACAGATTGCTATTTATTACGCTGACCTGCCTAATACTAAGTGCATGCGGTGGAGGAGGAAAAGCGGGATGCTCGGTCGCAGTTGGTGGGCTTGCTTGTGCTGGAGGTAACTCCGGTGGAGGAGGCGGAGGTGGTTCGTCTAATCCAACATCTAGCTACAGTGTTCTGCGATCAATGGGTCTAAACGCTAGCGAAGGAGCTGGCCTACAAGCCCCTCTAGTTCAGGTGAACGGTGTCTTTTACGGGACCAGCCAAAACGGCGGATCAGCTAGTTTAGGAACCGTATTTTCCGTGACTGCTACTGGGCAGGTTACAACCATTCATTCTTTTGTCGGGGGTGCGACCGATGGAGCCATACCTTTTGCTGGACTAACGGTTGGTAGTGATGGCAATTTATACGGAACAACGACAAACGGTGGTCCAAATGGCTATGGCACTGTTTTCAAAGTTGCTCTTACATCTGGCGTGGCTACGTGGAGCGGGGTTGTATATTTCTTTGCCGGTGGGGTCTCAGACGGTGCCAATCCATTTGGAGGTTTGATCCAGGGATCAGACAATGCTTTTTACGGGACCACTACTTATGGTGGTACGAATAACTTTGGTACTGTTTACAGGATTACCCTCATCGGTGGTGTCGTTGCAGAGGCCCCCATACACGTTTTCTCCGGTGCATTGGGCGTTCCTTTGGGTGACGGTGAATATCCGCAGTCTGGGTTAATCAAAGACTCAGCCGGTTTGATGTACGGAACTACAAGTGGTGGGGGAAGCGCTGGTGTCGGTACAGTTTATTCCGTATCAACTACTGGGGCAACAGTCATATTGAAACAATTCTCAACCATAGACGGCGCAACCCCATACGCCAGTTTATTGCTTGGATCTGATGGTAATTTATACGGTACAACCACTGCTGGCGGTTCAAGCGGTCTAGGCGTGGCGTTTAGTCTGTCCACCAATGGCCTTACTTACAACGCTCTTCATTCCTTCACAGGATTAACCACAGATGGATCAACGCCTTACGGTAATTTAGTAGAGATCAATAGCATCCTCTACGGGACGACTAGGTATGGTGGAAATTACACTACCGGAACTATATTTTCTTTGACTAAAACTGGTACGGAAACAATGGTTTACTCGTTCGGAGCGCCTTCGGACGGAGCGAATCCTTACGCTGGGCTCATTCTAGGCTCAGATGGGTACTATTACGGAACTACATCTGCTGGCGGAACGGGTTCTAATGGAACGGTTTACAAGTTTTATCCTTAAAAGATTAAAAGAGCTAAAGCTAAGGCCTGGTCAAAATTAAGTTTGACTTAGGGCCCATTACCCCCTATTTACTTCAAAATCTAAAGTCGGACTCTATGGTGTCGATTCTTATAGATCGATACTATATTCACGAATTTAAGAATTGAAGCATGTCAACCCAAACATTCAAATTCTCAATCTCTCCGCCTTGCCTGGTCATCAGTAGATCAACTCTGATTAAGACCATTGGCCTTGCCACAATTGTGGTACAAGGAATTGTTCACGCTGCAGATTCTAAAGACGACTGGATTCAGTACCCACCTAGAGCTGCAGTCAAATTAACAGAGCAGATCAATAAATTTAGGGACGCCGAAGTACAGAAAAAAGAAGGTGAAAAAGAAGGCGAAAAAGAAAAGAGAAACGAAGAGAAAAAAGATTTTGAGAAAAAGGACCTTGATGCCAGAAAGGCAGATGTAGCCAAATCTGAAAAAGCAAGTCCAAACGACCAGGCTCAGGCTCAGGCTCAGGCTCAGGCTCAGGCTAAAGAGACTCCTAAGCCTAAAACACTTGTGAGTGAGGACGTGTCATGGGAAAAGGATCACAAAACTAAGAATACTTTAAAAAAATTCAGTGATGGAACATCTGAAATACAAACTGACGTCATAGAGCCTGTAGCCGGAGAGCCAAGTTACAAGGGAAATTTAGAAATGATTCCCATGACATATGCTGACGGTGTTAAATCTATCATCACTCGTAAAGCAAAAAGTGAGGAGTATGAGTGGGGTAAGGACCATACGACTAAAACAACCATTTATAAGTTTAGTGACGGAACAATTAACGTAGATATTAAATCAATACCGAAAAAATACAGTCAGCCAGAGTTTAAGGATGGATTTGAAAAAATCACTATCACTTATGGTGATGGAACACAAAAAACGGAAGAGTATGAAGCAATTGACCGAAGAGTGAGTTGGTCAAAAGATCATTTGACTCAGAAAATAAAGTATGTGTTTGAGGACGGAAAATCTTATGAAGAGTCTGTAGACGTTCCAAAAGTGTTAGGAACTCCCGTTTACGAGGCAGATCAAGAAAGAATAACGGTGACTTATGGCGACGGTTTCAAGGAAGAAATTATCAATAAAGCGGTAGATCAAAAGATCACTTGGTCCAGTGACCACTTGGTCAAGAATATCACCTATTTATTTGCAGATGGTGGCACAAGCTCCTTAGAGGTTAAGGTGCCCAGAGTTGAGGGAAATCCAACCTATAAGGGTAATATTCAAACTCTTTACTTTATCTACGGAGATGGTACGAAAACTGCACTCTCTAGAAAGGCTATTGGCGAGCGGGTAACTTGGTCTGCAGACCATCTCACAAAGACTACGGAGTACAGTTTTGTGGACGGTACCATAAATAAGGTGGTCTCTAGTGTCCCTCAAGAGGTGACTAAACCAGTGTATGAAAAAGATATACAAACTATTACTACAAGATACGGTGATGGAACAGTTGATACAGTTGTAAATAAGGCAATTAGTGAAGATGTGAGTTGGTCAGAGGATCATCTATTTAGAACCATCACTTATAAATTTAGTGATGGCACAAGCAATCAAGTCGTTCAGTCTATTCCAAATCAAATATCACCTCCAAGTTATTCACGTGGTACTGAAACTATTAAAAAAGTGTATGGCGACGGATTTGAAAAAATATTTACATACGATGCAATCAGCCAAAAGGAAGTTTGGTCAAAAGACCATGAGTCCAAGGTTACTATTTATAAGTTTGCGGATGGCACAACTCATAAAGAAGAAATTCAGTTACCCAAAATATATGGTCAACCAACTTATGATCGAGACATGGAGATCATTGCTGTAAATTACGCTGATGGCACTACTAAAATAGTGAGGAAGAAGGCGGTTGAGTCAAAAATTATCCTAGCTGAGGATGAAAAAAATAAGTTGACCCGTTATATTTTTGAAGACGGAACTGTGAATGACGTCCCTATTAAAGATTTAATATCAATGGAGAAAACTCCTAAAGATGTTATTCTGCGTGATCAACCATCAGCGCAAAATGAACAAGCTACAGTAGATAAAAATATTTCAAAAAAATCAGCTGTTAAGGTTGAGGTTCATAAGCCAGTATATTTACAAGGCTTAGAGATTGTCACAATGACGACTAGTGATGGTAAAACTCAAACTGCTACATATAAAGCCATTTCCAAAGATGAGAAATGGTCTAAGGACGGCAAAACAAAATTTACAACTTATAGGTTCGAGGACGGAACGTCAAATACAGTTACTACTGATGTAATGACTCAAATGAGCAAATTGCCTAAAGCGTCCTCTAACCAAGATAATGATGAGCTAAGCTCTCACTCCCTTGCGGATGATTAAGATTGAAATAAAAGCTCGAATTTCTTAAAATATTAAAAAGAGTTGATAATTATTCTTTTGTATATTTCAAAAGGATTTAAAGATGAAAAACGCATTAGTGATCGGTGCTTCTAGGGGTATTGGCTTGGAATTTACACGCCAGCTCTTAAAAGGAGGATGGTCAGTCTATGCTACTGCTCGTTCATCTTCAGATGTTAAATCTTTAGAAGCATTGAATGCAACTGGTATACAACTCGACGTTACCAACCCCTCTTCAGTTGCTGGCTTAGGTTGGACTCTTGATGGGCTAAGAATTGATTTGGCAATTTTTGTTGCTGGAATTTATGGCGCAAACGCAGGTGCAAAAGAAGTTCCAAGCACTCTTGAATTTGATGCTGTAATGCACACTAATGTTTTAGGTGCGATGCAACTTATCCCCCTCATTGCTCCAATGCTCGAGGAATCAGGGGGTAAGTTTATTTTTATCAGTAGTTTAATGGGCAGCATAGCTGCAACGCAGAGTAGTTTTGGGTGGGTATATCGAACTTCTAAAGCGGCCCTTAATATGGCCGTTAAAAGCGCCAGCACCGATTACCCAGGAGCTGTATTTGCATCCATGAATCCTGGCTGGGTTCAAACTCAGATGGGCGGAAGTAATGCGCCTACGTCAGTTTACGAGAGTGTATCCAAAATGCTTGGCGTTATCGAGAGCTTAAGCCTAAGAGATACTGGATCATTTCAGAGCTACGACTCCAGAGAGATGAACTGGTAGGGGCTTTTAAGTGATCTAGGAGCAAGCTTCCAAATTTCAAATTTATTTCAGAGTTGCTGCGTTCTCGCTCATCTTGGCTGAAGTTGGATAAGCGTTCGGTTGAATCCAGTGCACTGCGTAGTCTTTCTCTTGGTTGTTCGCACGGGCTGGAGGCGTTTGTTGACTAATAAAGTAACTAGGACAATCGTATCGAGCAATGTCTTGTGCGTTAAGGGGAAATGAGTTGCAATTAGAGAATTTTCTAAATGGTGACGTGTAGATGCCGCATTGAAATTCAGTTTCACTGGTTTGCTCTAAAAATACGCATCTCTTGTTTAAACAACAATTACCACACTTGATACATGAGCCTTGAATTGTTGCAGGAACTTCGTTCTCTAGGCCGATAACGTCTTGAAAGTAATGCTGTAGAGGACCTTCTTTAAGGGCTTCAATATAGATTAATAACTTTCCAATTGTTTGCCAATAGTTAAATACAAATTTAGGCTTAGCAAAGGCGATTGTCAAAAGCAGGGGTAGTACCGGAAGTAAGAAATAAAAAACAAAAACGCTAATATGTTTAGCAAAAGCAGTAAAAAGATTTTTCAAGATTGTCTTATCCGGTTAAGTTTTAAAAGTTTGACAACTTTATGCGGATTTAATGACAATATTATGAATATAACGACTAGCCCTTGATTTCTAAAGGTATTGCTAAATTAAGTAATTTGGTGGCTCACCAATAGCTTACTCTTTTGGAGCACCTGAGTCATTAACAATTGCTTCATATCGTTTAAGCTCAGATTGAGCAAATCGGTAAAAATCATGTGCAGATCCTCCTGCTACTTCCGCACCCATCTCTGTCATTTTGTTCTTGATATCTGGTCTTTGCAAAATTAAATTCATTTCAGAGTTTAGTTTCTCAATCAATTCAGGCGAGGCTTTAGCCGGAAGCATAAGGCCGTACCAAGCTGAGGCAACCATATCAACGCCGGCCTCCTTAAAGGTGGGAGTATTGGGCAACGCAATCAGTCGTTTATTTGAGGCAACAGCAATAGGTCGTAAAAGTCCAGCTTTGATGCTTGCAAGGGACCCAGTATCAATCATCATATCTATGTGTCCAGCGATTAGATCCTGCGCTGCAGGACCACTGCCTTTATAAGGTACGTGGTTAATGTTGGTATGAGTGATTGTTTTAAACTGCGCACCCGCTAGATGTTGTGACCCTCCCACACCAGCAGATCCATAAGAATATGCATTGGGATGATCTAAGCTGTCTTTAATGATGTCCTTTAAAGTCATCCAATTCGATTTAGTCGGAACAACCATTACGTTAGGAATAGAGCAAATTAAAATGACGTGGGAGAAATCGGTAATGGGATCAAATCCTAATTTTGAATATAGATAAGGTCCTGCCGCGTTGGTAGAACTGGTAGCCAGTAACAAGGTATAGCCATCTGGCTTTTCTTTAACAAATGCTTGCGTCCCAATCACACCCCCGGCGCCAGCTTTGTTGTCCACAATGACCGTTGTTCCTAAAGATTGACCGAGTGCTTGACCGATCATTCTTCCAATCTGATCGGTTGCCCCTCCGGGAGCCCAAGGCACAATTAACTTAATTGGTTTGTTGGGATACGTTTGTGCCAAACTTAGCAGTGGTAAAAAAAGGATTAAGAGCTGTATAAGCCGTTGAATATATTTTTTCATGTATACCTTTAGTATTATTTTTTGGCAATATTATTGACTGCTCACACTACTAAATTAAAAAATAACAGCTTATTTAGAATGTAGACTTTTGCACTGAAATTGTAGTCAGAAACTAAATTTGTCAAAAAATCAATAGTAGTTCTATTTTATTTTGTTAAATCCTCATCATTTTGCACAAAATTGGTGCAAAAAGTGATGCGAACAGCGATTTATTGTTGGTATGTTATTTGCAAGTTTGTTGGTACGAGTTTAACAACGATAGGGGAGTAAAAAATGAATAATCACGTACATACTCAAAATATTGACCACTCACCGGCATCTGTGAAACCTTTAGTAATATGGATTTCAATGGTCGCACTCAGTTGTATGTGTACTGTTTTGATAGCCCAACCTAGCATCTATTAATTTCGCGCTGCAAGAGTTAGAGTGGCTATCGCCTTTGTGTAGTCATTAAAATTGGCTGCACACAAGGCGTGGATGCTTGCCTAAAAATGATAGCCGACACCCGCAATGAGGTTGTAAGCACTACCCCCTTGTTTCATCACCCCTGTATTATTCGTCAAGAGATTGGCAGCATTATTAAATTTAATTGAGTTAATCTCAGCAAAGGGATAAAAGTTTCCAGTATCTACTCTCAAACCTAAGCCTAAGTTGTATCCGTTTAATTTTGTTGAAGAATTTGCTGAGCCATCATTGGAAGAATAAATCGCAGAGGCATTCGTATAGCCTAGTTTTGTATAAATTAGTTTGGCTTTATCTATAGCATAGCCAGGAACTAAGGACAGGCTATAAACATTTTTAAATGTTTCATCATAATTATTCACTGTATAGGTTGCAGGCGGGGTCGCAAGGGTTGAGCCCGCTTTAAGCTTTAAAGGATTGGTTTCTAAAATAGCTCCAAGCGAATACTGTTTGGTTATTGCTGAGGTATAGCTGATTCCCAAAGTAGTAGCAACTGAGCCCATACTAGCGTTGGATACGGTACCCGCTCCGTTGGCGCTGTCTGCAATACTTGCTGTGCCCGTAGTAGCTTGATAACCAAGACCTAGTTGAACATCCAGGCCTGCGAAATTGAGAGCTTGGGCGTGTAATGAAGGTGTGAATATTCCAAGCGTCAAAAGGATTGGATAGATTACGGTTTTCATGTGAGGTCCAGTGTTTTTACAAAGTGCAAAAATTAGCAGGTGATTGACGATAAACGCTGAGCATTGATTGCGAACATGTGGCTTAAAGAAACCATAGTTTTTCTTCATTTATAGACAAGCAAATTATCCATAGAGATACTATACCAAGGCTTTGCATACAGATGCTGGCTGAAAATGCGCCAGTTGAAGATTTTCAACTTGGAGTTTCATTTCCAAATGAGCTTAAGAAACTCTACAGCTTGTAGATGTAAACCCTAATCGCAAATAAATCTAAGTTATTTATTGTAGATCCGGTTGTTATATCGCCCTAAAATCTCTATCAAAGGTTGGCGCTTGTATTTAAACTTGGTACAGCGTCTAAAGTTTTTTAAACCATATGCTTAAATAAGATGATTAAATTATTAACAACAAGCGTGCTTGTTTTATCTGCTCTAGTGAATAGTGTTTGGGCTCAAAACCCAATAATTATTAAGTTCAGCCACGTGGTTGCTAACGATACTCCTAAAGGTAATGGCGCCATAAAGTTTAAAGAGCTTGCGGAGGAGAGAACAAAAGGGCGTGTAAAGGTTGAAATTTACCCGAACAGTCAACTCTACAAGGATAAAGAGGAGTTAGAGGCACTGCAACTTGGCGCAGTACAAATGTTAGCGCCATCTGTTTCTAAATTCGGTCCTTTAGGCGTTAAAGAATATGAGGCGTTTGATCTTCCTTTCATTTTCCCAAGCACTGAAGTGCTAAGACGTGTTACTGAAGGTCCAATAGGACTTTCCCTCTTCGCCAAGTTAGAGTCAAAGGGTATCAAAGGATTAGCATACTGGGATAACGGTTTTAAAGTGATGACCGCTAATAAACCGCTTAGGGTCCCTAGCGACTTTAAAGGTCTCAAATTAAGAATTCAGTCATCCAAGGTGTTAGATGCTCAGATGCGAGCGCTTGGGGCCAATCCTCAGGTACTTGCTTTCTCTGAGGTGTATCAAGCAATGCAAACGGGTGTAGTGGATGGAAGCGAGAATACTCCATCTAATATTTATACTCAAAAAGTCCACGAAGTTCAAAAGTATCTGACTCTATCTGATCACGGTTATATCGGATATGCAGTCATAGTGAATAAAAAATTCTGGGACGGAATGCCTGCTGATATTCGCACAATACTTGAGGGTGCAATGAAGGATGCAACAAAATACGCTAACAGCATTTCAAAGGCCGAGAACGACCGCGCACTTGAGCAAATTAAAGCTTCCGGTAAAACACAATTCATCACACTAACTAAAGCGGAAAAGGACCAATGGCGCGATGCGGTTCAACCCGTTTATAAGGATATGGCCTCTAGGGTTGGTCAAGAATTAATTGATCAAATCGAAAAAGAGGGTGCTAACGCAAAATAACTTTTCTGTAATCACTGTTATCAATAAATATCCCATTTTGTAACTCCTGGAAAAGATAGATTTGAATAAATTACTTGATCATTTAGAGGAATGGTTGATCGCCTCTTTTATGGGATTAGCAACAATCATTGTTTTCGTAAGCGTTATTCATCGCTACGCCTCAGGTGCACCAATACCTGTGCTTCAAGATTTCTTAATTTCTATTAATTTAAGCTGGACTCAGGAGTTATGTATATACCTCTTTATTTGGATGGCTAAGTTTGGTGCAGCTTATGGTGTTCGAATTGGTATTCACGTAGGGGTCGATGTATTAATTAACCGACTCAGTAAGCCGTGGTACAAAAATTTCGTTATCTTTGGTTTATTGGCAGGTGCGCTATTTACAGGAACAATTGGGCTATTAGGGGCTCATTTTGTTTTGCAAATGTACGATACCGGACAAACCTCAGCTGATTTGGAGTTGCCGATGTGGATTGTTTACTTGGCTATTCCTTTGGGTTCCTCACTCATGTGCTTTAGATTTTTACAGGTGGCCTGGGCTTTCATAACCACTGGACATCTGCCCAAGCACGATCCCGCTCGCGTTAAAGGGGTTGTTGAAGAATTTGAAGATCACGCCTCTAAAACAGTGGGAGCTCCAAGATGACCATAGCGATTATCTTTGCTCTATTGATTACGCTTATGGTGACTGGGATGCCTATCTCGATTGCTTTAGGTCTGACGGTACTTAGCTTTTTATTTACGATGACCACTGTACCGGTGGAATCAGTTGCATTAAAACTGTTTACAGGCATAGAGAAGTTTGAAATTATGGCGATCCCGTTTTTCATACTCGCAGGTAACTTTTTGATGCACGGCGGTGTCGCAAAACGGATGATTCGTTTTGCCTCTTCTTTAGTTGGTCATTGGTACGGTGGTCTTGGACTTACAGCTGTTGTCTCATGCGCACTTTTTGCAGCAATCACCGGCTCATCGGTAGCAACTGTAGTTGCCGTTGGTTCAATCATGTTGCCCGCTATGAATAAAGCTGGCTATCCAAAGAACTTTAGTGCCGGTGTCATTACGACTTCGGGGGCTCTCGGTATTTTATTTCCCCCGTCCATTAATCTAGTTATGTATGCAATTGCTACCGCGGGTATTGAGGTAACTGGTCCTAATGGGAACAGTATCACCTCACCCTCGGTTGGACAACTCTTTATTGCTGGAATATTACCGGGGCTTTGTCTGTCCATGCTACTTGGACTGAGAACTTGGTCAAGAGCTAAGAAATTTAATTATCCAAGACTTGATAAGGCTGATTGGACAGAGCGTTGGAACGCCTTTAAAGAATGCGTTTGGGGATTGCTCCTTATTATTATTGTGATCGGCGGTATTTATGGAGGCTTCTTTACTCCAACAGAGGCGGCTGCGATGGCTGCTGTTTACGCATTTGTAATTGCAGTGTTTGTATACAAAGATATGACCTTAGCCGAAGTACCTAAGGTTTTATTGAATGCGGCCTCTATGAGTGCGATGCTTTTGTACATCATTACCAATGCTGTTTTGTTTTCTTTCCTGCTGGCTTCTGAGCAAATCCCGCAAATGATGGCTGCTTGGATGAGCGCTCAAGGCTGGGGGAGTGTTGGCTTTTTATTAATGACCAACATTCTTTTGTTGATTGCTGGTAATTTTATGGATCCATCCGCCATTACACTTATCATGGCACCTATTTTGTATCCTGTAGCAGTCAGGCTAGGCGTAGATCCCGTTCATTTCGGTATTTTGATCGCCGTTAATATGGAGGTTGGACTTTGTCACCCACCCGTTGGTCTTAATCTTTACGTGGCCTCTGGTATTGCAAAGATGGGTATTACTGAGCTAACGATAGCCGTTTTGCCATGGTTGGTTGTGATGCTTGGTTTCTTAGTCATAGTCACCTTTGTCCCGTCTCTGTCTTTACTTTTGCCTAATCTACTGCACTGACGGGATTAATTAGCCCATAAGCCTTTAAAAGCAATTGGCACTTGTAACCCTAATTGGCCGGGGGTTTGATGGGCATGGGTTTGTCTTTGTCTGCTCCCGCCTTAAAATAAGCCTGTAATCACTACAAGCTTTTTATGTTTGATTCTATTTTTAGCGCCATTACAGATATTTATGTTGCGGCTCAATCTAGTGTGTATGAGTGGGTTTTGCAGCCTGTTGCATTCCACCTTAGATCCGGTGGTTTGATGGAGGATGGGTACGAGGCAAGTGGTTGGTTGGTGGCCGGGTTTTTTCAGGTCATAGTTATGGTGCTTGTTCTTGCACCGATGGAGCGACTAAATCCAGTAGAACCTGTCGTAGACAAAAAAGCAGTTAGTACAGATATTCTTTATACTGTGATTCACCGGTTAGGTCTTTTTAGACTCTTCTTTTTCTTTTTAGTAGAACCATATTTCGATGACTTATTTGGCTGGCTTCACACCCAAGGGTTAGGCACATTTCAATTAGATGATCTGCTCCCAGGTATTACAGATATAGGATGGGTTAGTTTTGTTATCTATTTGATTGTGTTTGATTTCTTGGG
Organism: uncultured Burkholderiales bacterium; assembly: GCA_903876885.1. Taxonomy (GTDB): domain Bacteria; phylum Pseudomonadota; class Gammaproteobacteria; order Burkholderiales; family Burkholderiaceae_C; genus Limnohabitans. Next base: position 95,823 of record CAIRBP010000112.1, on the reverse strand, counting down.
TTACTGGGTGCACCGCGCACAGCATCAGTGGAATATATGGTGGGCTCTGCATGCTGTTCACCATTCACAGCGTCAAATGACCCTTTGGAGTGATGACAGAAATCACCTACTCGATGATGTGCTTCACTCTTGCCTATTTGCTCTATTAGCTCTTCTCGTTGGCATTGAGCCTACCCAGTATGTGGTGCTTGTTGCACTTACTAAGCTCTCGGAGAGTTTTCAGCACTCAAATCTAAAAATCTCTTTTGGACGATTTGGTGAGTACATTTGGGTGAGCCCTAGATTTCATAGACTTCATCACGCAGTTGGCAAGGGACATGAATTTGAATCAGGCTTACTCGGCGGACATAATTTTGCGATTCTTCTGCCCATTTGGGACGTTATCTTTGGGACCGCTTTGTTTGAGGACCGCTACACCCAAACAGGGATTCGTGACCAAGTTGAAGGTGGCGTAGATTACGGAGAGGGCTTTTGGTCTCAGCAGTTATTAGGACTTAAAAGATTAGCAAAAGCCTTCTCAGCAAGAGCAGTTCAGTGAGCTTAATCTAAGGTAACTCCAGCTTTTCGCATAACTTCTCCCAGACTAATAGCCTCCTCATTGATAAAGTGGTCAAACTCCGAAGGACTTAATTTAAAGGGGAGTGCTCCTAAATTGTCAAATCTAGCTTGGACATCTGGTTGATCCATGATGGCAATAATCTCTTTATTGAGCCGCTCTATGATGGGCTTGGGTGTTTGGGCCGGGGCTAGCATGCCAATCCAAAAATTAAATTGCCCTTGCGGATATCCAGCCTCCGCGGCAGTCGGGACATTGGGTAAGGCCGTAATACGTTTGTCAGAGCTAACAGCTAATGCATTTATCTTTCCGTCTTTAATGAGACTCAGAGCTGATACTACGGGTCCAAAAGCAAAATCTACATTACCCCCGGTCACGTCCATCAACATTTGCGGAGTTCCTTTGTAGGGAACATGTGTTGCCTTCAGCTTTAATCCGTGAACAAATTTTTCAGCATTGGTGTGAGTTGCACTTCCCACACCTGCGCTTCCAAAGGTTAATCCATCAGGCATAGTGTTGGAGCGAGCAATTAATTCTTTAATTGATTTAATGCCACTTTTGGGAGCAACTACCAATACATTAGGTTGGGTCCCAAGCGGACTGACTGCTGCTAAGTCTTTGAGTTGATAATTTAGCTTTGTATAAAGCACTGGGTTGACTACGTGACCCGCAGAGACCACTACCAAGGTATACCCGTCCGGAGCAGATTTAGCAACTAAGCTTGTTCCGATTGTTCCACCAGCGCCCACACGGTTGTCCACAATAACAGGCTGTCCAAGTTTTGTCCCTAATTTCTCAGCGAAGACTCTAGCTAAAACGTCCGTAGCACTTCCAGCAGTGAAAGGCACTATTAGATTAATCGGGTGAGTAGGCCAGTTGGCTGTTTGGGACCAACAGGCTTGATAAGTTGACAGACTTAAAAGACTGATAAGAACACTTTTCGCTAGGGTAGATAAAAATAATTTCATGGGATTTTTCAGTAATAGAAATATGGAAATCTGAACCCTTACTTAGGCTAGGGCTGTGACCAATTGATTGTAAATTTGAACTTAATAAAAGACTAGTTATCCGTCTCTTTAAGTTTAGTTATATTACTTTCTCTTTTCGGATTCAAGAGTTGGAAATATTAACTGTATTCGCACTAGCACTTTGACTATCCAACGCATCAACTCTGCAAGTACTCAAACCTAGCAAGGAATAAAGAGCGCATATACCAAAGGTGCCAGAGCCAAGCGTTAGAAAACCGCCAATCCATCCAAATAAACCGAGTTGACCGGTTGCAGACATGGTCAGTAAAAGTGTCCCAATCATTAAACGAATAACTTGATCGGCTTGGCCAACGTTTGTTTGCATCCTCTCCTCCTGTAAAACGCAGCGTTCATATAACTGCAACTGCACCTTAGAGTAAATGCAAACACGAATTCGCACAACTGGGGTTTTTAGGGGGGGGGGGTGGGTTAGAGTGGCCCGTTTAGTTGTTTTCTGATGACGTGACAATCAGAGGAATTTAGCGTTTAGGAAAAGACGGACCAAAAAAAGGAGTTCTGCAAGAACTCCCTTATATTTTTAGCCCATTAAGCAGGTCTTGAATGTACAAAGATCTTATTGAACGGCTTTAACGGGTTTGCAATCACCGCAAACAAACATGGGTTGACCCAATAATTTTTTGAATGATCCGGTAGCTCTGGGTTTGTGAACTCCACATTTAAAACAGCTCATTGTCCCCATGGCAAACGTTCTTCCACTGAAGGGGGAGCCTGCGACCTTAGATTTGTAGCGAAGTCCGTCTTCTTTGATTGCAGTGGTGGAATCTCTGGATTTAGTCATGTTATGAAAGCAATAATTTGAGTCAATCGGAGGTAGGCAAAAATTGCAATATTCGATAAGAATATGCGATTGGCATCAAGGAAAAAGCCACATTAGCCTGAACTATTATTATAAATCGTAAAGCTATTTTTGGAAAGCCCCAATGAGGCCGAATCCAGTATTTATACGAGAGCTTTTTTGCCTGGTTTACCCCAATTTAGGGAGAAGGCTTGCTAGGTGGTGTAAGTTCACTTAACTTTTGATCATTAGGAGACAAATTTGAGCGTTTTGCAGCAAATGCAGCGTTCTCCTCTCGGTGAATTGCTCTGAGAGCAAGCAGCTGTTCGTGTACCTTTTGAATTTCTTCGGCTTCGGTTTTTCTTTGATCAATCCGTTCTTTTAGATTCTCTTTATTGTTTGACATTTGAGGCCCTGATAACGGTTAAAAAATTCATTAATGCTGATCTGTTTCTCGTAAATTCATACCTACCCGTAACCAAAACAGCTACGTTGATTTTAAATCGACTCAACTTGCCCTAACTTAATTGATTTGAGGGTTGAGCTTTAGGGAGGTGAGCGCGTCAAATAAGTGCCACTCAAGTAATGCAAAAGTTATCATTGGGTAAAGACGCCAAATTAGTCTCTTTTGTCCGTTTTGCATAAAACATCCCGATCCTTGCAATACCCACTGCTAAACAGGGGTTTTAAAAGGAGTTTTTCGCTTGGGATGTGGTGGTTTGTGTCATTTTGAACAAAGATAGGAGCTTATTTTAATAACCAATTGGTATTAATTATTCGTTTGTGAATACGATATAAATATCGTTTTCAGAACTCTGTAAATAATTGACAAATTACTTCATAAAAAAACCTTAAGTTAACGGCAATACTTAATTAATTCCGAGCCAAAAGGTCTAAACTAAGGAGTCGAAGGGGCGAGAAAGCATGGATTTTCGGGCTTTTTTTGATTCCAATCGAACGTATCGATTTCTTGGCTCACTCTATGAGCCGATAGCCGGTTAAATTCAATTTTTTCGATTTTGTGTGGAGGTTGTGTGAGTGATAACAAAACAAATACTGAACTAGACCTGAACTCAGACAGGTTTATTCAAGAAACTATCGAAGCGCTCAAAAAATTGGATAAAGATGAGCGCGAACATTATCAGTTCCTTTCTAAAGCAGTGTTGAAATGCTATTTTGAAGAGAATAACCGCGCAGTTGTTACGATCAGCAAGGGAATCGGGCAGACATTTACCCTTATCTCGGTTAATGCTGATGACTACCAAACCAACCGGATTCTTTCAGATACGAATGATGCAGTTGGTTTTGGTGGAATTGCTCCTGCTGACAGACCCCATTTGTTGAATTGATGCTTTTGTAAATCTTAGTGATCAAGCCAGTACAGGATCTTTTATAAAGCAGTCTAGGAATGTGAAATAGCTAGATGCAAAAAACATTGCTGCTAAAAGCAGCATGACTGGTAAAAGCACAAAAGAAATCCAATCATCCCCATCAATTACAAGAGTCATTAGTGCAAGGGTTGCAGCAACGCTAATAAAAATAGCAACCCAGGTCAGCCCGTACATTAAGAATGCGCGCCAGTTGGACCAACAAGCCACAAAGCTAAAAAATAAACTTTTCAGCGCTGGCTCGCCGTGCCAGTGCACCAAGGCAGGTGCGTGCCAAAAAAGAGCGGATAACGGTAAGTACAGCGCTGTTGCAACCCACATCGCATTTTGAAAACCGCTGGAGTTTAGAGTATCAGCTGAGAAGGTCCCGCCGTTTAAGTACAGATTTGCAAAAGTGCCGCCGTCATAAAGGGAAGAAATTCCAAGGATTGCAAAAAAACTAAAGGCGTAAAGAGCCCCTAGAGTTAGCATCGAATTACGCCTTTGTGAGTTCTGTGTAAATCCACTAATTAAGATGGATGGCATGGGAAAGCGTTCTAGATTAGCTTCACGTGCTGCAGCCATGAGCCCTAACGTTGACGCAGGCAAAAGCATAAGTGCTAAAAAGTTGCCAACATAGGGAACAACAGACAGCAAAGACAGCAAGGCCATGAACATAAAGAAAAGTCCGCTCAAAGCAACTGGTTGTCGCCAAAAGGTTTTGATGCCCAGGCGGACCCAAAGTATGCCGCTCAGGGCTGGGACAACGTTTAATTTCATAAGAGGTTAAAAGGAATTAATGAAGGCTCAAAGGAGCGTTGACTCGTTGGAATAGAACGCGCTCAAAGTGAGAAGGGTCATGGGGCTGCAAGAGTGAGGCTTTGCGTGGTAAGTAAAAATCCCACAAACGCGACAGCCAGAACCTAAACGCTGCTGCGCGCAGCATTGAGTTTAAAAGCGCTCTCTCGCCTCGCTCTAAAGGTCTTACGGATTGATACGCATTTAAAAACGAGTTGAGCAGGTCTTGCCTCCACTCTCCTGTGTCCATGTTAATGCACCAATCATTAAGACAAACTGATAGATCAAAAATCCAAGTATCTACCCCGGCAAAGTAAAAATCAAAAAATCCCGTCAATTCACTCCCATCAAACATAACGTTGTCTCTAAAGAGGTCCGCATGAATAGGGCCTCGCGGCAGTGAAGCGTAAACGGATAACGTAGAGAGATGATTTTGAAATGCCAACTCACTGATGATGAAGTCACTTTGAACCGAACTTAAATGAGGTAAAACTTGCGGTACAGTTTCGTTCCACCAGGGCAATCCTCTCAGGTTGGGTTGCTCAAGTGAGAAATCTTTGCCCGCCAAATGCATACGGGCAAGCATCGAGCCCACCATTTTGCAGTGTTTGGAAGTTGGATTCAATTCACTTTGGCCCGATAGCTTAGTCACCACCGCAGTAGGCTTATCGTTGAGCGTAAAAACAATGTTTCCATTGTGACTGGTTAGTGGTTCGGGAACTGCGATGCCCTTATGTGCCAAGTGTTTCATTAAGTGCAAATAAAAGGGCAATTGCTCTTTGCTTAAGCGCTCGAAAAGGGTCAGCACAAACTCACCCCTCGTTGTATTAAGAAAATAGTTGGTGTTCTCTATTCCGCCTTTAATGGCGTTCAATGCTTGGAGTTCTCCCAAATCTAGGGCTTCTAGCAAGGGTTGGGTCTGCGACTCAGAAACTTGGGTGTAAACGGCCATTAGTTAGGAACAGATAGGTACATATTGGAGAGAAATTTTAAAAACTGCTCTGCTTATGTGATTGTAGGCGTCCTTTAACGCGTCTCAAGCTAAAAGTGCGTCATAAACTGCCCAAAAACGCAGTCCAAGTTAACCCCCGGTGGATTAAGGGAGTGCATTTAGCGGGCACAATAGACTTTATGAGCGAAAAACAGACCCTTTTACTGGTGGACGGATCAAGTTACTTGTACCGTGCCTTTCATGCTATGCCCGATTTAAGGGCTAACCCCGGTGACCCTAACAGTCCTGCAACTGGTGCCATCAGGGGGATGATCAATATGATGACCAGTCTTAAAAAGGAGGTACAGGCGCAGTACGCAGTTTGTGTGTTTGATGCGCCAGGAGGTACTTTTAGGGATGAAATTTATCCTGATTACAAGGCCAATAGATCTCCTATGCCGCCAGATTTGAGAACTCAAATCGAGCCTATTCATGAGGTGGTGAGACTAATGGGTTGGCAAGTCCTCGCTGTCCCCGGCGTTGAGGCAGATGATGTCATTGGAACTTTGGCACACTTTGCAGATCAAAAGGGAATTGAGGCCATCATCTCCAGTGGTGATAAGGACCTAAGTCAACTGGTCAATGAGAATATTTGGGTCATGGATACGATGAGCGGTAAGAAAAGGGATATCGCCGGGGTTACGCAAGAGTTCGGCGTTCCCCCCTCCTTAATGCTTGACTATCAAACGCTAGTTGGGGACACGGTAGACAACGTACCCGGGGTTGAGAAGGTGGGACCTAAAACAGCGGTCAAATGGTTGCTTGAATACGGAAACTTAGAAAACATAATCAAAGCTGCACCATCCATCAAGGGAGTGGTAGGCGAGAACCTTCGCAAGGCCATGGACTGGTTGCCCGTGGGGCGAGAATTGTTGACCATAAGAACCAATTGTGATTTGTCGTCATATTTAAGCGGACTACCGGAATTTGATCAGATCAAAATGGGTGAGCCTGACCAAGAGAGGTTACTTGCGTTTTACAAAACCTACGGCTTTAAAGGTTTGGCTAAAAGCATCGAGTCACCTAGCGGCTCAACTCATTCGGATATTGGCAATGTGCACCCTGAGCTTTCTAATTTAGCGGTAAATGACGTTGATCATGCTCCGAAGAGCGCGCTTACAGGGCCCACAAATTACGAGACTATTACACAGTGGGCTGATTTTGATCGTTGGCTTGAAAAACTCAAAAGCGCCCAGTGGACTGCGTTAGATACTGAGACAACTTCTTTAGTGGAGATGCAGGCAAAAATAGTTGGTATCAGCTTTAGTGTGGCAGTGGGTGAGGGGGCTTATATTCCTCTAACTCATGACTATCCGGGCGTTCCTGATCAGTTGCCTATCCAAGAGGTCTTAGAAAAACTAAAAGGATGGCTAGAGGATCCGAGCGCCCAAAAGATAGGGCAGCACATTAAATATGATCGACACGTTTTTGCCAATCACGGCATTCAAGTTAGGGGTTTTGTACACGACACGATGCTGCAAAGTTATGTACTAGAGGTTCATAAGCCGCATGGTCTTACAAGTCTTGCAGAGCGCCATTTGGGACGCTCAGGAACAACTTACGAGTCGCTTTGCGGTAAGGGCGCGCATGAGATTAAGTTCAACCAAGTTGACATATCCCAGGCTTCTTCGTATGCGTGTGAGGATACGGATCAAACACTTGATGTTCATTTGTGCCTATGGCCTAGAATCCAGAGCGACTCGCAATTAAATTTCATTTATCAATTAGAAATAGAAAGTAGTGAAGCTTTGTTTCGGATTGAGCGTAACGGGGTATTGATTGATGCTCCAACACTTGCCAAACAAAGCCAACAACTGGGAGAGCGAATTGGGGAGTTGGAGCGCGAGGCGTATGAGCTCGCTGAGCAACCTTTTAACCTAAGTTCGCCAAAGCAAATTGCTGAAATATTCTTTGACAAATTGGGCTTGCCCGTAATCAAGAAAACACCTAAAGGCGCGCCCAGTACCGACGAGGAAGTGCTAGAAAAGCTTGCTGAAGATTATCCATTGCCTGCCAAAATCCTTGAGCACAGGGGTATCTCAAAGCTCAAGAGCACCTACACCGATAAGCTTGCACAAATGGCGCAACCCACTACGGGACGCGTTCATACCCATTACGCTCAGGCTGTGGCTGTAACGGGTCGGTTATCAAGTAACGAGCCTAATTTGCAGAACATTCCTATTCGAACTCCCGAGGGTAGACGCGTGCGTGAGGCCTTTATTGCGCCACCTGGAAGCGTAATTGCAAGTGCTGATTACAGCCAAATTGAACTTCGAATCATGGCCCATTTGAGTGATGATGAGGCGTTACTAAAAGCCTTTCATGAGGGGGTCGATGTACACAAGGCGACAGCGGCTGAGATTTTCGGATTGAGCCCTGATGAAATTAGCTCCGAGCAACGTCGGTATGCAAAGGTTATTAATTTTGGTTTGATCTACGGTATGAGTGCATTTGGTCTTGCCAAGGCTCTTGGTATAGACAATACAGCCGCTAAGAATTACATCGATCGGTACTTCCAAAGATTTTCTGGTGTAAAACGTTATATGGAGGAGACGCGCGCAATGGCCAAGCAAATGGGCTTTGTGCAGACAGTATTTGGTAGACGTTTGTATTTGCCTGAGATTAACTCACCCAACGGCCCCAGAAGATCTGGTGCCGAGCGGGCCGCGATCAATGCGCCTATGCAAGGTACTGCGGCTGATTTGATTAAGATGAGTATGGTGAGCGTACAAAACACTTTAGACCAAGAGTCACGCGCAACCAAAATGATAATGCAAGTTCATGATGAGTTGGTCTTTGAAGTACCTGTTGACGAGGTCGATTGGTTAAGAGAAGCGATACCGCGTTTAATGGCGGGTGTTGCTTCGCTTAAAGTGCCGTTGTTAGCGGAGCTGGGCGTTGGTCCCAATTGGGACCAAGCGCATTAAGTCGCATCAAATTGCATGAGAACTCATGTAAAAGCGTTGAGCAATATCAATTAAATTTAGATTCAAATTAATACTAATGCCTAAGCACTCAAAGACCAATAAATCTATTCACCATGGGCTAGAGACGATGTCCCAGTCAGTTGCCACTAAGATACCTTCACCCTTGATGGGTTCAACACGAAGACAAGCACTTGGGGTTGTTGGATACACACTTTTAGGTGGTAGCTCAATTGCCCAAACGGCCATTAAAACCTCCTATACAGGACTGCAGTGTGGTGAAGTAATGGTCAATGTTGATGGTTTCTCGGTTCCAGTTTACAGAAGTGCGCCAATTGATTCCTCTGGGAAAGTCTTAAAAGGTTTACCCGTGGTGCTTGTGATCTCTGAAATTTTTGGTGTGCATGAGTACATTGCAGATGTGACGCGACGTTTTGCAAAAGCCGGATACTTTGCAATTGCACCTGAACTCTTTATCAGGCAAGGCGACCCACAAGCTTATTCAAATATGCAGAGTTTGATGAGGGAGGTGGTTAGCAAGGTTCCAGACGCGCAGGTAATGCACGACTTGGACGCTTGTGTGCAATGGGCTGCTAAAGAGGGGGCTGACACAAGTCGACTTGGGATTAACGGATTTTGCTGGGGCGGCAGAGTGTCTTGGTTGTATGCCCAGATAAATCCAAAAGTTAAAGCCGCTGTGGCTTGGTATGGTCGCTTAACGGGAGAGCACAGCCAATTACAGCCCGTTCACCCAATCGAGCGGGTAATGGATTTGAAAGCGCCTGTGCTTGGACTATACGGGGGGCAAGATGCCTCCATCAGTCCAGCGGTGGTGGAGGAGATGAGGGCAGCTCTTAAAGACGCTGGCGATCGTGGGGTGCTTGCAGCCAAGCTATCGCAAATTAAGATTTATCCAAACGTAGGTCATGCATTTCACGCGGACTATAGGCCCACTTATAACCAAGTAGCTGCAGAAGACGGCTGGCAGAAGGCCTTGAGCTGGTTTGAACAAAATGGACTCAATTAATCGAATTGCGTTGACCGCATCTAATATGGGCCATAACCAATGAATTCCTCTGACTCTAGTGCCTTAGCTCTATCCGTATTGATTGGTACGGTATTCTCTGGTGTAGGAAGTGTTTGGATGGCTTGGTTTTTTGTGCAAGCCGTCCTGGCTAAGTACACCCAGCATTTACTCAGTCTCGCGGCAGGTGCTTTGCTCGCTACCGCTTTTTTGCATCTTTTGCCTGAGGCGTTTGAGTCCACAGCAAATCCTCGTAATCTTTTTGCAACATTGTTGGCGGGGATTTTATTTTTCTTTTTATTGGATAAAGCTGAGCTCTGGCATCACGGGCATGAACACCACCATGAACACGGGCATGACCATGACCATAGTCATACACACTCAAACACAGATCCTATAAGTGGGGGATGGGCAGTTTTATTTGGAGATAGTTTGCACTGCTTTGGGGACGGTGTACTTGTTGCAGCTGCCTTTACGGCTAACTTTCACGTGGGATTGGTCGCTAGTCTTGCAGTGTGGACGCATGAGGTTCCGCATCACATGGGGGACTTGGTTGTTCTTCGTTCAAGCTCAACAAACCCTAAAAGTGCCGTCATAAAGCTTAGTCTTGCAGGTGCTGTAACGGTTATCGGTGGTTTAGTCGGTCTATTCTTACTGGTAGGACATGAGTCGGCTCTCCCCTATTTGCTTGCATTAGCAAGTAGTAGTTATATTTATGTTTCACTTGCTGATTTGATTCCTCAGTTGCAAAAAAGATTAACAGCGAAGGAGACACTTGCGCAACTTATTTGGCTAGCGACGGGTATGTTGATGGTAGTGCTTACAAGCCAGTTGGGCTGAAAGAAAATATTTCTTTGTCACTGGTCTTAACCAATGCATATTTAGATAAATTAACAAACGGCCTGAGCCTAAAAAAATTTAAACAAGTATGAAACGCAGAATTAAGTACAGTAATTAATACAGAATCAAATGCGTTTAAATATTAGACTGCCGTTAGTGCCGCCAAAACCAAAATTATTTTTGAGTGCGTAAGTCATATTAATCTCACGAGCTTTGTTTGCGCAATAGTCAAGCGCACACTCTGGATCTTGGTTATCTAAATTGATCGTTGGAGGAGCAATTTGGTTGTGAAGAGCGAGAACAGTGAACACACTCTCAATTCCGCCAGCACCGCCCAGTAAATGTCCTGTCATTGATTTGGTAGAACTAATCAAGGTCTTCTTGGCGTGTTCGCCCAGCGCGGCTTGGATAGCGTGAGTCTCATTCACGTCACCTAAAGGTGTAGAGGTTCCGTGAGCGTTTAAATAATCGACTTGGTCTGGATTAATCTCAGCGTTTTTCATCGCATGAACCATAGCTCTACGAGGTCCGTCCATGTTCGGGGCTGTCATGTGACCTGCATCAGCGCTCATGCCAAACCCGGCCAGCTCAGCGTAAATCTTTGCGCCTCTGGCTTTAGCGAATTCGTACTCCTCAAGAACCACAACTCCAGCGCCTTCGCCAAGCACAAAACCGTCTCGGTCCTTATCCCACGGACGAGAAGCAGATGCAGGATCATCGTTTCGAGTAGATAAAGCTCTCATGGCAGCAAAACCACCTAGTCCAAGGGGGGAAATCGTTGCCTCAGCCCCACCGGCCACCATCACATCAGCGTCTCCGTACTCGATCAAACGCCCAGCCTGTCCGATGCTGTGCAAGCCCGTTGTACAGGCTGTGGCAATGGCAAGGTTAGGACCTTTGAATCCAAAACGCATTGAGACATGACCAGAGATCATGTTCACGATAGATGCGGGTACAAAGAAAGGGGAGATACGCCGAGGCCCTCTGCTGACGAGCTCGGCATGCATATTCTCAATCAGTGGAAGACCACCAATTCCGGAGCCAATTAGGCAACCAATTCTTTCGGCTGTCAGATCGTTCAGTGCCTCCCCTACAGGGAGTCCGCTGTCTAAAACGGCTTGTACCGCAGCCACAATACCAAAGTGAATGAATGAGTCCATCGTTCGGGCTTCTTTGGGGCTAATGTAAGCATCCAAATCGAGTCCCTTGACCTCTCCAGCGAAATGACAAGCAAACCCACTTGCATCAAAGTGAGTTATGTTTGCGATGCCAGATTTACCAGCAAGAATATTGGACCAAGACTCGTTGACCGTATTACCTACAGGACAAACGCATCCCAGGCCAGTCACTACTACGCGGCGACGGCTCATTCAGCAACTACTTTCAGTATGGAGGGCTTAATAAGAATTAAGCTTTTTTATGTGCTAAAGCGTAATCCACTGCATTTTTAACAGTGGTAATTTTCTCAGCGTCTTCGTCTGGAATTTCAATTCCAAACTCGTCTTCTAACGCCATGACCAGTTCAACCGTGTCAAGTGAGTCTGCGCCCAGATCAGCTACGAAGGCCTTCTCCTGGGTGACTTGCGCTTCTTCAACGCCAAGTTGCTCAGCAATTATTTTTTTGACACGTGCTTCGATATCGCTCATTTAATTCCCTCAGAGGGTTGTGTAGAAGGTGCTAATTTTAGCCGAGTAGAGATTAGATTTCAGAAAAATGAAAAAAACTTAAATTTAAAGCATCAACATGCCACCGTTGACATGAATTTCCTGTCCAGTGATGTAGGAAGCCAATGGACTTGCGAGAAATTGAACTAAATTTGCAACATCGCTAGACTGACCGAGTCTACTCAGTGGAATCTGTGAAATTAATGCTTTTTGTTGCTCTTCTGAGAGGGAGGCAGTCATATCTGTCTCAATAAAGCCAGGTGCAACACAATTAACCGTAATATTTCTGGATCCAAGCTCCCTTGCAAGTGCCCTAGTCATGCCAGCGACACCAGCCTTTGAGGCAGCATAATTGGACTGCCCGGGATTACCGCTTGCACCAACAACGCTTGTGATATTGATGATTCTGCCAAACCGCTGCTTCATCATGGGGCGAATTACGGCCTTAGAGAGCGTGAAGACAGCCTTTAGGTTTGTATCTATAACTGCGTCCCAGTCTTCGTCCTTTAGCCGCATAGCTAGCATATCCTTAGTGATACCTGCGTTGTTGACCAAAATATGAAGTGCCCCGCGCTCCGTTGATATTTTGTCTACCAAATCATTGCTAGCTGCGGTGTCCGTAACGTTTAAAACAACCCCAGTACATCCCTCAAACGCACTTAATTGCGCTTTAATTTTTTGTGCACCAGCCTCAGTTGTAGCAGTCCCTATGACGTGCACGCCTTGCTCGGCAAGAGCTGCTGCGATGGCCTGTCCTATTCCACGCGTTGCACCCGTTACGAGGGCAATTTGCCCTTTCATTTGATTAATTGACATGGCTTTATTCTTAAAAAATAATAATTAATTAAACTGATAAGCGGAAAAATTAGATTTAAGTTGTAGCGAGTAATTCTTTGACTTGCCCAAGCGTTGTGGGGTCATAAAGAGGCGCACTCTTAAGTGTGTTGTCAATTCGAGCCGACAACCCGCTAAGCACTTTTCCTGGTCCAGATTCAATGGTGAACTCTATACCCATATTTTTCATAGCGCGGATGGTCTCTACCCAGCGCACCGGACTAAAGGCTTGACGGTATAAGGATTCTTTAATTTTCAGCGGATCTGTTTGAGTCAAAACATCCACATTGTTTATGACTTGAATCTTGGGTGTGCTGAAAGTTGCGAGTTCTAATTTTTCTTTAAGTTTATCGGCTGCGGGCTTCATAAGGGTCGAGTGAAACGGCGCGGATACGGGCAGAATTAAAGCTCTCTTAGCACCCATTGCTTTAATCACCTCGCAAGCCTTATTTACGCCCGCAACAGAGCCTGCAATGACGGTTTGCAAGGGATCGTTAAAGTTGACAGCTTGCACGCACTCGTCTGGATTTTCTCGCTCAACTTGTTGACAACCTTCTATGACCTTGTCTGAGGTTAGTCCCAAAATAGCGGCCATAGCGCCAACGCCTACAGGGACAGCATCTTGCATAGACTGAGCCCTAAAACGAACTAAAGGCGCTGCGTCTTTAAGGCTGAGAACGCCTGCACAAACTAAAGCTGAATATTCCCCTAAAGAGTGGCCAGCCATAACGACCGGGTCTGCTCCTCCCTCGGCTTTCCAAACTCTATAAGCCGCAACCCCTGCAGCAAGCATAACGGGCTGTGTGTTGGAGGTGAGTGCGAGCTCTTCTTTGGTACCTGAGGAGATCAGTTTGCCCAAATCCTCGGATAGGGCGTCCGACGCCTCTTTAAGAGTTTCGAGAACGCTTGGGTGAGTACCCCACGCATCGAGCATGCCGACGGATTGTGATCCTTGACCAGGAAATAAAAATGCAGTATTTTTCATGAAAATTAGGAATTAGAACGGGAGTAGTTCAAGGGTTTAGAGGTTCAAAGATTCAAAAGCTCAAAACGGCAGAGCCCCAAGTGAACCCACCACCAACTCCTTCAAGGAGTAAGTTCTGTCCCTTTTGAATCTGACCACTGCGCACGCCGTGATCAAGAGCTAAGGGGATCGAAGCCGCTGAGGTGTTACCGTGGTCTTGCACAGTTAGGATCACCTTATCCATAGATAAACCCATTTTCTTAGCAGTGCTTTGAATAATCCTGATGTTGGCTTGATGGGGCACCAACCAATCAATGTCTTTGGCCTCCAAGCCTGCTTTTTTTAAGCAGTTGGAAGCTGTTTGTTCAAGCAGGCTAACGGCAAGCTTGAAGACGGCCTGTCCGTTCATCTTCAGCAAAGGTTCCCCTAAGATTTGTCCACCACTGACGTGACCGGGAACGCAAAGGATATCTGTGTGTTTGCCGTCAGAGTGAATGTCTGTTGCCAAGATACCGGGGGTATTGGAAGCTTCTAAGATCACAGCTCCTGCGCCGTCACCAAATAAAACGCTCGTAGTTCTGTCATTAAAGTCAAGCAGCCTTGAGAAAACTTCTGCCCCCACCACTAATGCCTTGCTTGCTTTACCAGCGCAAATCATCGCATCTGCAACACTTAGTGCGTAGATAAAACCGCTACAAACCGCTTGAATATCAAAGGCTGGCGCGCCTGCTATTGCGCTGGAAGTCTCGCTGAGACCTTGAAGTTTATTTTGCAAAATACAGGCCGTTGAAGGAAAGACCATATCCGGCGTAGAGGTGGCGACAATAATTAAATCGATATCCTCTGCGCCAACACCAGCAGCGCTCAATGCTTGTTTACTGGCTTCAAATGCCAAATCACTACTGAAGACGCCATCGTCCACGAAGTGCCTCGCCCCAATACCGGTTCGTTCAACGATCCACGGCTCTGAGCTTTCTATACCTAGCTTAGCAAGCTGGGCAACTATTTGTGCGTTGGTGACTTTGCGCGGAGGAAGAAAACTACCGGTACCAATAATTCGTGAGTATCTTGTCATTCATCTAAGGCGCTGTTGCTCAATTCTTTACCCATTTGGTTTGAAGCCAAAAAAGGCGCTGCGTGAGCGATTCGTAATCGAACCTTATCCAGCAAGTTGTTATGGACAGCATCATACGCTCGGTTTAAGGCATTTTCAAAAGCCAACACGTCTGCAGACCCGTGACTTTTGAAAACTAAACCACGAAGACCTAGCAGTGCCGCACCATTGTGTCTGCGGTGGTCTACACGTTTTTTAAAAGCAGATAGCGCCGGAAGAGCTATAAATCCCGACAGTTTGGTGAAGATATTTCTGGAGAACCCCTCCTTTAACATCTTTGATACCATGGCAGCTAAGCCTTCGCTGGCTTTAAGTGCAACGTTACCGACAAAACCGTCACAGACAACAATATCGGTCGTTCCCTTAAAAATATCGTTGCCTTCGACGTTGCCGTAAAAGTTAAGATCGCCGGAGATGGCTGCAGATCGCATCAATTCACCGGTTTTTTTGATCATTTCGCCGCCTTTAATGGCTTCTTCGCCGATGTTGAGCAGTCCAACGGTTGGTTCTTCAATGCCTTGAAGAACACTGACCAGAGCTGAGCCCATCACAGCAAATTGCATAAGGTGCTCGGAAGTGCAGTCAACATTTGCACCTAAATCGAGCATTGTTGTTGCGCCGCCTTTGGCATTTGGCATTTGTCCAGCGATGGCCGGACGTTCAATTCCGTCCAAAGTTTTTAAAACATAACGCGCAATTGCCATCAACGCACCGGTGTTACCTGCTGATACAGCGACCTGAGCGTGGCCGTCTCTGACTTGCTCGATGCTCAGTCGCATAGAGGATTTCTTTTTACGGCGAAGCGCGACTTCCACCGTGTCGTCCATTTCAACGATCTCGGGAGATTCAATTATTTGAAGTCTTGGGTGAGAAAAAGCGACTTGACTGCCTTCTAAAACAATACAGATCAGTCGTGCATCAGGATGATTTTCTAAGAAGTTACGGCAGGCTGGTAAGGTAACTGCTGTGCCGTGGTCTCCCCCCATACAGTCAACGGACAATGTAATCATTTTTTGCCAGTGGAATGGGAGAGGGATTTACTAAAACAGATGGGCACTAATGCAAAAGCCCGCGCCATGTATAAAAGCGACGGGCTTGAGATATTGTGAAGCTTTAAGCTTCAGATTTGGTTTTTAAAACCTTGCGACCACGGTAAAAGCCATTAGGGCTAATGTGGTGACGCAAATGAACTTCGCCGCTTGTTGGCTCTAAAGCCAAACCAGGCACATTCAATGCATTGTGTGAACGGTGCATTCCACGCTTGGAAGGAGATTTTTTGTTTTGTTGGACGGCCATGTTAGGCTCCTCGGAATTCTTGGTTTGTTGTATCTAAGCAGTCAATGACAAGGGCTTCCTTGAATCGACAATAGCCCTAAATTATAACCCACTCCGTAGATTTAGGCTATTTCTGAAGACCGAATCAGTGATTTGTGGGTTTTTTCAACTGTTCGAGAACTGCAAAAGGGTTAGGGCGCTCAAATTCTGGGCTCTGAGCGTTCTCTTTGGCTAAACTTTCAAGGTAGGCGTTGTGGCAACTCTGGTGCCTAGGTACTATGGGTAAACTCATGATCAGTTCGTCCTCAATGAGTTCAAAAGAATTAAATTTCCTGTCGATAACTAATAAATCTTCTTCATTTTCATCATCTTCTTCGAGCGCTATTTGCTCACTAGATACAAAGCGAAAGTCTCGATCAACGTCTAAATCGAAGGTGGCAGGGGTCAAACACCTTTGGCAAGTCATTGTGATGTGCGTGTTGGCTTTAAGGTGCAACCAGATTTGTGCTTCGCCGCCCTCGGACTTGATCTCCTGACCTCTAAGGCTCCAGGTAACTGCTTCGTTTGTACTTTCACGTACATCTTCTTGGCGCAGACGAGTGAAAGATGCTAAATCGTATTCTCCGGACAGCGCGGAAGCATTTTTGGCAAATGTCAATATATCCAACTGTTTCAAGTCTAAATTATTTTTCATGCCTGTGAGTGTAAGAGAATCGGGGTGGAAAATCAAAATGAAATACCTATGGCCCATTTAAATCCAAATCTCATCTTGGCCTCAACATCTGTTTACAGGCGTGAATTGTTAGAGCGTCTTCGCCTACCTTTTCAGGTCGTTGCGCCTCGTGTGGACGAGACCCCTCACCCTGGTGAGGATCCCAAAGCGCTAGCCATTAGATTGGCTATCGCAAAGGCGCAAGCTGTTGCAAACGAGCATTTGGAGAGCGTCGTTATAGGCTCCGATCAAGTCGCAAATTTAAAGGGTGAATGCCTTGGCAAGCCTGGAACGCATGAGAAGGCTTTTGTTCAACTTCAAAGACTGCGTGGTCAAGAGGTTTTCTTTGAGACTGCAGTTGCGGTGATTTGTAAGAATACCAATTTCCAAGCTCAAGAGTTAATCCGCATAAGGGTTCAATTTAGAGAGCTTGAGGACGCCGAAATTGAGAACTATTTGCAAGCAGAAAAACCCTACGATTGTGCTGGTAGCGCAAAGAGTGAGGGGCTAGGAATTTCTTTGTTAGACGTCATAGAGAGTAATGATCCTACAGCCTTGATCGGTCTTCCTTTGATTGCAACATCTCGCATGCTAAGACAGGCAGGTTTGAGGATATTTTAAAAAACGTATGACTGAATCTAATTTCAAAATTCAAAATAGCAACGATACTCGCGGAACTCTCTTTCTAGTTCCAGCTCCACTAGATTTTGGTTGTCCAAGTCAAGTACCAATCACTCATGCGCTGCCAGCGCATACCCTTCAAGTTGCAAGTGTTTTGGAGTATTGGATTTGCGAGAACGCCAAAACGCTGCGCGCTTATCTCAAAAGAGTGGGCGAGATTTATCCCTTAAAAACTGTAATTCAGCAAATTCAAATTAATGAGTTGCCGCATGCGGTGCATAAAAAAGGAGATCATTTAGGGGATACACGCAGTCAGCAAACAAATGAAATTCAAAAATTACTCAAACCTGCGCTTGATGGGCATTCGATTGGACTTGCAAGCGAGGCAGGAATGCCCGCAGTTGCTGACCCGGGATCATCTGTTGTTCGAGCAGCGCACGCGCTAGGTCTTAACGTAATGCCCCTTGTTGGTCCATCCTCTCTTTTAATGGCTCTGTCTGCAATGGGCTTAAACGGCCAGAGTTTTGCGTTTGTTGGCTACGTTCCAAACGAAAGCGGGGCTTTGCAAAAGAGATTAAAAGAGCTAGAAGCAATTGTGCTCAGGAGTCAACAAACTCAACTCCTTATTGAGACACCTTACAGAAACAACTCACTCTTTAAGGGCTTGATGAGTTCTTTGCAACCCAATACTCGAGTCGGGGTAAGTATTGGTCTTACTTTAGAGGGCATGCAAAATAAATGCTACACAGTAGCTGATTGGAAAACAAAATCCTTTGAGTTGCCGCAAAACGTGCCAGTTGTGTTTGCAATTGGCACTTAATGAAAAGATTAAAAATTCGGCTCTTAGTGAACTTGCGGCCAAGTTTTTAAAGCTCTTACAGCACCTTCACCCATTGCAGCGCCAAAGCGCTTAGCAAGACGTTCAGCTACGTTATCCCTCTTTGTATAGTCCACCAAGTCCTCAGCCTTCACAATCTCACGGGCTACGTAATCGACACTGCCTAAACCGTCTGCAAGGCCCATTTCTACAGCCTGTTGGCCAGTCCAAAATAAACCAGTGAAGAGGTCTGGAGAATTTTTGAGCCTGTCTCCTCGACCCTCTTTCACCACGCCAATGAATTGTTGGTGAATTTGATCCAACATGTTTTGTGCAAACGCTTTGTGAGCCTTGGATAAAGGACTAAAAGGATCCATGAATCCTTTGTTCTCCCCTGCAGTTAGGAGTCTGCGCTCAACGCCTACCTTGTCCATGATGCCAGTAAATCCAAATCCATCCATGAGAACACCGATACTGCCGACAATGCTTGCTTTATCCACATAGATGTCATCTGCTGCGACTGCGATGTAATAGGCTGCGGATGCGCAGGTCTCCTCGACCACTGCATAAACGGGTATTTTGTGTTTTGCTTTTAAGCGTCGGATCTCATCATTGATCATGCCTGCTTGGACTGGGCTTCCACCGGGTGAGTTGATGAGTAAAACAACTGCTTTGGAATTCTCATCTTCAAAGGCGTCTTTTAAAGCCTGATTAATCCATTCTGCACTTGCGTCTGAGTCTGCAGATATCTCCCCTTTGATCTCTACAACGCTTGTGTGTTCAGTGCTTGTGGTTGTTGGACCCGTGTTTTTGTATAAAGTAATGAATCCCGCAACAATGAGAGCGACCAACCAACTCAAGCGGATGATGGTCCTCCAACGTCTGGCGTGTTTTTGCTCCTCAAGCGCGGCAAATGCCCATTTCTCTAAAGTCGCTTGACCCCAAGTTGGAGCATTGCTATTGGCTTGATTGGGTGCAGAATTGGACGAATTGGGTTCATTTGGGGGAATATTCATTTTAAAAGTCGATCGTTTTCAAGTTGTAATTAGTATGCCAGTAGACGTTTGAATCCGCCTCGCTTAGGGTAATTTTGATTAACTGACCGCGACACGGCCCCTCTACACATTGTCCACTACTTGGAGAGTAAACCGCGCCATGTGTTGCACAGAGGAGCCACTGCCCAGTTGTGTCAAAGAATTTGTTGGGTTGGTAATCCATCTCCATTGGAATGTGCACACAGCGGTTCAAGTAAGCGTGAACCTCTCCCTCGTAGCGAATAGCAAACGCGCTACAAGTCCTACCCTCGTAAACAACATCAAACGGTACTGCAAGACCAGAGTTGTCAAGTGCATTTGAGGGGCATAAAAAAATCTTTTCATCCATTCTCTTTAATCCAGGCGTGCAGCTCTTTAACGGAGTGCGCCACCATGAGCGGTTTGTACTGCTCAAGGCTCTCCCCGTTGTGCGCTCCGTAACTTACCCCAATGCTGGCGCAGCCGGCCTTTTGGGCCATCAAAAGGTCATGCGAAGTATCCCCAATCATGAGTGTTCTTGATGGGAGTACGCGAAACTCCTCCATCAACTCAAATAGCATCTTAGGGTCCGGTTTTCCCGCTGTTTCATCTGCGGTTCGAGAGGCGTGAAAGACATCTTTAAGCTCAGAAGTTTCTAACGCGTGATTTAAGCCAATGCGGTTTTTACCCGTGGCAACAGCGATTTTGAACGACTGCAGTCTTAAATCACTCAGCATTGGAAGTACGCCGTCAAAGAGCACTAAATCATCGCGCCTTGTCACGTAGTAGTGGCTGAAGCGCTTGCTCAACTCTGGGTACTTTTCGGGAGGAACATCCGGGGCTGCGTGAGCCAATGCGGGTTCTAGGGCTAGACCAATCACGTAAGCTGCTTGCTCATCGCTTGGCACAACACCGCCCACATCTCTTACGGCATCTTTTATGCAGTTGACAATGATTTGGGTGGAATCAAAGAGGGTGCCGTCCCAATCAAAAGCAATCAAGTCAAATTGTTTTTGGGGGCGCTGGTTGGACATGATCTACAAAATCCTGTAATTCTGGAGGTAGGGGAGCTTCTAAAAGGACGCTTTTTTCACTGTTAGGGTGATTAAAACGAAGCCTCCATGCATGCAAGAACATACGTTTGAGTCCCGTCTTTTTAAGTTCCCTATTGTGTTCGAAATCACCGTACTTATCATCCCCTACTATCGGATAGCCCTGACTCGCTAGGTGGACTCTAATTTGATGTGTTCTACCTGTCTTAATTGTTACTTCCAAAAGGCTATAACCCCCCACAAGCCTAGAGAGTTTTACCAACGTGATCGCCCTCATTCCACTTGGGTCGTTGTGAGCGAGCACTTTAACCCTGCGCTCACCCTCACTCACGCTGTCGCCAGCGCCAACTGTGTACTTGAGGAGCGGTAGGTCAATTACCTTTTTGTTGGAGGGCCACTGCCCCCGTACCAGTGCTAAATAGGTTTTACCGGTCTCCCTACCTTTAAACTGAGCTTGGAGTTGGGTGAGGGAGCTCCTTTTTTTTGCTACCAGCAAAATCCCAGATGTTTCTTTATCGAGTCTGTGAACTAGTTCTAAGTATTTGGCTAAGGGTCTTGCGCTGCGAAGTTGCTCTATGACTCCGAAACTGACCCCACTTCCCCCGTGAACTGCGACGCCAGAGGGTTTATTGATTGCAAGCATCCACTCATCTTCGAGAAGAATTGGAAACTCTTTGGGAGGAGACACATCCTGAGGGGAGGGAACTTCTCCTAACTCTTTGCCTTGGCTCAAACGGACCGGGGGAACCCTAACCAGGTCGCCTGCGTTAAGACGAGTTTGCGCCTCCACACGCCCCTTATTGATCCGGACTTCACCGCTTCGGATAATTCTGTAGACATGGGTCTTTGGCACCCCTTTGAGGTGTTTTATTAGAAAATTGTCCAGTCTTTGCCCTGCTGACTCTTCGTCAACGGTGATTGTTTTGGCGCTAAGCGGTTTTGCCGTCTTGTCTGGGTCTATAATATTCATTACCAGCGATCTGTTCTGTAAGTGCTTGATTTGAATAAGAGATTAGAGCACGAGAATGGTCGTTGTGAAGTCGAAGCCTTGTGAGTTATTTATTTGTTTACCCTGACCAACAGTTTGGCAGGTTGTTGCAAATTCTCATATAGAGCCGATGCCCTTAGAAACTTGAACGGAATTATTGAAGTTGCACCCTCTACAAAAGATGTAGAGGGTTCAGCGGAAAAAAGCGAGTAACGCCAAAATTTTTTTGTTGATCATGATGCTAGAACTATTTAGTAACTGCGAAGTGTTTTCGCATGTTAATAGTGCTAGGCGCGTCATTGCACGCAAAAACCTTGTACTGAGTCTAAAAGGCCTTTGGGCCCCTTCCACTCGAGCTAAGCTCGCTCCTATCCAAAAGCAAAAAAACCATACGCACCGCCGCCCCTGAACTTGGGTTGGCGTGCTCCGTAGCGCGTTTAAGCTTTACTTCCTTTTCCATCAGTTTTTGGGTTCATTGACTCGGGCTATTTTGATCCCGCGTTGGGATCTGTATTGTTTGAGATAAAGGAACGCATCATGAAACGGATGCTAATTAATGCAACCCAAGCTGAGGAAAGACGCTTGGCGATCGTAGACGGTCAAAAATTATTAGATTATGAAATCGAGATTGAGGGACGAGAACAGCGCAAGGGCAACATATATAAAGCCGTTGTAACGCGAGTTGAGCCCTCCTTAGAGGCTTGTTTTGTGGATTACGGTGAGGAGCGTCACGGCTTTCTCTCATTCAAAGAAATCTCAAAACAATATTTCGTGCCAGGCGTTGCTCCAAGCCAAGCTCGGATTCAAGACGTCATAAAAGAAGGCCAAGAATTATTGGTTCAAGTGGAAAAAGAAGAGCGTGGAAACAAAGGTGCTGCGCTCACCTCTTTTATTTCATTGGCTGGTCGCTACGTTGTTCTAATGCCCAATAACCCAAGAGGCGGTGGCGTTAGCCGACGCATTGAGGGCGATGACCGCGCAGAACTAAAAGAGGCGATGGATCAGTTGCAATACCCAGGTGGTATGTCCATCATTGCCCGTACAGCTGGTATTGGACGCACCGCAGCGGAGCTGCAGTGGGACCTGAACTACTTACTAAAGCTTTGGAATGCAATTGACGGTGCTGGCAAGTCCAACAAAGGTGCCTTTTTAATTTATCAAGAATCAAGTCTAGTTATCAGGGCCATTCGCGACTATTTCAATGTTGAGATAGGCGATATTTTGATTGACACCGATGACTTGTACGAGCAGGCTTCCCAGTTCATGTCACACGTCATGCCTGAGCACGCTGAGCGTGTGAAGCGTTACAGAGACGACACACCATTATTTAGTCGATTCCAAATTGAGCATCAAATTGAATCTGCTTATGCAAGAACAGTAACGCTTCCAAGTGGTGGTGCGATCGTGATTGATCACACCGAGGCTTTGGTATCTGTTGACGTCAACTCGGCTCGCTCCATTAAAGGAGGTGATATTGAGGAGACTGCAACTCGCACTAATTTAGAAGCGGCCGATGAGGTGGCTCGACAAATGAGGCTGCGCGATTTGGGCGGTTTGATCGTTATTGACTTTATCGATATGGAGGAGTCAAAAAATAGACGCGAAGTTGAGAACCGGCTAAGAGACGCGCTTCGTCAAGATCGTGCACGAGTGCAGTTCGGTAGCATTAGTAAATTTGGACTTCTAGAGATGAGTCGCCAAAGGCTGCGTCCTGCGTTGTCTGAGGGTGCCTCAATTCCGTGCCCAAGGTGTGGAGGTGCTGGTCATATTCGAGACTCTGAGAGCTCTGCGCTTCAAATTTTGCGGATTATTCAAGAAGAGTCTATGAAAGACAACACGGCGGCTGTGTACGCACAGGTACCTGTCGAAGTTGCCTCATACTTACTTAACGAGAAACGAACTGAAATTGCCAAGATTGAAATCAAACAGCGTATAAACGTTTTGTTGATTCCAAATAAATCGCTAGAGACGCCTAACTACAAATTAGAGCGCCTCAAGCATGATGACCCGCGTTTAGACAATATTGAGACGAGTTACAAGATGGTTGAGGAGATCGAAGATCCCGCATCAGTAACACGTCGCGCACAGGAACCAACTAATCGTCAAACCCCTGTAATCAAGGGTGTTTTGCCAGACGCTCCTGCTCCTATTGCAGAGCCTAAACCGGTAAAGGCTGATAAGGCCAGCGCTCGTGCACCTAGGGAGGCGTCTGCAAGCGGATCAGGTTTTATGGGTTGGTTTAAAAACTTATTCACCTCTAAGCCAAGTGCTGAGAGTGAGAAAGCAGAGACTACCGATAAAAACAAAGAATCGCGTAGAGATTCAAACCGCTCGCCCAGAGAAGGCGGACAACGAGGTGACGGACGTAGAGGCTCCGGTCGTCGAAATGATCGCTCAGATCGAGGCGAAAGAGGAGAGCGTCCAGCTAGAGATCAAGATAGGGGTCAAGAAAGAGGTCACGCTCGTGGCGGTGATAGAGCAGAGCGCGGCGAGGCAAGAGCTGCCGGGTCTGAGCAACCGCGTCAAGGCGGGCGTGGTCCCCGCTCTGGTGGTCAAGGCGGCGGAAACCGCGAGCCAAGAGAGAATGGACCTCGTGAGCAACGCGAACAGCGTGAAGTTGGGCAGCAAGAATTAGCATTGCAACCAATGCAAACTGATAGGGCGCAAGAGCCAGGACCCCAAGGTGCTAGCGTACAGGGCGAGCGATCAGAGCGTCCAAGAAGACGCGAACCAAGGCGTAACAACCGCACTCAAGACACTCAGCAGCCTAACGCACTAGATACTGGAATCCAACAAAACGGACAGCCACCGCATGAGCCAAGTGCTGAGTCAGTCTTAGTCGATCAGACAGCTCAGACGACTGGACTTGATATGGAAAGAGTTGAAGAGCGCAGAGATAGACGCTCTAGGGACCGATATGGCCGCGAACGCCGCGAGCGTCAAGACCGTAGCGACAACCCAACAGCGCAATCAGGAAGCACTCAAGAGGTCTTTGCTTATTCACAAGACCAAGCTCAGCCCGTAACAAATCACCAAGATGACGTTGCTGCTGCTCAAAAGGTTGAAATGCCTAAAGTTCAGCCCTTTAATTTGCCGGTGAATGAGCTCGTAGAGATGTCTAAGTCCTCTGGCTTGGAATGGGTCAATAGCAACCCAGAGCGAGTTGCTCATGTACAAATGATTATTGCTTCTGAGCCAAAACCTGTTCATGTGCCACGAGAGAGGCCACCGGTTGTTGAGCTCAATGAAGGCCCACTCATCTTGGTTGAGACTCGCAAAGATTTAGCGAAACTTGACGTGGGTGTTTAATCCGTAATTAGATTTCGTCAATACTAAAAAAGGGAGGTGCGTTT
This sequence comes from uncultured Burkholderiales bacterium, assembly GCA_903876885.1. Taxonomy (GTDB): domain Bacteria; phylum Pseudomonadota; class Gammaproteobacteria; order Burkholderiales; family Burkholderiaceae_C; genus Limnohabitans. Next base: position 71,091 of record CAIRBP010000112.1, on the reverse strand, counting down.
GTATAAACGTCCTCCTTTTTTTTTAATTAGTAGCTATTTTCTTCCAGTACTCAATAGCCTCTGCCTCTTGACCGCGTTGCTGTGCTAGTTCTGCTAAGGTTCGCCAAGCCGATTTTTTAAGCTCTGAGTGTGTGAGTTGTTGTGAGGCCTCAAGCATGAGTTGTTGAGCCTTCCCCCAAAGACCGTTATGCACACATGCAGTTGCACTTAAGTATTGAAGAAGTGGACTTCTTGGGTTCATTGCTCTGGCTTGATCGATGTTTGCTAGCCACTGCTTATCAGCGCCAATCTCCTTTAAGTGAGCGCTAAGTGTTTGAATCAATCGAACTTGTTGAGAATCCGACAAGGCGTTGGGTTTGTTCACCATAATATTCCAAACGGGTGTGAGCCAGTTCAGAGCAATTTGTGAGTTTCCGGACAGAGCGAGCATCCGCTCACTTGCATGAATAGCAATCTCAGGCAAAGATTTCTCATGAGCGTCTAAAAGTTTCCAAGTTTGTTGGAGTTGATGTTGGTCGTAGCAATCATCAAGACTTGCTGTGCATAAGCTTCTAAGCAGTCCCTTTGCTGCATTTTCTGAGAAGGCGCCGTGTTTGTTTAAAAGTCGGGCAGTCTCAAGCGCTGCGAGGTGGTGTTTAGCGAGCCTGTCGGCTTTGAGTTTTAATCGCAGCGTGAGCGTGCGTCTTGATACCCCGCCTTTGAGCTCTCTAATCCAACTTAGAGCTGTGATTGGATCTGCTTCAGCGAGGGACCATCGCGCTGCGCTTAGGAGGGTTGCTTCCCTCGTCTCGTAGGTTGATTCTGCATCTAAAGAGGTATCTTTTAGAATGGCTTGGAGATGTCTTTCACGGGCTGAAATATCTCTTAAAGCGTGCGCGCTCTCAGCCCCAATTAGGTGGGCTAGGGCTCTTAGTTGATTTAAATATTTGGGAGCAGACTCAGTAACTTGAGTCAATTGTTCAAGCGAATTCGCATGTTCAACAGTTTGAGCAGCGGATCTGAGAGATCTGAGGAACCGCCCCGTCATCAGTTGCTCTAGTGCACTAAGGAGACTCTCGTGCATACTGCGCTCACGTTGTTGAAGTCGCCAACGCTTGGCTATTCGGGGTAAAGCAAGAAGGCTTGAGACTGCTCGGATAGCAAAATAAAGCACTAAAAAGCTAGTGATTAAAACAAGCACTGCAAAATTAATTGAAACATCAATTTTGTAGCCAGAAATAAATATAGAAACGATTCCAAGCGGGTGATCGGCACCAATAGACAAAGCAACCGCGGTACTAAAGAGCGTAAGTAGCCATATAGCTGCTTTCATGTTAGTTACCTAATCGGGTTGTATTGATAGCTGACCAAGTGTCTTGAATTTGAGGCGTTTCGGGTTGCGCACCAAGCTCTTTAATTTCTTTTAATAAAGCAGCAACCTCTTGACCTTGCTTGGACTGCATGGCAAAGTATTTATCAAAATCTTTTTGACTCTCACTTAAATCTGCTTTGAATGAGCTGATCTGATGAGCGAGCAAGCCCAACTTTGCATTAAGTAAACGAAGTTTAAGATTTTCTTTCAGAAAATATCCCTGACTGGGCGTGAGCAAACTCGCCTCGGGTTGATTGATTTTGCTCACCCGCACCAATCCTTTGAGTTGTGACCAGATGTTGGAGCTGAGTGAGTCCAGCCATCCCGCGCTGTTGCCTCTTATGGACTCAGCCCAACTCTTTGGGGTTAAGGGTGTATTGGCGTTTTGGGTTTGTCCTGATTTGTCCTGAATAGCCAACTTATTAGTTTGCTCCTCAACCTGTGAAGTGAAAGAGTTTTGGGGCTCATTTAAAAGTGGTAATAATTCTAATTTTTGAACCAACTGATCAAGCTTAAGTAATAGAGCTGGCGTGTCAAGGACGGGTGTTGATTTGATGCGGTCTAAATCTTTTAAAAGCGCTTTGTCAATAGCCAAGAGCTTGGGTTGTGAGGTTTTAGAGAGCCTTTGCTCAGCCGTTTTAAGGGCCGAGATAAGGGGTTGCGCGCTCCCCATGAGCTGCGCTTGTTGCTGGCCAAGGCGCAGCATGGACTCGAGCTCAGCAATCAAATTCTCATCCCTCGTACGAGAGAGAGATTGCATTAAATCTTCGAGTTGAGTGCGTTGGAGCGCAACCTCCATGACTTTTGCATCAAGCAAGGCAAGTTTTGCAGCAGTCTCACGCGCAAGTTCCTGAGCGTCCTTGGAGCTGACTTTTGCCTCTAAGGACTGGGCGTTGGACTGTGCACTTTGTTTAGCGAGCAACTCTTCAATGTTGGAGAGTTTTAGCCATAAATAGGAGGCTGAGCACAGGGCTGCGAGACAAAGTGCGAAAAGTAAATAAAGCACTTTTGGGCTAAGTCCCTTTTGAGTGGAACTATGGTCTGTGCTTGTATTAGCGTTTGCGTGAGCATCAGCGGTGTTGGACGCCCCCTTTGAATCAAGGGGTAAAGCATCTTCTGTAGGTGTATTCAAAATAATCTCTTCTTTAATTGAAAGATTTTAATGATGTTAGTACATCACTTAGTGTTGGACGTGACGCCTTCACAACACCCCATCCCATAGCAACTGCTGTTTGCGCTATGCGATCATGGGTCGCGATAGACCGGCCTTTGGACCAGTCTTGGTGGGGAAGTAAGCTGCCCAGATGCTCCAGGGATAAAGAGCTGCTAAAGATCCAGATGGATTGTGCATTTAAGGTTTGTTGAATCTTTAATTTTTGTTCTTCACTCCACCGGGGCGCAGATCTCTTGTATACCGCGATCTCGCTTACTAAAACCCCAGATTGATGGAGTTGGGACATCAGCCACTGACTACCAGTTGGGGCTTTATCGGTTGCAGGCACATGTTGAAGACTTGCTGCTCTAGTTGTGGGCTGATCCAAGCCCCTGACGAATAAAACTCTTTCGCCGGGTTTGAGCAAATGTTTGGAGATTTTCCAAAGTTGGGGAGAGTCAAACTGAGCTGCGTTTGCTGGGGGCGAGACAATTTGGCTTTCAGGCACACCGTGCTTTAAAAGCGCCTGAGCAGTTCCTGGTCCTGTTGCCCAACACTTTGAACACTGAGCCTGAAACTTTTTAAGTCCCTGTGTCTGTATCAAAGCGTGAAAAAAATGTTCAACCGCTGCGCTGCTTACAAACACCATTGCATCAAAAGTGTCCAGTTTATTAAATACTTGGGCGTTATCCTTGCCCGACTCAGCCGGGTTTATGGGCGTAATTTCAATTAATGGCCAGTTAACCGCACTGTAACCCGCTCGCTCTAATCCCTCCAACCAATTAAGGGATTCGTGTGTAGGTCGGGTCAAAATGATGTTTAAGGGCAGCAACAAAAAAGCCTCAATTAAAACGAGGAGTGCTCATCAGTTTCAGTGTAATCGAAACCACCTCCAACCACAGGCGACCAAATAAGGGTTGGAACCTCTAGTTAAGGCTAAAATCCCTGTGTATGTCTACCAATCAACTCGATAAAAAGTCCCAGTCCTGGTCCGCTCTCTTTGGAGAGCCCATGAGTGAGCTGGTCAAACGCTATACATCCAGCGTTTTTTTTGATAAAAGGCTTTGGCACGCTGATATTGAGGGCTCCCTTGCGCATGCAGAAATGCTCGCGCACTGTGGGATTATCAGCAAAACCGATCACGCAGATATTGTCAAAGGGCTTAGACAAATCAGTGAAGAAATTCATAAAAATCAGTTTGAGTGGCAGCTCGATCTAGAGGACGTGCATTTAAATATTGAGGCTCGACTGACTCAACTAGTTGGGGACGCGGGAAAAAGACTTCATACTGGCAGGAGTCGCAACGACCAAGTTGCTACGGATGTAAGACTGTGGCTTAGAGACGAGATTGACAATATTTGCCAACTTTTGATTGACTTCCAGCAATCTCTTGTTGAGGTGGCAGAAGAAAACATAGAAGTGATCATGCCTGGCTTTACTCACCTACAAGTAGCTCAGCCCATTTCTTTTGCGCATCATCTGCTCGCTTATGTCGAGATGTTTGCAAGAGATTTGGAGCGTTTTAAAGAGGTCAGGGCTAGGGTCAATCGACTGCCTCTGGGCAGTGCGGCGCTGGCGGGAACAAGTTATCCGCTAGACCGCGAGAGGGTTGCAAGAACGCTTGGCATGGTGGATAAAGACGGAAACCCCTGTGTTTGTCAAAATAGTTTGGACGCAGTGAGTGACAGAGACTTTGCGATTGAGTTCACCTCGGCTGCAAGTCTTTGTATGGTTCACATCAGCAGGATGAGTGAGGAGCTCGTGCTGTGGATGAGCCAAAATTACGGATTTATCAAGCTCTCGGACCGCTTTACAACGGGCAGCTCGATCATGCCTCAAAAGAAAAATCCCGACGTGCCTGAGCTCGCTCGCGGAAAAACGGGGCGTGTAGTGGGACATTTGATGGGCCTGATCACTTTGATGAAAGCTCAGCCCCTTGCTTACAACAAGGACAACCAAGAAGACAAAGAGCCTTTGTTTGATACGGTAGACACGTTAAAAGACACGCTTAGAATTTTTGACGAAATGATTGGCGGAGAAGTCGAGGGTAAAACTGGTGTTAAATCAGGCGGTATCAAGGTCAATGCACAAGCTATGGAGGCGGCTGCATTGAGAGGGTACGCAACAGCGACCGATTTAGCTGATTATTTAGTTCGCAAAGGTCTCCCCTTCAGAGACGCACACGAAGCGGTTGCGAAGATCGTGAGGATTGCGCAAGACAAAAACGTTGGACTCAGTGACTTGGACTTGAAGGAGCTTAAAGCAATTCACGGGTCAATTGAGCAAGATGTATTCGAGGTCCTCTCGTTGAGGGGGTCACTTAATGCACGTTCAACACTTGGGGGCACAGCGCCTGCTCAAATTCGTATTCAAATAGACAGACTAAAAAAACTACTTTAAAAATAAGACTGGAGATATCTAATGAGTGTCATTACTACCATTGAGGATTTACGGGTTTTGGCTCAAAAGCGAGTGCCCCGTATGTTCTACGATTATGCAGACTCAGGTAGTTGGACCGAGAGCACTTACAAAGCGAATGAAGCGGATTTTCAAAAAATAAAATTCAGGCAACGTGTCGCTGTAAACCTAGAGGGTCGCTCGACTCGCTCGCAAATGATTGGTCAAAATGTTGCAATGCCCGTTGCTATTGCGCCAACTGGGCTTACTGGAATGCAACACGCAGATGGAGAGATTTTGGCGGCTCGCGCTGCCAAGGAGTTTGGTATCCCCTTTACTTTATCCACAATGAGTATTTGCTCTATTGAGGCGGTCTCAGCCGGGACCCAGGGACATCCCTTTTGGTTTCAACTCTATGTGATGAAAGACCGCGTTTTCATTGAAAGCTTAATCGATAGGGCCAAAGCCGCGAAGTGTTCAGCTTTGGTGCTTACTCTTGATCTACAAATTCTGGGCCAACGTCATAAAGATCTAAAGAACGGTTTGTCTGCACCACCAAAGCTGACCATTGCGAACATCCTTAACATGATGACCAAACCTCGCTGGTGCCTGGGTATGCTTGGCACAAGTAACCGAGAGTTTGGAAACATTGTGGGCCACGTCAAGGGAGTAGACGACATGGGATCTTTGTCAGATTGGACTGCCAAGCAATTTGATCCTGCACTTAACTGGGACGATGTGGAGTGGGTCAAAAAGAAATGGGGGGGTAAGTTAATCCTAAAGGGAATCCAAGACATTGAGGATGCAAAACTCGCTGTGAACAGTGGTGCAGATGCAATCATCGTGTCCAATCACGGCGGTAGACAGCTTGATGGTGCCGAGTCCAGCATTGAGTCTCTTCCAAGAATCGTAGATGCTGTGGGCTCTCAAATCGAGGTTCATATGGACGGCGGCATACGAAGCGGTCAAGACGTTATTAAAGCAGTTGCGCTGGGCGCTAAGGGCACTTACATTGGACGCTCCTTCTTGTATGGTCTTGGTGCGATGGGCCAAGCCGGAGTTTCTAAAGCGCTAAAACTGATTCACAACGAATTGGATCTAACGATGGCCTTTTGCGGTAAGACGGCTATCGATCAAGTTGACAGCTCCATACTCTTACCGGGCACCTTTCCGCGTTGAGTGGATGCTCTATAAGTGAGCTTCAGTAAAAGGCTTTTCCCTCAATGTCTCCTCAGTGACAAAGTCGATCACCAATCTGACTGGACCGATTAGACGGATTGCCCATCTTGATATGGACGCGTTTTACGCCTCCGTTGAGTTACTTCGTTACCCACAGCTCAAAGGCTTGCCCGTTGTTATAGGTGGGTCTCGTCGCAAAGAGGATATGTACTATGAGCGCTTGATGGCGCTCGACCCATCTCGTGATTGGAGGAGTGCACCGCTGTCTGAGATTCCGCTCGAGATCTTCCCCCGACTCTGCACTTACGCTGGGCGCGGCGTCATCACCACTGCCACCTATGCAGCTCGACAATACGGAATTGGCTCTGCAATGGGTCTTATGAAGGCCAGTCAACTGTGTCCAGATGCAATTCTCTTACCAGTAGATTTTGAGCAGTACCGCAAGTACTCAAGATTGTTTAAGGATGTGATCACAGAGATCGCACCTGTGATGGAGGACCGAGGGGTAGATGAGGTTTATATTGACTTCACAAACACACCGGGTGGACAAAGAGAGGGAGGCCGCGTCCTTGCTCGGTTGATACAAAAATGCATCTTTGAAGCAACAAACCTGACTTGTTCGATCGGGGTTGCGCCAAATAAGTTACTTGCAAAAATGGCAAGCGAGATCAATAAGCCTAACGGTATTTGCGTGCTTTTCGAAAAAGATATAAAGACCCAGATATGGCCCCTGCCTTGTCGAAAGATTAACGGCATTGGCCCCAAAACAGACGCGCGACTCAAAGCTCTCGGTATAAACTTTATCGGTGAGTTGGCAAATTTCGAACCGGATGAGTTGATTCGCCACTTTGGTCAAAACTACGGCCGGTGGTTGCACCGGGCTGCACACGGCCAAGATGACGCAGAGGTTGTGACTCACAGTGAGCCTGTTAGTTTAAGTCGAGAGACAACCTTTGATAGGGACTTAAGCGTTAAAAGCGATAAGGAGCGTTTAGGGGCGGTGTTTACAAGGCTGTGTGAGCAAGTGGCCAGCGATCTCAAACGCAAAGGGTATCTGGGTAAAACAGTCGGTATCAAACTCAAATACGATAACTTCAAAACAGTCACAAGAGATCAAACCATTGATCTGCCAACAGATGATCCTAAACAAATCAGACAGTTTGCTGGTCAACTCTTAAAGCGTGTGGATCTCAGTAAAAGGATTCGTTTATTGGGCGTTCGAATGGGGTCCTTGATGAGCTTGGAGGAGGCGCATCGTCTCAATTCACAAGCCACAGGCAAAGAGGGGCAGCAAAGCGTTCAACTGGGTGTTAATGAAGAATTGTTTTAAAGATATTTAAACCAATCTTCAAATCTGTTTACTGTCTTGCAGTGCGGTGATGCGAGGGGAGCGGACCAGGCTTGCTGGTTCTGAAGGGGCTGATATCTACGCCGCCCCTTCTTGTATAACAACCCAGCACACTTAGTTCCACTGGTTTGCAACGAGTCCAAATATCGTTATAGATACGCTCTACACAGGGCTCATGAAACTCGTTGTGATCCCTAAAACTAACCAAGTATCTTAGTAAGCTTGGCTGATCGATTTGGGGGCCGTAGTAGCTGATTTGAACGCTTCCCCAATCGGGTTGTCCAGTCACTAAACAATTACTTTTCAGAAGATCACTCTTTAAAATCTCTTTAACCGGTTGCTCATCAAAGGCAGCACTTAAGAGATCTGGGGCGGGGTGATAAACGCTGCACTCCAAATCCATTCTGTCCAGGCTCAATCCCTCGAGTTCTCGAGTTTGGTATTGAGAGAATTCTGAGGGCAGGAGAATTTGCACACTAACGCCCGTCCTAGGAGCTGAACCGGTCCATACGGCTTTTGTAAGGTCTTTTTCTAAACATTCTTTAACTTGCTCTTTACTTTCAAATTTTGAGGCGTTAAAACTATTTAAATAGAGTTTGAATGATTTACTCTCAACGATATGAGTGGACTCACAAGGGATGATGAAGCGAGCGATCGCAACCTCTGGCTTGCCCCGCAGAGTCAACCAACTCAGCTCATACGCAGTCCAAAGGTCTGCGCCCATAAAGGTGGGCGTACCTTTGATTCCCATGAGTTCACGGGTGGGTGCACGCTCAATGGGAAAAATAAGCGAAGGCGAATAGGTGTTGACGTAGCTCGAGGCTTTACCAAGCTCACCAAGCTCCCCCAAAAGTTTGGCCATTGGTTTATGTGTGGTTGTAGGAGCAGTCTTTGTGTGGGGAGTTTCAGCGGACATTAAGGTGAGTGTGTCTTATAACAAACGGTCTATTTTAAACGCTTTGTTTTCTAAAAACCAGTTTATCTGATGAAGACAAAGAGGGTTCGAAACGGTAGCCCTCATAATTAAATTTTTGTAAACCCGCTGGTGTTTTAATTTGGTGCTCGACGGCGTACCTTGCCATCAGCCCTCTGGCGCGTTTGGCTAGGAAGCTTATGATTTTAAAGTTCCCTGATTTTTCCTGTTCAAACACACACTCAATTACTTTTGCATTGAGCGCTTTTAGATCAACCGATTTGAAATACTCTTGAGAGGCAAGGTTAACAACGATAGGATTTTTTTCACCCTGTAGTCGTTCGTTTAAATAGTTGGATAAATTAGAACCCCAAAATTTATAAAGATTTGCACCGGCTTGGTTCTTGAGTTTTGTGCCCATCTCCAAGCGGTAAGGTTGCATCTTATCTAAAGGTCTAAGCACGCCGTATAGCCCGCTTAAGATTGCAAGATGGTCCTGAGCCCAGGCTAATTCTTTGGGTTTAAGGGTAGATGCATTAAAGCCTTCGTATACATCGCCGTCAAAAGCAAGCAACGCGGGGCGAGAGTTTTTCTGAGTAAACGTTGGAGTCCAGTCCAAATAGCGCTTGTGATTTAGCTCTGCCAAGGTCTCGCTGATACTCATTAACTCACCGATTTCTTTTTTAGAACATTTTCTTAAAATAGCAATCAACTCAGCCGATTGCTTCTTAAATAAAGGCTCCGTTGGGGTAGGCGTATCCTTGGGGAGTTTGCTCTCGTAGTCTAGAGTTTTTGCAGGCGATAGTAAGAAAAGCATAAATTTGTAGTTTCGGTGTGACTTAACAATCGGTGGGTACTCATAAAGCTCACCAAGTCTAGGTGCTTTACGGCTTACATATATGTTTAACGCTAATTCTAGTTTGGTTGAAAAGTAATCAGATTGTTGCGTGTAAATTAAGGGAAGATAATCAAGGGATTTTGTTCCAAACAAGATCAAAACCGAATCACGTGCCAAGAAAAGATAGCTTTGGATAAATGGGGGTCCACTCTCGCTTGAGCTAATTAATACCTTGGGGTTACCCTCCTATAAAAAATGCTCGCTACGCTCATATTTACCCCCTATGGGTTGGGGTTTTCGTTCATTGGGTTTGTGTGGATTTGCATCTCCTCTCACTTAATTTATAGTTATGACATTCCCCATCAATAACAAAAGGCGCTAGTAATGTACAAGGTTGAAAGTACTGAGGGTAGACAAGAGCGGGCACCGTTGCCGCCTGCTGCACCGGTATTGCAACTGCATCACTACGCGTACCGGTCAAGGGATGCTGAGGAGACTAGGCATTTTTATGAGGACATACTGGGTTTGCCGCTCTTTCACATCATCCAAAGCGATCATGTACCTAGCACCGGGGAATATTGTCCCTACACCCATTTCTTTTTTAGATTACAAGACGGATCCTTTATCGCTTTCTTTGATTTGGGAGATGATGAGGCCGCTCAGCCCTCACCCAATACACCTGCTTGGGTCAATCATATTGCATTCAGAGTCAACTCCGAACAGGATTTAGAGAACACAAAGAAAAGGTTAATAGCACATAACATTGAGGTACTTGGTGTAACGGATCACCATATTTTTAAAAGTATCTATTTCTTCGATCCAAACGGTATCCGGCTTGAGTTGACCGCTCAAACTGCTGATGAAGCTCATATGCTTCGCGAGAGCGAAACAGCCCACGACAGGCTTAAGAAGTGGAGTGAGCGCAAAATGGAGTGGCGTTTAAAGAGAATCTCAGGTGAGGGAACCAAGACTTTGCTACCCGATGACAATGATAGGCCTGAGTTTGGTGGGCGCAGGGGGTAAGCCCCCCCCTTGCTAGCCTAGAGCCTAGTTTGTCTCTTGCCAAGGCACGCTACAAGTTTGCACGATAGGATAGTAATTTTGGGACGTAGCGCAGTAATAAGCGCGAGGTTGCACAGAAGCTAATGGCACAGCTGGCATCGCAACCTGGGGCTGCACATATACTGTCTGGGGCGAAACTACCACGGGGGATGAGTAGTAGACGGGGGAGGCGTAGCTGGCTCCGACCACAGCGCCGCCAATTAACGCTCCAGCAACAAAAGGTGCTATTCCGTAGCCACCACGATAAGCGTAACCGCCGCGGTACCCGTAGCCGCCGTAGTAACCGCCGTGTCCACCCCATGCGAAACTGTTAGCTGTTGCTAAAAGGCTTAAAGCAGTTAAAAGAACAATAAATAATTTTTTCATCATATGTCTCCCTTAAAGAATTAGGGTTGATAAATCTTTAACGCGCTACGCAGGGCTTGGGTTGACGCCCTTTTTGAGGCTTTTTTCTAAACTCATTCCTTCCTGTGTAGATTTCATGGGGTGGGAGAGCCATAAACGGATATATACAGTGCAAGCCCGTTAAAATCTACCCTTTTGCGTTTAAGGCGCTTTGAAGAATATAGTCCTATCGTAATTGCAATTCCCTTAGTTGGGAAGCCCTTTCTTTGAAGCCTAATTTCTTTGTGTTTTATGCTTTTTCAAAAACTGTGCGATTTGAGCCTGTTTTCTGTAAAAAATAATATCAATTTCATCAAAAGTGTCCAAGTATGAGCCAAACCACCCCAGAGTCCACCCCGCTAGAACAGCCCGGACTGAATAGCCTTCCAAAGTCCTTTGAGCCATCAGCCATTGAGGCACATTGGGGCCCAGAGTGGGAGCGAAGGGGCTATGCGCTCGCAGGAGCCAAGGGTAGCGGTAAGGCCCAGACCGGCGCGCCTGCCTTCTCCATTCAGTTACCTCCCCCGAATGTGACGGGTACTTTGCACATGGGGCACGCTTTTAATCAAACGATTATGGATACGCTCACGCGGTACCACCGCATGAGTGGTTTCAATACCGCTTGGATCCCGGGTACGGACCATGCAGGTATTGCAACCCAAATTGTGGTTGAGCGTCAGTTGCAAGAGCAAGGGGTCAGTCGTCATGATATGGGCACAACACCGGAGTTGGCCCGCCAAAACTTTATTAAAAAGGTCTGGGAGTGGAAGGAGCAAAGCGGTAATACGATCACCTCTCAAATGAGGAGAATGGGCGACAGCGTAGACTGGTCTCGAGAGTATTTCACTATGGATCCCAAGCTCTCAGAGGTTGTGGTTGATACGTTTGTAACTTTGTACAAACAAAAATTAATTTACCGCGGTAAACGCCTCGTCAATTGGGATCCTGTGCTTAGTACAGCGGTAAGCGATTTGGAGGTTGAGAGCCGCGAGTCCCAGGGCAACATGTACTACATCAGTTACCCCTTTGCTGAGGGTCCTAAATCTATAGAAGGACAAATGCAAAGCGGATTAACTATTGCAACAACTCGGCCAGAGACCTTGCTCGGAGATTCAGCGCTCGCTGTACACCCTGATGACGCACGTTATACCCACCTAATAGGAACTCTCGTTGAGTTACCGCTTTGTAGCCGACGCATCCCAATAATTGCAGACTCATTTGTGGATCCAAGCTTTGGTTCCGGAGTGGTCAAAATCACCGGTGCACATGACTTTAATGACTACGCCTGTGCGCAAAGACATCAACTCGAGCTCGTAACGATTTTTACTCTAGACGCGAAGATCAATGACAACGGACCTGCCGCATATCGTGGTCTAGACCGTTTTGAAGCACGTAAAGTCATCTTAAAAGATCTCAAAGAAATGGGTCTCCTAGTCGAGATTAAGCCGCATAAACTGATGCTCCCCATTTGTGCCAGAACAGGGCAGGTGGTAGAGCCGATGCTCACGGATCAGTGGTTCATAGCAATGAACAAAGTGGGCGAGGGTGATCCAACAGGCCACAGTATTGCAGCAAAGGCAGTGCGTGCAGTCGAGTCGGGTGATGTGCAGTTTGTGCCAGAGAACTGGGTGAATACTTACAACCAGTGGATGAACAATATTCAAGACTGGTGTATCAGTCGCCAACTTTGGTGGGGGCATCAAATCCCGGCTTGGTACGATGAGGACGGCAACGTATACGTTGCCAAGACCGAGGCCGAGGCGCAGGCACAGGCTCCGGGCAAATCGCTTCGCCGAGACCCAGATGTACTCGATACCTGGTATTCCTCAGCGCTTGTCCCTTTCTCTACACTTGGCTGGCCCAAGAGTGGTGAAGACCTAGATCTTTACCTACCCAGTTCAGTGCTCGTGACTGGGTATGACATTATTTTCTTCTGGGTTGCGCGAATGATCATGATGACCACTCATTTCACAGGGCGTGTACCTTTTAAGAAAGTCTATATCCACGGACTTGTCTTGGACGCCAGTGGCAAAAAGATGAGTAAGTCTGAGGGTAACGTATTAGATCCTGTAGATTTGATCGACGGCATTGAGCTTGGACCACTTTTAGAAAAGCGAGTGGTTGGACTTCGCAGACCCGAGACTGCGGGGCAAGTTAGGAAGGATACGGAGAAAGAATTTCCAAAGGGCATACCAAGCTACGGAGCCGATGCGCTTCGTTTTACGTTCGCATCTATGGCGACGCTTGGAAGAAGCATTAACTTTGACAGCAAGAGATGCGAGGGCTACAGAAACTTTTGCAACAAACTTTGGAATGCAACGCGCTTTGTATTGATGAACTGCGAAGGTCAAGACTGTGGACTAATGCCCCACACCAAAGAAGAGTGCAGTGTTGGCGGCAAAGCGCACGGCTACATGTCCTTTAGTCAACCTGATCGTTGGATCGTCTCTCACTTACAAAGACTTGAGGCACAGGTAGAGCAAGGCTTTAAAGACTACAGATTAGATATTGTTGCTAATTCAATTTATGAGTTTGTTTGGAATGAGTTTTGCGATTGGTATTTAGAGATTGCCAAAGTACAAATCATGGGCGGGGAGATAGCTGTACAAAGAGCTACTCGTCGTACTTTAATTCGAACACTTGAGACGTTGCTTAGACTTGCACACCCCATCATTCCTTTTATCACAGAGGAGTTATGGCAAAAAGTTGCACCTGTTGCAGGAAGAGTTAGTAAGGAAGAGGCTGAGCGCCCTTCGGTTTCAATTGCTGCGTACCCTGTAAGTCAGCCCGAACGAATTGACACGGATGCCGAACTGTATGTTCAGGACTTAAAAGGGCTCGTTGATGCTTGCAGAAATCTTAGAGGTGAAATGGGCGTGTCCCCAGCCACCAAGCTACCACTTTTAGTGCTTGGAGCCGATGAGAGAGTTCAGACAATGGTGCCCGCCCTAAAGACCCTTGCCAAGCTCAGTGATATCCAACTCTTCGAGGATGAGTCCTTGTGGAGCAAGAGCAGTGAGTCCTCACCCGTTGCGGTGGTGGGAAAAGTAAGGATGTGTCTATTTATTCAAGTCGATGCGGCCGCAGAGCGCGCAAGACTGGGTAAGGAAATACTAAGAATTCAGACCGAGCTTTCCAAAGGTAATATCAAACTATCTAATGAGGCCTTTGTGGCTAAGGCCCCTCCAGCGGTGATAGAGCAGGAAAGAAAAAGGATGGCAGATTTTGAGCAGACGCTTGTTAAATTAGAAGCCCAGTTGTCAAAATTACCGAACTAAGCGAGTCAGCATATCAACGTCTTTTTAGGATGTGGATAAAGTCTGAGTTCTCTGTTTGTTGGTCAATAAGTTCGTTGCCTGTTTGTTTACAAAAAGCAGCGAAATCTCTTATGGATCCTGTATCGGTTGAGACCACGCGCAGTGTCTGACCCGAAGTCATAGTAGATAAAGCTTTTTTGGCTTTTAGGATAGGTAGGGGGCAGTTTAATCCGCGTGTGTCGAGTTCTACATCAATTTTCATTTTCTTACTCTCTGAAATGGTGACCTTTGTGTCTTAGTGGCTTGCTGGGAAGGAGGCCGCATTAATTTTTTCAATTTCCTCCCACTCCATAAATCTTGGAGTGATCGACTTAGTCTTAAGCCAATCCGCGAGCCCATATCCTGTACCTGCGGGCCAGCAGATGATGTCTTTAAAATCAAATAACCTGTACTCAAGTAACTCGGGGGACAGTTTTATATCGCCAGATTCTTGGGTAAGTGCGTGATAAATGATGAGGACTTGGTTGCGACGCTGGAAATCGTAAACGCCAATGAGCTCTAAGGATGTGACGTTTAAATTAGTCTCCTCTTTTACCTCTCTTTTAATTCCTTCTTGAGGGGACTCACCGGCCTCCATAAATCCAGTAATTAGTGCAAAACGTTGTCCCGTCCAAGCAGCGTTTCTTGCAAGCAAGATTTTTCCCTTGTGCTCAACGATTGCGCCGAGCACAGGAGTAGGGTTGTTCCAGTGAGTCCATTCGCACTGAGTGCAAACCATTCGCTGTGTCGGACCTGAGTCCTCTTGACGCGTTATCAGGCCAAGTGCATTTGAGCACATAGGGCAGTATTTATATTCACTCATGCTGGGAACACTCCAGTTGACAGATATCTGTCGCCTCTATCGCACACTATAAAGACAATGGTCGCATTTGTAATCTGCTTGGATAATTCAAGCGCAACCCAGCAGGCCCCAGCAGCGGAGACGCCCGCAAATATTCCTTCTTCTTTGGCCAAACGTCTGCACATATCCTCCGCATCCGATTGGCTGACAAGCTTGATTTCATCTACATGCGTTGGATCGTAAATTTTAGGTAAATACTCAGTCGCCCATTTACGAATTCCAGGAATTCGGGAGCCCTCACTTGGCTGAGCTCCGATGATTTGGATGTTTGAATTTTTGGATTTCAAATACTGAGATACGCCTGTAATTGTGCCCGTAGTGCCCATTGCGCTTACAAAATGGGTGACTTCACCTACCGTGTCACTCCATATCTCAGGGCCTGTAGTTTCGAAATGAATTCTTGGATTGTCTGCGTTTGCAAATTGATCCAGAACCAAGCCTTTACCCTCTTTTTGCATTTGAAGTGCCAAGTCACGAGCTCCCTCCATACCGATGCTCTTGGGTGTCAAAATAAGCTCTGCCCCAAAAGCTTTCATGGTCTGCGCTCGCTCAATGGATAAATCCTCAGGCATGATGAGGATCATCTTAAAACCCTTTATGGCTGCAGCCATCGCGAGAGCAATACCGGTGTTCCCCGAAGTTGCCTCAATAAGAGTATCACCCACTTTGATTTCACCGCGTTCTTGGGCTCTACTAATCATTGACATTGCGGGCCGGTCCTTGACAGAACCTGCTGGGTTATTACCTTCCAACTTTGCGAGTATGACGTTACCTCTGGATGCGTTTTCTTGTTTATTGAGCCTTTGCAAGGCAACAAGAGGCGTACGTCCAATGGTGGACTCTAAGGTGGGATATTGCATGTCTATTTAATTGATTAAGCCTAGGTTCGGGCTCAATTATCACGTTTTGTTGGAGTAAATATTGAAACCAGGGCTATACTGTGCCATAATTTATGACTCACTTCGTTGCCGGAGTGGCGAAATTGGTAGACGCAGCAGATTCAAAATCTGCCGGTGCTAAACACCGTGCCGGTTCGAGTCCGGCCCCCGGCACCATTGATTTACTTATCAATGATTAAGTCCAGACCTAATCTTATTTTTTATGGTTCTGGCGAGACCAGCTTTAATTAAACAAGACAAGAATCACTTCAAGCTTGGCCACATTCTTTTTAAGATACCGTCCTTGAGTATCTTGTGGTGCCAAACAGCAAGTAATGCGTGAGCGGCCGCGAAAATCAGAAGTGAATTTGCAAAGAACTCGTGAAGTTCTACAACATTGTCTTCTAAGTCTTCGTCTGTAGTGTTGAAGGCTGGCACTGTAAATAAATTGAAAAGGTTATCTCCTCGTACCCAAACTGCAAAAATTCCTATCAGTATGGTTATTCCAATTAATGCGTAGAGTAAATGGTGAGTGCCTTGAGTGATTTTCCCTTGAATTCCTTCAGGTTGAGGTAATTTTTCCCCACCCCGCACCTTCCAACTTACTCTTAATGCCAAAACTATTGCAAGAATAAGCCCAAACGTTATGTGCAGGCTTCTAACGATTACTCTGGGGTCACCTTTTTCAAAGGAATCAATGTTTTGACCAACAAACCACAGGAGCAAAATAATTGCTGCGCTAATCCAGTGGTAGTAAATTGTTTTTGTGTCGTAGACATTATCAGTTGTCATCGTTATACCTTTAAACGGGATCAATATGAGTCATTACATTAAGGACTGGCATTGAGTCAGTGACTCGTTTGGCTGCCTCAAAAGCTATATCGTGACCCACTCTTACTGTGACATTTGCATCAACTTCGATATGAACATCTACGAGAATCATATCGCCCATTTTGCGAGTTCTTATATCGTGACAACCCTGTACGCCAGGAGTTGATGAAATGATTTCTACAATTTTGTTGTACTCTTCCTTTGAGGCTGCTCGGTCCATTAAATCGTTTAATGAATCCCAGCTAAACTGTGCGCCCATTTTAGCTACCATGAGTCCCACAATCAAAGCACCAACAGAATCGAGTATGGGATAGCCAAACAACGCCCCCACAATACCTACCGAGACTACAAGCGAAGAGGCTGCATCAGACCTTGCATGCCAAGCATTCGCAACAAGCATTGAAGACCGAACTCTTTTGGCAACTGAGAGCATATACCTGAAGAGTAGTTCTTTCGTGATCAAAGAACCTAAGGCTACATATAAAGCGGTGATTGAGATAGTTCCTGCAAATACAGGATCAATAATTTTTTCGCCTGCTTTAAACAGCATTCCAATGCCAACCACTAAAAGAGAAACACCAAGGAAGAGTGAGGCTGCGGTTTCATATCTTTGATGGCCATATTGATGGTCCTCATCTGCGTCCATGCCACTGTGGTGATTAGCGAGTAGTACAACAAAGTCAGACACCAAATCTGCAGACGAGTGAATTCCATCAGCGATCAAGCCCTGGGAACCAGACATAAAACCTGCAGCAATCTGGGAAACAGTTAATCCAACGTTTACAGCGATACTTACCCACGTACTTTTTTGGGCTGCTTGATTTTTTTCTGATGAATCAACCTCAGAGTCTTCGTGTAAATCATTCATCAGTCAATCTTACCAAGAAAATATTTCAACTCAACTTGCTGGATTAGTAACTTATCTCTAAATTATTGGTTTTCTTCAGTATTAATGCTTAACAGGTCGTTTCACAAGCCTTTGATCCCAATTACTCATGTTCAGTAGCTTTGCTTTGTGGAGGTAAAGCCTCTAATAAGCAAGTTTTTGAATGGATTTATATAAAGTTGACCAATCGTTCTCCAGCTTAAATCGTCTCCATCGCCAAGACCGAATTTAACGTCTTGCTCTAAGACGCTTGGTGTTATTGCTGTTTTATACAAATGGTCCCAAATTGCCAATTCAAAACCCCTGTTACAGCCCCAGTGCTTAGGGTCAGCGCTGTGGTGAAGTTGGTGGTGAGCAGGACTGATAAACCATTTGTTTAACGGAGCAGGATAAGTTACCCAAACATTCCAGTGCCGAATGTTGTCAATAAAGTTAAATAAACAGATGAAAACGTGCAAATTCAAAAGCGTATAAAAACCAATTTCGGGGGATACGGTCACATGAAACAACCAGGTAACGATACCAGTCGTGAGAGCAGGTACGCTCACCATTACCATTAAATCGACAGGGTGAACTCTAAAAGTAGTGAAAGGTGTGAGAACCTGTGCGGAGTGATGGATTTTATGAAACTCCCACAACCACTTAACATCATGGAGGAGGCTGTGAGCGATGAACCGTCCGCCGTCGTAGGCCACAAAGAACACAAGCGTATAAACTAATTTTGTGGCGATGTCCTCAAAGGAGCCTGAGGTCAATATATTTGCCGGCGTAATTTGGATGATTTTTTCAAACCATACCTTTAAAAAATGATCTACAGTTTGACTTTGCAGCGCAAGAGGTGCAAAAAGAAGAGGGAAGACGATTGCGTTAACCACGTAGTAACGCATGTCAAGGAGGGCAGACGGATGCCCCCATAGCTTTTTGGACAAGTATTTTGACTGGAATGAGCGCCAAAACCCAATCGATTGAAATGACTCAGTGTGCTCTTTGCTAGCTAAGGTGCGTCTACGGTAGGTTACCCCAACCCCAAGAACTAGGGCGCTTAATAGGTAAGCCCAGTAAATGTCTGAAGTCGAGGTTAAGGGCGCAGTAATTGCCAAAGTCAATTGGAATACAAATTGATATACCCATTCGTAAATCCAAGTTAGGTTGTTGAAATCTGGCATAGCGACGTAAGATGGTTTATTAAAATATTCTGAGCTTCTTTGAAATTAAGATACTTAAAAGATAAGCAGTGCTCATATGAATTCATGGTGTTTGACGCTATTATCCGGTATTGCGATTTTTTAGTCCGCAGCCCATGAAACCTATGTTTCCTTTTTTGAAAATTCCCTCAAGCAGGGAGCGATAAACCGATGAAATCTACCTTTGGGCTAAAAACTGTGTTGATACTCATCACCCTGTATTTTACTTATATGGGTGAAATTTCGGCGCAAACCAATAATTTCACCCTTGCGCCCGGTGCAATTCAGCAGAAGAATTCCACTAAAGCAGTTAGAAAGAATGTTCAAGACCACTTGCTAGAGAATCTTACTTGGCCCGAGCTTGCCGCGAAGCTAAAAGAAGGCTATACAACCGTCATCGTTCCAACCGGTGGAACAGAGCAAGGCGGTCCACAGCTCACTATGGGTAAGCATAATTTCATAGTTCAGTACGCAGCAATGCGGGTTGCTCAGGAGGTTGGACTCACTCTTGTGGCCCCTATTTTGCCCTTTGTGCCCGAGGGCGGCTTTGAGCGTCCAAGCGGAAATTTGTTGTATCCAGGCACTATCGCTCTTAGCGAGGATACTTTCGCTAAATCTTTGATTGATATTTCAACCTCACTTTATATGTCAGGTTTTAAATTAATTGTGCTCATGGCCGATCACGGTCAAAGCATGCCGGTACAAGAGTTGGTGGCTCAAAATTTAACTAAAGCTTGGGAGCCCTATGGAGTTAGGGTGGTGAATTTAAATGCGTATTACGATGCGAGTATTGAGGCAATGGTGTTAAACCGAGCCGGGATAATTCAAAGCGACTGGGGCGATCACGCAGGCGTTGCTGATACGTCTGAGCTTTGGTTTGTTCGTCCTGAGGCATTAAGACCAAAATTACTTAAATCGCTGACTAAGGATTCGGGCGCAACAGGTAAGCCAGAACTTGCAAGCGCTTTGTTGGGGCGGGAGATGATGGATCTTAGGGTTAAAGCAGGGACACAGCAACTCAGAACGTTCATAACGTCAAGGCACTGAAAATCCAATTAATTTGATTTAACAACTGATACAAACTGAACTCCGTTGCGAATCCCCATAGCTCCTTGGTAGCCATTTGTGTCGGTATACAAGGGTGCATCACTTCCCCAAAAGTTTCTGACACTGTTGGGACTGAACAGCAAATCTGAGTTGGTTGATGGAGCTCCCCAAAGTTGTACCGATCCGCCCGGCGTGAGAAGACATTCAGAAGAATTGATCAATCTGCCGTAGGGGGTTGTGCCCCCCATATGCATATTAAGCGGGAAATTTGCCTGTCCAGGTTGGTGTTGCAGCCAAATTTGACTCATGCCACTTGGCAAAACACCATCATCAGCGTTTCCAACAATACCGTCCATGCCAGCAGTGCCCGTGAAAAAAGTTGAAGGGTCGGTACCAATGTATGAGAAGTAAGCGACGGGGACGCTACCACTCTCAAATTGAAAATCTAAATAAGTACCTGCTGGTCCGATGTACATAAGATAGATCGCTGTACCGATATATTTAGGTGTCGTTGCTGTCTCTTGGGGCAAAGGAGTGACTGCAATACGCATCACTATGTTGGTGTTTTGAGAGTGTTGGAGCCAAATATCGTATTTGGGTGAGTAAACTGGATCCCATTGACCGCTGTTTTGTGCAATGGTGAGCTCGTTGGAGTCTGCTTTGGGTTGATACCAACCAAACGCTCCTGCGGGATTTGATCCAATGTTGCGAAAGTCTCCTCCATAAATAAACCCGTTCTTATCGGTAGGCTTAACCACAACGTTTCCCCAAAAATTGGTTGAGTAATTAGTGCGGCTGATGACGACAGGTGTATTTACTGTATCGCATCCTAAGGAGGGAATAGCGCCTGAGTCCACCAAACCCAAAAGAGTTTTACCAAAATGGGCGGTCGCACTTGTGGTGGTTGTTTTAGACGGTGTGTTCTTTATTTTGTCTACTGCTGCGATGATTTGAACCACTGCTGGATCGGCTGCAAAGCTACTTGGATCTTGATTGAAATTAACATTACTGGTCGCAAGTGCTGCATCGCGGCTGTCTATTTGGATGCCGTCATCGGGGGCGTTGTTTTGGTCTAAAGATTGAAGCAAGTACGCAACGTTGGTCACAACTGGGTCACTGAGTGAGGCAGTCGAACTCATGTTTAAAGGAGTGACCGTTGACATTGCAGGTATGGAGGGAAACGTAATGGCCCCGATTGAGAATGTCACCTTCTCGCCCGGTACGTACACATAGTTGCCGTTCTGATCTGTAACGCCAGTTTGTGTGCCAGTCTTATAGGTAATTCCGCTCACCGCACTATCTATGAAACTACCTGTTTGTGTTGCATGGCCAAGAGTTTGTCCTGATGCAATTGTCGAGCTCCCGCCTCCACCCCCGCCACACGAAATGAGAAGGGTGACACTAAGAAGGGATGAGATTAGTTTTAAAGTATTAATAAAACGCATTTGGTTGACTGTAATTTGCTTTTTTAGCACCCTTTAGATCGACAGGGAATCAAAGGGCTTTAGGGACAAGATGTTGGAAACTCAGTTAAAGTTGGAAGATCTGCGTTAAGCCGTCTTAATCAAGGCAATTAAAGCAATCACTGCATATAGTGCAGTTACTTCATTTTTTCTCTACATCTACAAAAGACATTCATGAGTCATTTATTTTCTCCCCTCGACCTTAGTGCGCCACAAGGAACTGTTCATTTGGACAACCGTATCGTAGTAGCTCCAATGTGCCAGTACGCTGCAGTGGACGGTCATCCCAATGATTGGCATCTAATGCACTGGGCCAATTTGCTCAATAGTGGTGCTGGCATGTTTACGATAGAGGCCACTGCGGTAACTCCTGAGGGGCGAATCACCCCCAAGTGTTTAGGTTTGTGGGACGATGCACACGCCGCATCTATTGAGAGCCATTTAAGCCGAGCTCGTGCAATTGCACCACGAGTTCCAGTGTGCATTCAACTTGCTCACGCGGGGCGCAAGGCCTCCAGTGCAGTGCCTTGGGCGGGAGGGCAGTTGCTTGCAGTTGGGCAAGGGGTTGATGCAGGGTGGGAGACTTGGGGACCCTCCGCAGTCCCTCACCTAAACACTGAACGAGCGCCTCACGCCTTAGATGCTGAGCAAATGGAGCGGATCATCTCTGGATTTGTAAAGGGCGGCTCATACTCCCAAAAGATGGGTATAGATGCTTTAGAGTTGCACGCAGCGCATGGTTACTTGTTGCACCAATTCTTATCGCCCGTATCCAATCAACGAACCGATCAGTACGGCGGGTCTTTTGATAACCGCATTCGTTTTTTAATGGAAGTTTTCAAGGAAGTAAGAGCGGTGTTTAAAGGCGCTTTGGGTGTGCGTATCTCCGCCACCGACTGGGTGGACGGTGGGTGGACGCCTGAGGAGACAGCTGATTTATCTTTGATTCTTAAGACTGCAGGAGCAGATTTTGTTCACATCTCATCAGGTGGAGTTGCACAAAATCAGAAAATAGCGATTGGTCCTAACTACCAAGTGCCCTTTGCAAAACTAGCTAAAGAGCGCAGTGGCCTGACAACGACTGCAGTAGGACTGATCACTGATCCACACCAAGCGGACGATATTATTAAGAACGGCGAAGCTGATTTAGTAGCTCTTGCACGTGCATTTCTTTATAAGCCGCGTTGGGGTTGGGAGGCCGCAGCAGCGCTTAACGCGAAGGTACCCGCTATGGCTCAGTACTGGCGTTGTTTGCCCAGAGAGGCACAGCACATATTTGATATCTCTGGGATGGGGATGCGCTAGGTAACCCAGTTAAGTGAGTCGGCAAATTAAGTGAGCTGACCTGGGTTAACTGGTAAGTATTAACTATCTTTGGGGACACTCAGTCCCTCTTTGATGGTAGGGTATAAAAGCTTTAGCTTCAATTCATTTTTGAGCCTGATGTTGACTAGCCGTCTAGACTCTTGCATGAAGCTAAGTTGCATGGGATTCATCACCTCAAGTGCAGCCTCCAAGCTGATTCGGGGTGGGCGAGCAACACCAAAACGGTCTGCAGCCCAGTCCATGTACTCGGCCATCTTCATGTGTGAGTCATCGCTTGTGTTGATAGCCCTGTTATTGGGCCCTCTCCAAAGAGCTAGCCAACAAGCCCTTGCTAAATCATCGGCTTGTATGTGATTGGTATAAACATCTGATTTGGCATCCAACACTGGCGTACCTCTTTTAAGTCTGCCCTCAGGCGTGCCTTGCTCTCTGTTTAGTGCGTAAATGCCTGGCACCCTAAGCGTTGTGAGGCGAGGGGAGGTGGGCGAGCCGATGAGCAGGTTGACGAAAAATCTCATCAAAGCTTCTGCGTGAACCCTGCGCTTGGCCCTCTCTGTAATTGGGTTTAGTGCTCTCGTCTCACTTACCCAGTCCCCCGAGCAGTCTCCGTAGACCCCGCTTGTCGATGCGTAAACGCAGTGCACAGGGGGTGAGCGTTTTAAAAGTGTATGGATTAGATTTCTCGTTCTCCAATCCTCCGCTCCTTGGCCGGGTGGAGGAGCTAGATGCACTAAGCGAGTACACAGTCCGCTCAGCCTGGACAGGGTTCTTGCATGATCTAAGTCCCCAGTGATAGCCGTAATTCCTTGGCTTTTGAGCTCAAAAGTGCGATTTGGGTTGGATGTCAGTGCAATTAGTCGTACATTTGGCCGGGCAAGTCTTGCCAAGCGCAAGCCAATATCGCCACAACCGACAATTAATAGGCGTTCTTTTCTAAAACGAGCGGGCAAAGCGCCCAAAGGGGTTTGATTTGAGGGCAAAATTGAGGGTTGACTAATTAATCAGGCTTAAGGATACACAAAAATGAGCTTTCAGATCACGGTTGAACCCAGTGGCCGTTCTTTTCAAGCAGATGCTACAGAGACACTACTTGCGGCTGGTATTCGCCAAAACATTGGCCTCCCCTATGGATGCAAGGACGGTGCCTGTGGATCTTGCAAGTGCAAGGTGATCTCTGGGCAAGTCGAATTAGGTGAGCACCAGGCCAAAGCACTGAGCGCAGAAGAGCAGGCGCAGGGCCTTATTTTGACGTGTCGATCCACTGCGAAATCAGATCTGGTGCTCGAATCCAAACAAGTGGTTGAGGAAGGTGCGTTTCCAATTAAGAAGATGCCAGTGCGGGTATTTTCACTTGAGAAAAAAACCGATGATGTGATGCTTGTTAAGCTACAAGTTCCGGCCGGGGATTTAATGAAATACAAAGCAGGCCAATACGTGGACTTTCTCCTGCGTGATGGCTCAAGGCGGAGTTACTCCATGGCCAACGCTCCTCACACCGTTACGCCTGAGACCCCGCACATCGAGTTGCACATTAGGCACATGGTTGGCGGCGTATTCACGGACCACGTGTTTGGAGCCATGAAGGAGAAAGAGATCCAGCGCATTGAAGGTCCCCAGGGTTCTTTTTTCTTAAGGAGCTCGGAAAAACCTATGATCTTCCTTGCCTCTGGAACGGGCTTTGCTCCGATTAAAGCTTTGATAGAGGAGATGCGAGTCAACGCTAATACTCGTCCAGTTAGTTTTTACTGGGGAGGACGAAGACCGGCTGATTTGTATATGCATGAGTGGGTGCTCGAGCAGACCAAAGAGATGCCCAACTTAACTTACATCCCAGTTGTATCTGACGCTTTGGCAGGGGACGCTTGGACTGGGCGTACTGGGTTTGTGCACAACGGTGTTGTTGAAGATTTTAAAGATCTCTCCAATTACCAGGTCTATGCGTGTGGGGCGCCTATAGTGATTGATAGCGCAAAAGCTGCTTACGCTGCGCTTGGACTGCCGGCGGATGAGTTTTATGCTGATTCATTTACAAGTGCATTAGATAAAGTTTAATTTTAAAAATAGGATTTGTTTAAATATTTACTGCTTTGAAATTAAACCAATTCCAATAAAAAACTGCAAGCACTCTCATTTTCATCTTAACTTAATAAATTCCAATGCACTCCAATGATCAAACTCCAAGTGATGAGTCGTTTCCCGGCGACTCTAGTTTGGAGGCTCATGGGGGCCAGCAAATACCTAACTCCTTAGAGCCCGTGCCTTTGGAGACAACAAGCTCATTTGAATCCTTTGATGAGCCAGAGTTTGTCGACACAGATGCTCAGTTCAATCCCGCTGACTCCGCTGACTCCGCTGACTCCGTCAACTCAGATGCGTTTAGCCTTGATCAGACAAGTACGGAAACTTTTAACGTAGACGATTACATGGGAGAGGATGAGGGGTCAGCACCTGGTGTGGAGCAGCTGCGTATCCCACCCCATTCCTTGGAGGCTGAGTCGAGTGTGCTGGGCGGCGTGCTTTTGGACAACTCGTCTTGGGACAAAATTGGCGACTTACTCACAGAAGATGACTTTTACCGTTACGAGCATCGGCTCATCTTCGGAGCTATTTTCTCCCTCATGAACGCCGCCCGAGCGGCCGATACGCTAACCGTATTTGAGCATCTTAAATCACAGGGCAAAGCGGAGGAAGCTGGCAACATTGAGTATCTAAACTCCCTTGCTCAGTACATACCGAGTGAGAGTAACATCCGCCGCTTTGCCGAGATTGTTCGTGAGCGCGCAATGCTCAGAAAATTACTCAGTGTGAGTGAGGAGATCACAACAAGCGCGATGAATACGGGTGGGCGTGCTGTGCCGACCATTTTGGACGAGGCAGAGCAAAAAATATTTAACGTCGGTGAGGAAAGTGCTCGTAAGCGCCAGGGTTTTCAAAAAATGGACACTCTAGGTGTTTCTCTCTTAGAGCGTGTGAAGGAGATGTCCGCAAACCCCAATGACGTAACCGGTGTGCCGACAGGATTTATTGATCTTGACCGAATGACCTCAGGTATGCAGGCCGGAGACTTAATCGTCTTAGCTGCTCGTCCCTCGATGGGGAAAACAGCATTAGCGATCAACATTGCCGAACATGTTGCACTTAATGAGGGCTTGCCTGTTGCAATCTTCTCAATGGAGATGGGCGCTGCGCAATTGGTGGTGAGGATCGTTGGTTCACTAGGTCGAATTGATCAAAATAGGCTCAGAACCGGCAAGCTCCAACCCGATGAATGGTCAAGACTCATAGAGACCTCAGACCGCATCGGGAGATCCTCCATGTTCATAGATGAATCTCCCGGCCTCACCCCCAGTGAGCTCAGAGCGAATGCGAGACGACTGTCAAGGCGCTGCGGTAAGCTTGGCTTGATTGTTGTTGATTACTTGCAGTTGATGTCAGGGAGTAACGGCACCGACGGCGACAACAGAGCCACTGAGCTTGGTGAGATCTCCAGGGGCTTAAAAATGCTTGCCAAAGAGTTGCAGTGTCCTGTGATTGCACTTTCTCAGCTTAACCGCGGCGTTGAACAGCGAACTGACAAAAAACCAATGATGTCGGACCTGCGCGAGTCCGGTGCTATTGAGCAAGATGCTGATGTGATTATGTTTATCTATAGAGATGACTATTACACCAAAGAACTCTCTAAAGAGCCTGGGGTTGCAGAGATCATTATTGCCAAACAGCGTAATGGACCAACAGGTTCTGTGAAGCTTGCGTTTTTGAAAAATATCACTAAGTTTGAGTCCTTAGCAACGGGCTATAACTAACTACGAATCGGTGTGATTGAAGCTAGTTGATTCTTGATTAATTAAAAGTTTTCTTAGACACTCAATCTTCGCCCAAATAAGAGGCCTTAATCCTTGCGTCGTCAAGAAGCTCAACTGCGTTACCCGAGTACGCAATCGAGCCTGACTCAATCACATAGGCTGTATCCGCAATTTGAAGTGCACGTTGAGCGTTTTGCTCAACAAGGAGAATGGATACCCCTTTTTTTGAGATGTCTGCAATTACTTCAAATATTTTGTCAACCATAAGGGGTGAGAGTCCCATAGAGGGCTCATCTAATAAAACTAATTTAGGACGACTCATGAGGGCGCGACCCATTGCAAGCATTTGTTGCTCGCCCCCTGAGAGCGTTCCAGCGAGTTGGTGCTCCCTCTCTTTGAGTCTTGGGAAAATCGCAAAGATCTCTTGCATATCTTCCTCAATGCGCGAGGAGTCCTCTCTTAGATAAGCACCCATTTGAAGATTTTCCAAAATACTCATTCTGGTAAAGACGCCTCGACCCTCAGGCACCATTGCC
Organism: uncultured Burkholderiales bacterium; assembly: GCA_903876885.1. GTDB lineage: Bacteria > Pseudomonadota > Gammaproteobacteria > Burkholderiales > Burkholderiaceae_C > Limnohabitans. The sequence goes on along the minus strand of CAIRBP010000112.1, from coordinate 44,354 downwards.
ATGCCAGCACTCACAATATTCCATGCCCCCATTCCCTTGGTCTCAGCCCCCTCAAAGCGAATCGATCCGCCGGAGAAAGGTAAGGTGCCCGATACTGCGTTGAGTGTGGTCGTTTTGCCCGCGCCGTTAGACCCAATGAGTGCAACCAACTCGCCACGTCCGACGGTGAGGCTCACGCCCTTAACAGCTTGAATTGCGCCGTAACTAACCCTCAAGTCCTTAATCTCTAAAATTGGACCTTGATGCTCAAAGACCGGTCTGCTCTCGTTCATTTTTTTAATAGTTTTTGAGGAGGACATGGGGCTTATTCTGTTGCAGATGTGTTGGATTGGGATTTTGGATCCGTCTTGACCGGGCCAGAACCAAGATAGGCCTCAATGACCCTTGCATTTTTTTGTACCTCAGAGGGCGAGCCCTCTGCGATCTTGGTTCCATAGTCCAGCACAGTAATTGTTTTACATAAACCCATGACGAGTTTTACATCGTGCTCAATGAGAAGCACTGTTTTACCGTCACGACGAATTTGCTGGATCAATTCCTTCAACTCTAGCTTCTCTGTTGCGTTCATACCTGCTGCGGGTTCGTCAAGTGCTAGTAAATGAGGATCTGTTGCAAGCGCTCTTGCAATCTCCAAACGTCTTTGGTCACCGTAGCTAAGATTTTTTGCTTTAAATTGTGCGAACCGCTCAATACCGACGTAATCAAGGAGCGCATGAGCACGAAGTTTAATATCATGTTCCTCACGCTTAAATGAGGACGTTCTAAAGATGGCGCCAATTAGTCCAGAGTGCGTGCGAACATGACGACCCACCATCACGTTCTCTAAAACACTCATCTCTTTGAAGAGTCTAATGTTTTGAAAGGTCCGAGCAATCCCGGCTCGTGCGACTTCGTGAACCTCAGAGGGTTTGTATGGCTTATCCAAGAGACGGAACTCTCCAGCATCTGCTGTGTAGAGTCCGGTAATGATATTGAAGAAGGTCGTTTTGCCCGCGCCGTTAGGCCCAATGAGTCCGTGAATAGTGCCTTGTGCGATATTTAGATCTATGTTTTTCAAAGCCTGTAGGCCACCAAAACTTTTACTCACTCCCGTAACGCTCAGTGTAAATCGAGCGCTGAGAGCGGGGTCGGTTGCTGCGCCGCTGTTTAAACTCTCAAGCATCGGTGACCCCTGCAGTAACAACTTTTGCACGTTCTACAATGTCATCATCATTAGAAATCTGGTCTTGCTCCGAATGATCTGGAGACGGCCAAAGTCCTCGTGGTCTCAATAACATCACGCTCACCATTGCCAGAGCAATCAAGAGTTGTCTGAGGATCGCTGCGTCAAGTCGTCCACCAGTCATCTCTTGAAGTGGTCCCGCAACATAACGCAACACCTCTGGTAGCGCCGCTAGCAAGAGCGCGCCTAAGACCACGCCTGGCAAGTAGCCTATGCCGCCCAACACAACCATGGCAACAATCATGACAGACTCCGTCAGACTGAATGATTCGGGTGAGACAAAACTTTGAAAGGAGGCAAACATTGCTCCTGAGACGCCTCCAAATGTTGCCCCCATTCCAAACGCGGTTAACTTTAAATTGCGCGTATTGACACCCATTGCTTTGGCTGCAACTTCGTCCTCACGGATGGCCATCCAAGCTCGACCAATACGTGAGTGCTCAAGTCTTGAGCAGATAAGAATACTAAATCCAACCAGCACAATGAATAAATAATAGTAAAGGGTCACGGAAGGAATTTCTGTAAATCCGAGATCAAGTTTGCGAGATAAAGGAACCCCCATGACGGAGAAGGGATCAATCTCACCAATACCTTTTGGTCCATTGGTTATGTTTACTGGGCGGTCTAGGTTGTTTATAAATACCCGAATGATCTCTCCAAATCCAAGAGTCACAATTGCAAGGTAGTCACCTCTTAGTTTGAGCGTTGGTGCACCAAGCACCAATCCAAACAGACCAGCAAGCAGTGCACTAAGTGGAATAGCAATATAAAGCGGTGTGTGTAAACCGTCTGGGAAAAGGGCGGCTATCCAGGGGAACGCATTTGTGAGTTGTGGTGATGATAGGAGGGCATACATGTAAGCTCCCACTGCAAAGAAGGCCACGTACCCTAGGTCCAGTAATCCAGCGTAACCGACCACAATATTGAGCCCTAAAGCTAATAAAACGTAGAGCAGTGCAAAGTCAGCAATTCTGACCCAAGCGTTGCCGAACACTTGCAAGATAAAGGGAAGTATGAGTACCGCAGCAAAAAAGAAGATGCGAACACCCAACGGCGCGTGCTTGAGAGTGAGGGAAGAGGACTTTTGATTGGTTTGTTTATTCTGCATCATCTTCAAGCACGCTCCGCAGTTTGTTCACCCAACAACCCAGAGGGTCTAAGAGTGAGCACGCCGATTAGAACAATGAACGCAAAAATATCAGAGTATTGGCTCCCCAACACCCCTCCCGTGAGCTCTCCTATGTAGCCCGAGCCAATGGATTCAATGAGGCCTAACAAAATACCACCAACTACAGCGCCCTCTAAGTTTCCGATGCCACCAAACACCGCAGCCGTAAAGGCCTTTAAGCCTGGCATAAATCCCATCGTATGTTGTATGGTGCCGTAATTAGAGGCCCACATCACACCGGCAATAGCTGCAAGCACAGCGCCTATGATGAAGGTGGCAGAGATAACGATATCAGGCTTCACCCCCATGAGTGCCGCTACGCGGGGGTTTTCTGCTGTAGCTCTCATAGCGCGTCCAAGTCGTGTCCTGTGAACCAAGTACATAAGAGCCATGAGACAAATACCCGTCACCGCTAGGATCATGACCTGTGTGGGCGTTATCACCGCAGCACCTATTTGAAGCGGAGTGCTAGGCAATAATGTTGGGTAACCTTTGTAGTTTGGTTTCCAAATGATCATAGCCAAGCTTTGAAGCAAGATAGAGACGCCAATTGCAGTAATCAAAGGGGCTAGCTTAGGGGCACCTCGAAGTGGGCGGTATGCAATTTTTTCAACTGCAAAGTTAAGAGCTCCGCAAACCACGCAGGAGCAAAGTAAGGATATAAGCAGCACCAACCAACCAGGCGCGTTAGGAGTTGCTTCTTGTGCAATGCCAATGACAGTCCAACTCGTCATAGCGCCAATCATTAAAATCTCGCCGTGCGCGAAATTGATGAGATTAATAATTCCGTACACCATCGTATAACCCAGTGCTACGAGTGCGTACATGCTGCCGAGGACTAGGCCGTTGATGATTTGTTGTAGCAATGTATCCATGTGTAGATCTTAACAAACGCTCAGGTCATTCCTGACAATCTCCTAACAATCTCCTAATGAGTACCCCGTGCCTTGTTCTGCACTTTCTTGCTGAAAATAAGCGTTGAAACTCTAGATTACAGTTAATTAGAGCTGATTTTGACTTTTAAGTTGGTTTGACTTTTTTCTCAGGCACACCAGATTGATGGGCTTTTTCATTTTGTTCTTTTAACCATCGCATCTTCTCAGCTATTTTAATTTCTAGACCACGTTCAACGGGCTGGTAAAACTCGGTCGGCATCATGCCCGTTGGCCAATAGTTCTCACCAGCTGCAAAAGCGTTCTCCTCTGCGTGAGCGTATCGGTACGCTGCACCGTAGGATAAATCTTTCATGAGCTTTGTTGGTGCGTTGCGCAAATGAAGCGGTACCGGCAGCGTTCCCTGGGCTTTGATCAAAGCCTTGGTTTGATTAAAAGCTGAATAGACTGCGTTTGATTTGGGAGCAATGCTTAAGTAAACCACGCATTCTGCGAGTGCTAGCTCCCCCTCAGGTGAGCCGAGTCGTTCAAACACCTGAGCACAGTCGACTGCTACGCTTAACGCTCTTGGATCAGCGAGTCCGATGTCCTCACTGGCCATGCGAATAAGACGCCTGCTGAGGTATTTGGCGTCTGCGCCGCCCTCCAGCATTCTTACTAACCAGTAAAGTGCAGCGTTCGGATCAGAGCCGCGAACGGATTTATGCAAAGCACTGATAGTGTCATAAAAATTCTCACCCCCTTTGTCAAAACGCCTGAGTCGTTGTCCCATAACTTTGGTGAGCCATTCAACGTTGATGGTTGTGATCTTTTCGTGCTGAGCCACCGTGCACAAAGTTTCAAGCGCGTTCAAAAGTCTTCTTGCATCTCCATCAGCAAAAGCAACCAGCGTTTCTTTGGATTCTGTGTCCAGTTCTATAGATCCAATCAGGGCTAAGGCACGCTCAATGATATTTGTTAAATCTAAATTATTGAGAGGTTCGAGTACATAAACGGTTGCACGTGAGAGCAGCGCAGAGTTCACCTCAAATGAGGGATTCTCTGTCGTTGCGCCAATGAAAGTGAAGAGTCCTGACTCGACGTGTGGGAGAAAGGCGTCTTGCTGAGTTTTGTTAAAACGGTGTACCTCGTCTACGAAGACCAAGGTACGAGAGGGATGCACGGGGCTGCTTGCATATTTTTCAGCAAGATCCACGGCCTCTCGAATCTCTTTTACACCTCCAAGCACAGCGCTGATGCTGATAAAGTTAGCATCAAAGGCGCTCGCCATTAAGCGGGCTATTGTGGTCTTGCCAACTCCTGGGGGACCCCACAAAATACAGCTGTGCGGAGACCTTGATTCAAACGCCACGCGAAGTGGCATACCGTCCGAGAGCAGATGAGATTGCCCGATCACCTGAGCAAGGCTTTGCGGTCTAAGGCGTTCTGCAAGGGGTTGATCTGAGGGGTGCACGCTTAGCCCGTCTAAGGTCTGATAGTTTCCACACCGCTTGGAGGTGTGAATTTAAAACTAGATGGACTGATAGATGTTGGATTGACTTCGAATTTATCAAAGCTGATCACTGATTTTTGACCAAATGCGTCAAGTATCTCAAGTTTACTTAACTGCACTTGTTGTCCGTTGACACTTAGACCAATACGCACCATTTGCAGTTGTGAGTCCTGAGCGCGCGGCGTTGCCTGCACCCACTGAAGGGGGTCGGTTGGCGAATCAGCATTGAGCGCGCTCAAAGTAAAGTCTTTCTCCAGCGCAGTCAAATCTGGGGCAGAGGCAATCAAACTTGCCGGCGTCGAACCCAGGGCCTTCTCCTGAGAGCGAGCTGTGACCTGCGCGATATCAGGGTCATAGAGCCAAAGTGTTTGACCATCGGCTACGATCGTTTGGGGAAAAGGTTTTTCGTATTCAAACCGAAATCTTTGGGGTCTAAGGAAAATGAACGTACCTTCAGAATTTTTTATTCGCCCTTTCTTACCCTCTTTGTTAGGTGAGGTGACTACTTGAGTGAAGTGAGCGCGTCCACTTTGCGTGGACTTCATGAATTGACTGAGTGTGTCTAAACTATTGGCTTGTCCAGCAACTGGTAAAAATAAAGTAAAGAGTGACAGAAGTAGCGCACTGCTTTTTAAAGTAATGGACAATTTGCAGGGTTGCATTAGTTTTTTCAAATTAGTCATCTCGTGTTGGAACAAGTATTTCACGTTGTCCATTTGTTCCCATAGAGGAGACAAGACCAGAGTGCTCCATGTCCTCTACTAAACGAGCAGCTCGGTTGTAACCAATTTTCAAATGTCTTTGAACAAGCGAGATACTGGCTTTGCGGTTCTTTAGAACAATCTCTACAGCCTGATCGTAAAGAGGGTCTTTCTCACCCCCTGAATTACCAAACAGGTCTGGACCATCGGATTCTCCGTCTACTGTGCCCCCCTCAAGTACACCTTCAATGTAGTTTGCTGGACCTTGAGATTTAAGATAGCTGACAACACGGTGTACCTCCTCATCGCTCACAAAAGCGCCGTGAACACGGATCGGCATTCCACTCCCACTGGGTAGGTAAAGCATATCTCCCATACCAAGTAAAGATTCAGCGCCCATTTGGTCAAGGATCGTTCGACTATCAATTTTGCTAGACACTTGAAAGGCCATTCGGGTCGGGATATTCGCCTTGATGAGGCCCGTAATCACGTCCACACTTGGGCGCTGGGTAGCGAGGATTAGGTGAATACCGGCAGCACGCGCTTTTTGAGCAAGACGAGCAATGAGCTCTTCAATTTTCTTACCAACCACCATCATTAAGTCCGCTAACTCATCGATTACAACGACAATAAAGGGCAAGCGGTCTAGTGGCTCTGGTGAATCTGGTGTCAAGCTAAATGGGTTGGGTATTAGCTCTGAGCGGTCTTTGGCCTGGTCTATCTTTTGGTTATAACCTGCAAGATTTCGAACTCCCAGTTTACTCATCAGTTTATAACGGCGCTCCATTTCAAATACGCACCAATTCAGCCCATTTGCAGCTTGCCGCATATCTGTGACGACGGGCGCTAAGAGGTGAGGGATACCCTCATAAACAGACATCTCAAGCATCTTGGGGTCGATCATGAGTAGGCGCACATCTCTAGCCTCTGCTTTGTACAACAGGCTAAGAATCATGGCGTTGATGCCAACAGACTTACCCGAGCCTGTAGTTCCAGCGACCAAGACATGGGGCATTTTTGCGAGATCTGCAACCACAGAGTTGCCGACAATGTCTTTACCAAGACCCAGTGTAAGGAGAGACTTGCCTTCGTTATAGACCTCTGAGCCCAAGATCTCACTGAGTTGAATCGTTTGGCGTTTTGCGTTAGGCAACTCTAGAGCCATATAGTTCTTACCCGGAATCGTCTCAACAACTCGGATCGACACCAGGCTTAGGGAGCGTGCAAGGTCTTTAGCCAAATTAACAACTTGAGATCCTTTAACGCCAGTTGCTGGCTCAATCTCGTAGCGCGTGATTACTGGGCCTGGAGAGGCTTCTACGACGTGGACTTCAACGCCAAAGTCTTTTAATTTTTTCTCAATCAATCTGCTAGTTACTTCAAGCGTTTCAGTCGACACCGTATCGACTTTAGATTTGTTTGCATCAAGTAAATCAACCTGTGGGAGTCTGGAGTCAGGCAGATCGTTGAATAAGGGTTTTTGACGCTCACGCGCTAAACGCTCACTCTTGGGTGCGATGATAGGCTCGGGCTCCTTTTGCACGCGTATGTTGATATGAGGAGGTGGGTGGTCGGCGTCAGATTCTGTTTTAACACCGTGCACGACTTCATCACGCTCTTTTGCCGCAGCCATACCCATCGCGATATCTTCTTCGCGTGCTTTTTTCTCACGTCTTACTTCAATATAGTGATCTACATATGAGCCAATGTTCTCAGCCAAGTGAATCCATGAGAAACGAAAGACCCAAGATAATGAGACCATCATGAAGGCAATAAAAATCAAGCAAGAGCCGTTAAATCCAAACCAGTTTGTGCCAAATTTACCTACAAGGTAACCAATAACACCACCAGCGTGGTGTCCGGGTAGGTTGTCTTCAAATCTGTACAGGCGAGTCCATTCAAGTCCAGTGCTTGATAAAAGTAACAACACATTGCCACTCCAAAACGCCCAGCGAGTGTGTACCCATCCATCAAGCTCATGCTCTGCGTCGTTGCTCTCGCCCCTGAGGCGAGTTGCAAGTGCATTGAGCCAAGTCATGAGAGCAGCAGCGTAGCACCAAAGCACCGAGTAGCCGGCAAGGAAAAAACTCATATCCCCAAGCCAAGCCCCCAAACGCCCGCCCCAGTTGCTGATGGGCTCAACATTTCCAGAGGTCGTCCAAGCCGGGTCTTGTGCAGAGTGGGTGAGGAGCGATAGCATCCAAAAGGTGAGGAAGGTAAATCCCAGAGTCAGGGCAATTTCCTGAGTAAAGCGCCTAAAGCCTGTGGGCGGAGTGGGAGCGGCGCGCTCAGAGGTCATTGTTTTTAGCGAATAAGTCATAAAAAAAGAGTAGGCTCTAGGGGGCTTTTGGCGATCAAAATATTTGAAATTGTTTTGATTGTGGTTATTCCTGTGGGTCCTGGCGTTTCCCGTCCCGTGATTTCTTACAATACACCCTTAAGGTAACGATTCTGAAATAGATTCAATGACCTATTTTCTCACTTTTGTACGCAATTATTAATAAATTTATATGTCCTCTTCTACCCAACACAGCAAAGTACTCATTTTGGGATCTGGTCCCGCAGGCTACACAGCGGCCGTTTACGCAGCTCGTGCTAACCTTCAACCGACCCTTGTGACAGGAATAGCCCAGGGCGGTCAGCTCATGACGACTACAGAGGTAGATAACTGGCCCGCAGATGTGGACGGCGTGCAAGGACCTGACTTGATGCAGCGTTTTTTAAAACATGCTGAGCGATTTAATACAAATATTGTTTTTGATCACATCCACACTGTAGATTTGAAGAGCAGACCCTTTACTTTGACCGGCGACAGCGGTGTTTATACCTGCGACAGTTTGATTATTGCAACTGGCGCATCAGCAAAGTACTTGGGTATTCCCTCTGAACAAGCCTATATGGGGCGCGGCGTATCGGGTTGCGCAACGTGCGACGGATTTTTCTACAAGCAACAAGAAGTCTGTGTTGTTGGAGGAGGGAACACAGCAGTTGAGGAGGCACTTTATTTATCCAATATCGCCAGTAAAGTGCATTTGATTCACAGACGCGACAAATTTACTGCTGAGGCCATCATGATTGACAAACTGATGGATAAAGTAAAGGAAGGGAAAATTGAGTTGCACTATCACAATGTTTTGGACGAGGTCCTTGGGGATCCCTCGGGCGTAACAGGTATCAGGATCAAAAATGTGCAAACCCAGGCCACCCAAGATTTAAAGCTTCAGGGCTGTTTTATTGCCATTGGACACCATCCTAATACCGATATTTTTAAAGGCCAACTTGATATGAAGGACGGCTATATCCTGACTCGTAGTGGATCCCAGGGACTGGCAACGATGACCAGTGTGGAGGGTGTTTTTGCAGCAGGCGACGTCCAAGATCACATCTACAGACAGGCCATTACTAGCGCCGGAACAGGCTGCATGGCTGCTTTGGACGCCCAACGTTTCCTCGAACAGCAAAACTAAAAGCCGCCCGGCTTAAGTTTTGGGCTAAAAAGAGTTATAATTTAAGGCTTTTCTGCGCTTGGCCGTTAATCGGTTTTTAGTGCAGAAACAGAAGAAAAACGCTCGTTTTAGGCTTTTTGGGATTCATAGAGATTTATCTCGGACTCTTTCCTAGCCAGGGATACCGCCCCCTTATTTGGCGAGGTGAGGTTTAAAGGAGCTGTAAAGAGCTTCTTTAAACCGTGAATATTGATAGGAGTGTCCAATATGGCACGTGTATGTGAAGTAACGGGCAAAGGCCCCATGGTTGGAAACAATGTTTCCCATGCCAATAACAAAACAAAACGTCGTTTCATGCCTAACCTGCAGTACCGTCGTTTTTGGGTTGAAAGCGAGAACCGTTGGGTTCGTTTGCGTGTATCAAGTGCTGCCCTGCGTTTGATTGACAAAAACGGTATCGAGTCTGTGTTGGCTGACCTGCGCGCTCGCGGTCAAGCTTAATTCTTTCAACCTTTTAAAAGATAGGAATTCAAAATGGCTTCAAAAGGCTCACGCGAAAAAATCAAGCTTGAATCATCTGCTGGTACAGGACATTTTTACACTACTAGCAAAAACAAGAAAACAATGCCTGAGAAAATGACGATCATGAAGTTTGATCCAAAAGCTCGCAAGCACGTTGAATACAAAGAGACCAAACTAAAGTAATCTAACTTTTAGTTTATCTCTTAGATAAGTGGCTCACTTTTGTGAGCCTTTTTTCATAAATGCCCATGCCGGGCTCGCAAAGTAAAAAGCCCGCTTAAAAGCGGGCTTTTCTTTTGAGTTAGAAAGCGCTTTAGACGCGAGCTGCTCTCAAAGTTACTGAGAATTCTTTCAATGCCTGAATTCCGCTTGATTCCGCATTGCGGCACCATGTTTGCAAATCGTTTGCAAGTTGCTCGCGAGAGCGGTTGGTGCTGAGCCAAATTTGACGTAGCTCTTCGCGCATACAAACCATTTTGTCAATAGTGGGGAGGATTGCACGGGCCTGGGCTAATTGAGCAACCGCGGAGCTTGGAACTTTCTCTAAATCTCTGTGCATCCAACGCTTGGCTGTGTTCAGAACAGAAGGAGATGTAGACTGTTTGAGGCTCGCAATTTCAATTTCAAGTGCGCTTCGGAGTTGTTTGGCAAATCCGGCCATCACTTCGTAACGATTCATGATGAGCGCTTCAAGAGTTTTCTCATCCGCAACGGGGCGAACCTCACCAAATGCGAGTTTTGGAGGTGTCTTCTTAACTGTTGCTAGGTGTAGTGTCTCAAGCATACGAATGTAGAGCCAACCGATATCAAACTCATAGGGTTTTACAGAAAGCTTTGCGGATGTTGGATAAGTGTGGTGATTGTTATGAAGTTCTTCCCCGCCAATCAAAATACCCCAAGGAGAAATGTTGGTACTTGCGTCCACAGCTTCAAAGTTTCTGTAGCCCCAGTAGTGGCCAATTCCGTTGATCACACCTGCAGCGGTGACCGGGATCCATAGCATTTGTACAGCCCAGATAGACAAGCCAACTGCACCAAAGAGTGTCAGATTAATGATCAACATGATTGCAACGCCTTGCCAAGGAAAGCGGGAGTAAACATTGTTTTCAAGCCAGTCATCAGGTGTTCCGTGGCCATACTTTTGCATCGTCTCGTTGCTCTTGGACTCTAGACGGTACAGCTCAGCGCCTCTCCAAAAGACTGTTTTGATGCCTTTGATCTGAGGGCTGTGGGGGTCTTCAGATGTTTCACATTTGGCGTGGTGTTTTCTGTGAATAGCAGCCCACTCTTTGGTTTGCATGCCCGTGGATAGCCAAAGCCATAGTCTAAAAAAATGAGCAACAGCAGGGTGCAGGTCCAGCGAGCGGTGTGCCTGATGGCGGTGTAAATAAATGGTGACAGAAGCAATAGTGACATGCGTCATCGCAAGCGTCAGAATAACGACCTGCCAGGCGCTCAAATTAATGATGCCGTAAGCTAACCAAACCAAAACTGAATTTAAAGTATTCAAGGTAAAAAACCCTTTTTTATAAGCATTCAAGCAGGACCACTGCGGTCCAAACCCGTCTATTCTACTTGGCTTGCCAAATTGAAGCAAAGAATCCGTCTGTTTCGTGAACATGTGGCCACATCCTTAAGTACTCACCTGATGGGGTACATAAGGTTTCAAAATGAGCTATTTTTAGCTCTTCTAGGACTTTTGAAGCCTTGAGTGGGACAAAGAAGTCCTTAAATTCATCACTGAAAGCGGCGGCAATGGCCTCATTTTCCTCACCAAGCAGGCTACAAGTTGCATAAACGAGCCGTCCACCTGGTTTGAGAAGTCTTGCAGCGCTTCTTAGAATATTGCTTTGTATGGTGCAAAGTTCTTCAATACTTTTCGGATTTTGACGCCACTTTAGATCCGGATTGCGCCTTAGGGTTCCGAGACCCGAACACGGTGCGTCCACTAAAACGCGGTCCATTTTTCCTCGCAAGCGCTTGATCCGCTCATCACGCTCGTGCGCGATAGCAACTGGGTGGACATTTGACAAGCCACTTCTGGCTAAACGAGGTTTTAAAGCGTCCAGGCGGTGGGCAGAAGTATCAAAAGCGTAAAGACGGCCGGTGTTACGCATTGAAGCTCCAATGGATAGGGTTTTACCCCCAGCTCCTGCACAAAAGTCAGCCACCATCTCTGAGCGTTTAGCATCAAGGAGGAGTGCCAAGAGTTGAGAGCCCTCGTCTTGTACCTCGATGGCACCGCTTGTGAAAAGTTCAAGTTTTGTGAGTGAAGGCTTGTCTTTCAAGCGAATTCCCCATGGGGAGTAAGGTGTTGGTTCTCCCTTTAAACCCAGAGCTTTTAGAGACTTTAAAACGTCATCCCTTTTTGCGGTGTAAGTGTTCACGCGCAGATCTAGAGGCGCTGTGGTGTTTAGCGTTTCAACAACCTTCCAAAAAGAGTCTCCAAGTTGTGCTTTTAAAGACTGCGCTAGCCAATCAGGGAGGTTATGACGATGACGCTCAAGTAGGTCCTCAGTTTTCACCGCTTCACACTGCTCCAGCCACTGCACTTCATCTGGGGTAAGTGCGGACTTCAAAAATCCAAGCGTTGAGTGGTCAAAATCATCTGGGTTACGCGCTTTGCCAGCACTGTTGGTGGAGCCTTTGGTGTAGCTTTTAGCGGGAGCTTTTGTGTTCCCACTTATTGATGCCCCGTCAACCCCGTTGGAATTGGTTTGATTATTTTGCGCTTGATGGGCTGAGTCTTTCAGATGCTGAGCAAACCCGAGAATAGCCAGTCTGCGCTCCTTTGAACCACTTCCCCAAGGCGCAAAGTGTTCATAAAGCTGTTTGAACCGCAGCACGTTATAGGCAGTATCGGCCAATACACCGCGTTCGCGGTGACCAAACGAATGGTCTTTGCGGTGGTCTTTGAAGTATTTCGATAAAACCGAGTCAGCTGGGTGCTCGAAGCGAAGGATCTCGCGAACTAATTCAGAGCTTGCGGTGAGGAGGGCTTTGGGATGCATAAGAAATATAAATGTGAATTGTGCTCAGCTCAAGTTCCAAAGAAAGTTATTAATGCGCAAACTTCATTGTCTGGAAAATCAACTTTAAAACCACTCTGCTTTAGAGTGTCGGGAAGGCTAAAATTAACTGTAAGTTAGATAGAAGAACAATTAAGTAACCCTCCTTTGCATTGTAAGTCCCTTGTTGCGTTTTTCAAAAGAAATTCTATTGGGCATTCATATCTCCATCTATTCATAACTTTGGTCTTTTAATAGATAAAACTCTTAAACATGAAAAATATTGTTATTCTCATCTCTGGCGGCGGATCAAATATGCAAGCCATTCTTAGAGCTTCAGAGCTGCGTGAATGGAAGTCCAGATTTAATGCAGAAATCACGTGTGTAATTTCTAATATAGCTGACGCAAAGGGGCTCAATACAGCAAAAGATTTTAGAGTTGCGACACAGATAGTTGAGCATACAAAATTTAAATCCTTTGATAATCCAAGACTTGAGTTTGAAAAAGAGTTGATCACAGTAATTGATCACCATCAACCCGTGTTGGTAGTACTTGCTGGATTTATGAGGATTTTGACACCTCATTTTGTAGATCACTATGCTAATAAGTTGATTAACATTCATCCCTCGTTATTGCCGGCTTTTACTGGGTTGCATACGCATGCTCGCGCAATAGAGATGGGTTGTCAATTTGCAGGAGCCACTGTTCACCGCGTAACCTCCGAGCTTGATCATGGGCCTATTTTGGAGCAAGCGGTAGTTCCTGTTTTAAGTGGTGATACTGAGGAAGTTCTTGCTGCTAGAGTTTTAACCCAAGAGCATATTATTTATCCAAGAGCGATCGAGAATTTGTTAGCTCAGATGGGTTAATTACTAAGTAATCGGTAGCTCACCTATTCTTTTTCATGATTTTGATCTTAGAAGGCTTAGTTATTAAACTCTTTGCCAGTACAAACGTGTACAAGTGTGTTTAAAATCTTACGCAAATACACGGGGGACTCATATGTGTCGATGGGTAGCTTATGCTGGAAATGCAATCTATTTAGAGAATCTTTTGTTTTTACAAAAGAACTCCCTCATCTCCCAAAGTTTAAAAGCTACTAAGTCTGTGCTGACCACCAACGGTGACGGCTTTGGTGTTGCTTGGTATGGCTCTAGATCCTCCCCTGGAATATTTAAAGATGTTCTTCCCGCATGGAATGACGAAAATTTAAAAGAAATCAGCAAGCACATCAAGAGCGAGTTATTTTTTGCACACGTTAGGGCTGCTACGGGAACTAGTGTTTCAAGAACGAATTGCCATCCCTATGCGTATGAGAATTGGACTTTTATGCACAACGGCCATATCGGTGATTGGCACCTTCATAGGCGAGAAATTGAATCCCTTATTTCTAAAGAGTTTTACGCCTACAGGCTTGGGACCACTGATAGCGAAGCATTATTTTTACTTGCGCTAACCATGGGACTCATGGACGATCCAGTCAAGGGCATGAGTCTTGCAGTTGAGAAAATTCAAAATATTTTAGAAAAAAATAACTCTACAGACCCTTTAAGGATTTCAGCTGCATTGAGTAACGGCAAATCAATCTGGGCATATCGTCACTCAAGCGATCTTAAATCCCCAAGCCTTTTTTATGGAACGCCTGATACACACCAAAAGCACGTCAAACCAGGAGCAGTAAGCACTATTGCCTCTGAGCCTTTTGATGATGATTTAGATCACTGGCATGAGGTCAGTGAGTCAAGTTACCTTGTGTGGACGAACGGACGGGTAGCCGTTAGCAAATTAGTAATTTAATTTGTATTATTTAAGTTCTATATGAAAAAGCGAGAGGTCTTCGGCAGATGTGCAGTTAAAAAATCCATCTGATCGGACAAGATTCTTCTGTTGCGAAGTATGAAATCTTCCCACAAGCTAGGTACATAGGGCGCGTAAATTAGTGGCATTCTGGCCTGCTCGGGTGTTCTGTTGCCTTTTCTGTGGTTACATGATTTGCAAGCAGTCACGACGTTCATCCAATGATCCACACCGTTTTGTCCAAAAGGAATAATGTGTTCACGGGTCAACTCGGTTTCGTGGAATTGATCTCCGCAATAAGCGCAGAGGTTTTGGTCTCTGGCAAAGAGTTTGCTGTTGGTAAGTCCTGGCTTGAGCTCAAAGGGGTTTATGTTCGGAACGCCTTTTGTTCCAATAATGCTGTTGACGGCGATAGTTGATTGTTTTCCAGTGATTGCGTTGTATCCGCCTCTAAACACAGCGACTTGCACGCCTGCCTCCCAACGAACCTCCTCAGCCGCATAGTGGATAACGGCTTGTTCAAGTGAGATCCACGACTGAGGCAGACCCTGGGCAGACAGCTTTAAGACTTTCAATCAACATCTCCAATCATTAAACATTAACAACGAAGCGATTTCTGAATGACTAACCTGAGACAATATACCTTGTTTTTATGACATTTGTAAATTTACCTTATTTTTTGTTACCTTTCGTTCCCAAGACATGCTTACTTTTAGAGGCTTTCATCACCCCGGCATTGCCAAAGCTTGCGCTTTGACAATTGGCAACTTTGACGGAGTCCACCGCGGGCACCAAGCCATGTTAGCTTTAATCCGCAACGAGGCTCGCCACAGAGGTGTACCCAGTTGTGTTTTGACCTTTGAGCCTCATCCGAGGGATTTTTTCGCAAAAATTCGCTCTGAGCCAAGCCTTGCCCCTGCAAGAATCGCAACGCTTCGGGATAAGCTGATAGAGCTTGATGCATGCGGAATTGATCAATGTGTTGTGCTGCCCTTTAACGAAAAATTTGCATCTCAATCGCCGGAAGCTTTTGTTGAAAATGTACTTGTTAAAGGCCTGGGAGCCAATTACGTATTGGTAGGAGACGACTTTAAGTTTGGAGCTAAAAGGGCGGGAGACTATGCTTTTTTAATGAAATCAGGTTCTGAACACGGATTTGAAGTCGCCCGCATGAATAGTTACGAAGTTGGCGGTGTGCGCGTTTCAAGCTCCGTTGTCCGGGATGCTCTAGGACGTGCAGATTTTGTGCAAGTTGAACAACTCCTAGGACGACCCTACAGCATCTCAGGTCACGTTGTGCACGGCAGGCAATTGGGGAGGGAGCTAGACTGCAGGACCCTCAATGTTCGGTTTTTAAGTTCGTCTCAGTCCAGGGCAAGCTCTGCCGCAAAGGGTATATTTGTCGTTGAGGTGCTCGGCTTAACGCCGGAGCCACTGCCTGGAGTGGCCAATTTGGGTGTAAGACCTACGCTTGATTCCAACGATATCAATGGTGGGCGGATACTTCTTGAAACCCACGTTCTAGATTGGCCAAAATCGTTAGGGCAAAACGGCGGGTACGGCCGGGTTGTTCAGGTCAATTTACTGCATAAACTACACGACGAGTTTAAATACGACGGGCTAGACTCCTTAAAGGAGGGTATTGCACGAGACTGTCATGATGCTCGTGAATGGTTTAAATCGCGCAAAAAATCTGGTTAAACGACTAAACTAAATCCAAAATCGAGCGCTCAATACTGAATACTCAGTTGTCAAAGCTTAACTCGACTAAAATCATCGCTCTAACACTTAAACCTATAAAGCTTTGATTATTGAATCGTATTCAATAGTAGTCGAACACGAACTTTATGACAGATTCTCTTAAAACCTCCTCTGAGCAGACACCAGATTACCGTAAATCGCTCAACTTACCTGACACAGCCTTTCCAATGCGCGGGGACTTACCTAAACGCGAAGGAGCGTGGGTTAAAGACTGGACTGATGCTGGCCTTTATCAAAGACTCAGAGTAGCGAGGATTGGCGCACCACTTTTTGTGTTGCATGATGGTCCTCCCTATGCCAACGGTCAAATTCACATTGGACACGCTCTGAACAAAGTCCTAAAGGACATGATCGTTAAATCTCGTCAATTGGCAGGTTTCGATGCGCAGTACATCCCAGGCTGGGATTGTCATGGATTGCCAATTGAGAATGCAATTGAAAAGCTAAGAAAAACAAAATTAAACCGCGATGAGATGCAAGTACAGGCCAGGTCTTATGCGACTGAGCAAATCAATCAGCAAAGAGAAGACTTTAGACGCTTAGGTGTACTAGGGGATTGGGAGCGTCCCTATAGAACTATGGATTTTGTGAACGAAGCAGGTGAGTTGCGTGCGTTTAAAAAAGTCATTGAGCGCGGTTTTGTTTACCGTGGACTAAAACCTGTGTATTGGTGTTTTGACTGTGCCTCCTCTCTTGCTGAATTTGAAATTGAGTACGCGGACAAGAAAAGCGAAACGCTAGATGTAGCTTTCCTGTGCGCGCAACCAGATCGGCTTGCAAAAGCTTTTGGTCTGAACGCCCTGATCAAGGAAGCCTTTGCAGTCATTTGGACAACAACCGCTTGGACGATCCCCGCAAATCAAGCGATTAATTTAAATCCTGAAATAACTTACGCGTTGGTTGATACAGAAAAGGGTTTGTACATCGTTGCTGAGAATTTGGTTGAATCTTGTTTAGAGCGTTGGGGGCTAACCGGTAAGAGTATTGCTACAACGCTAGGTGCAAAACTTGACATGATTGAGTTTCATCACCCACTTAGTAAGGTGGATGCAGCTTATGACCGCCGTGCCCCAGTTTACTTGGCTGAGTACGCAACTGCAACGGAGGGAACCGGCTTGGTTCACTCAGCACCTGCATACGGTGTTGACGACTTTAATTCGTGCGTATCCCACGGTATGCAGATTAAAGAGATCTTAAATCCGGTTCAAGGCGGGGGAACTTACGCGAGTGATTTCGCTCTTTTTGGCGGACAACATATTTGGAAAGCAGTTCCTGTTATTTTAGAGACGCTAAAGAGCGCAAATCGTTTGATGGCCACTAAAACCATTACTCACAGTTACCCTCATTGCTGGCGGCACAAGACGCCGGTGATTTATAGGGCTGCTGCGCAGTGGTTCATTCGAATGGACAAAGAAACAGAGTCCACTCAGGGCATTTTCGCTAGTAACAAGGCGGCGAAGTCTTTGCGAGAAATTGCCTTAAATGCAATTGATCAAACTGAGTTCTACCCAGAGAATGGGCGCACACGTTTGCGCGACATGATTGCCAATCGTCCCGATTGGTGCATTTCCCGTCAACGCAGTTGGGGTGTTCCAATCCCTTTCTTAATTCAAGTTGATTCAGGTGCATTACACCCCAAAACACTTGAAATCATTGATTTTGCAGCTGAAATAATTGAACGCGGCGGAGTTGAGGCCTGGAGTCGAACGACTCTAGAAGAGATTACCGACAAATTTGGTGGCAAGGCAGTAGAGTATGCAAAGAGCACAGATATTTTAGAAGTTTGGTTTGATTCAGGATCAACATTCGAGCATGTTCTCAGGGGCTCACACGCAAGTGTTTATCCACGCAATCCCTATCATGACGAAGGTCCCGAAACTGACCTCTACCTAGAAGGTCACGATCAACATCGGGGTTGGTTCCACAGTTCACTCTTGCTGGGTTGCGCGCTCTACGGGAGAGCCCCTTATAAGGGACTATTGACCCATGGTTTTGCAACCGACGGTCAGGGCAGAAAAATGAGTAAGAGTCTGGGCAACACCGTAGCGCCTCAAGAGGTGATTGGTAAGCTTGGGGCTGAGATTGTCAGACTCTGGGTCGCAGCGACCGATTACTCTGGGGATTTAAATATTGACGATAAGATTTTGGCTAGAGTTGTAGACTCATATAGACGAATTAGAAATACACTCAGATTTTTAATGGCCAACATCAGTGATTTCGACTTTAAAAACGAAAGTGTTGATTTTAAAGATTTGCTAGAGATTGACCGGTACGCAATGTCAAGAACTCAGCAACTTCAAGAACAAATTGTTGGGGTATGGAATCCAGAGAAAAAAGTTTTTGAAGGTGGGCATTACGGTGTTTATGAGTTTCATCCGGTTGTCAATAAAATTCAAATTTTTTGCTCTGAGGATTTAGGGGCATTTTATTTAGATATCTTAAAGGATCGCCTTTACACCAGTGCACCTAAATCTATTGCAAGGCGTAGTGCTCAAACTGTTTTGTACCACATCACCCAGGCGATGATTCGTTGGATGGCGCCTTTCCTCTCTTTTACTGCAGAGGAGGCTTGGACTGTATTGGAAGCGGGTGATTTGGGCTCTACTAATAAGAGCAAGGACCAAGTTAGTAGCTCCATATTTACGCAGACTTACTGTGCTTTGCCAAATGTTGATGTTAATCTTCTTGTTAAATGGCAGCGCATTAAGGAGATACGCGAATTGGTGAATAAGGAAATTGAAGTGCTTAGGAGCAGCGGAAGTGTGGGCTCCTCACTTCAAGCAAAGCTGCAATTAACGTTAAAGCAAACTGATTATGATCTGCTCAGCTCTTTGGGAGACAACTTAAAGTTTGTATTTATTACCTCCATTGCTTCGATTGAGGTCGGATCTACAGAGCAGATCCTTGTTAGTGTTATGAGCGCAGACAAATGCGCACGCTGCTGGCATTATGCAGAAGATGTGGGGGCCAACCCTACATACGCAACGCTTTGCTCTCGTTGTGTGAGCAACTTGTTTGGACAGGGCGAGAAAAGACTCTTTGCTTGATGAACCTGAAAATACTAAAGTGAGAAAATCCCTTTAATGGCCTCTAATCGCGTTTCTTCATCACAAAAATTTGCAATCTGGCTTGGCATTGCCGGCATTGTTTTTCTTGCTGATCAGTTCACCAAAGCGCTCATCATGAGCAACTTTCAACTTGGTGAGGCGCGGGTAGTTTTTGTAGACTACTTTAATATTGTTAGGGTCCATAACACTGGCGCTGCTTTCTCCTTTATGGCCTCCGCTGGTGGCTGGCAACGCTGGGTGTTCACTGCAATTGGCGTTTTGGCAGCAGTATTTATTTCTGTTCTTTTGAAGTCCCATGCGAGTCAAAAATTATTTGCTTTTGCACTTGCCTGTATTTTAGGCGGCGCCCTTGGAAACGTAATAGACCGTATCTTGTACGGATACGTAGTAGATTTTTTAGATTTCTTCTGGGGAATTTGGCACTTTCCTGCTTTTAATTTAGCTGATAGTGCGATCACTCTTGGTGCAATATGTCTGCTAATGGATGAGTTACTGCGCGTTAGAAAATCAAGAAAATAAAAGAACTTTAAAAATTATGGTAATAAAAGAGAGAGTTTGAACAGTCCAAGTTCAAACTCTCTTTTACTTATAGCTCAGCCGTTAATTTGTTTAATGAAAGCTTAGAGTGTCAAAATTGTACAGCCGGTAGTTTTTCTAGCCTCAAGATCAATATGAGCTTGTTGAACATCTTCAAGTTTATAAGTTTGATCAATCCGGATATGCACTTTACCCGTGATTACCGCGTCAAAGAGATCATCTGCCATCTCTTGAGTGCTTTCACGAGTGGATAAATGAGTAAAGAGCGTTTGACGCGTCATGTATAAGGATCCTTTAGCGGCTAAGATGCCGGGCGCAATGGGCGGGACAGGACCTGAGGCATTACCAAAGCTAACAAACAGGCCAAGCGGAGAAATACACTCAAGAGATTTCTCCCAAGTATCTTTACCCACTGAGTCATAAACGACTTTAACGCCCTTGCCACCTGTTATTTCTTTCACGCGTAACGCAAAGTCTTCTTTTGAGTAATTGATTGTGAACGCGGCACCGTTGGTCTTGGCTAGCTCGCACTTAGCGTCACTACCTGCTGTGCCAATGAGTTGGTAGCCTAGAGCACGTGCCCATTGGCAAGCAATCAAGCCAACTCCGCCTGCTGCTGCGTGAAAGAGTACATAATCTCCTTTGTGTAATCCGCCTTGGGGTTGCGTACGTTTGAGTAGGTATTCGGCAGTAAGACCTTTCAGCATCATTGCAGCGCCTGTCTCAAAGGAGATTGCATCGGGTAGCTTTACAACACACTTAGCTGGCATTACGCGCTCTTCGCAGTAGCTTCCAGGCGGATTGCTTGCGTACGCAGCACGGTCACCTACCTTTAGATGTGTAACGCCTGTGCCTACGGCTGTAATGATGCCAGAGCCCTCCATGCCCATAGACAGTGGCAAGGGGAGTTGATAAAGTCCTGCGCGTTGGTACACATCGATGTAGTTTAGTCCCACGGCTTTATGTGCGATTTTGATCTCGCCTGCACCGGGTTCACCCACCTTAACGTCGACAATTTTCATCTCACTTGGACCGCCGTTTTTATCGATAATGACTGCTTTTGACATTGATACTCCTAGGTTTAAAGTTGGCTTAATTTATTTCTAATCATTAAAAATCTCGACGCAATAACTGCGCACAAAGAATACAGTGGTTTTGTTAGTATAGAAATCTTAAAGAATACTTCTCGATCATCTATACTTAAATAGGCGTTTGATTCTAGTTCCCCGCCAAACCCCAGTTTAGCCGTGCAGTGTATGCGCAAATTGGAGAGTGTGTGGAACTAGTTCTTTTTTACCCATTTTAGATACTCCGTTTTTCTCGCCCTTCGCACAACCAAACACACTTTTCCAACTCCATTGAGCTCCTCCCTAAAATCTCCGATCAGTATTAGCACTGCTGCGCTTTTAACGGTACCCCCCCTTCTTTGGGCGGGCAATGCCGTGATGGGAAGGTTTGTCAGCGGCATGGTGCCCCCCCTGACATTAAATGCCTTGAGGTGGGTGTTTGCTTTCATGTTCTTACTACCCTTCACCTACAAACTCTTGTTCAAGGGTAGCTTGCTGTGGGTGCACTGGAGACGTTATGCATTGCTCGGTTTGCTTGGAGTGGGCAGTTTTAATAGCCTTCAATACCTTGCCCTACATACCTCCTCAGCTATTAACGTTACTTTGGTGGGCTCAATAACTCCAGTTGTAATGATGACTTTAGGGGTGCTTTTCTTTAAGCAAAAATTAAGACTTCGCCAATGCCTGGGAGCAGTGCTTTCAATTACAGGCGTACTGCTTGTTTTGTGCCGGGGAGACCTTACGCAGGTCTTGAGTTTGCACTGGGTTATTGGAGACGTTTATGTGTTGATTGCCGTTCTGTCTTGGTCTTGGTACAGTTGGCTTTTATCGGGCGCTCATGCAGATCCACCAGAAATTAGAGGCGACTGGAAACTCTTTTTGATGGCTCAGATCGTAATGGGATTAGGATGGAGTTCGTTATTCACTACTGCAGAGTGGTCCTTAACGTCTGCGCATATTGAATATAGTTGGGTACTCTTGGCTGCTTTATTATTTGCTTCCCTTGGACCCGCAATAGCTGCCTACCGTTGTTGGGGACTTGGTATTGCTCGAGTTGGGACTAATATCGCTGGTTTTTTTGCAAACCTATCGCCCCTATTTACAGCGGTGATGTCAAGTGTTTTGCTCGGCGAGGGCCCTGAGTTGTTTCATGCGGTTGCGTTCGCACTAATTGTTGGTGGTATCTACGCGGCAGCGTAGTTGTAGATCGTTCGCAAAAAGTAATATTCACATTTTCATGAACACGCAAACAGAATCTTTTGCTCCTGGTTTCATGGTTATACATGGCAACCGATTGGAAGATTTACGACATTTGTTAATTCAAGTTATAAAAGCTTATCGATTGCCAGTGTTGAGTCCAGAGATAATTTTGGTTCAAAACAACGGCATGAAACACTGGTTAGAAATGTCTTTAGCTAGTGATGATGTATTTGGAATATGCGCAGCCACTAGGATAGAACTCCCGAGTAGCTACTTATGGAGTATTTACAGAACCATACTTAGTGATATCCAAATACCTGTTCATATGCCGTTTGATAAAAAAAATCTAACTTGGCGTTTATACAAAATATTACCTTCGTTAATCGATAAGGAAGCATTTTCACCTCTTAAAAGATACCTCGGAGACGTTATCGATAGTAGAAGGTTATACCAATTAGCCGGGCAAATAGCAGATGTATTCGACGGCTATCAAAACTACAGAGCTGATTGGCTGATGGACTGGGCTAGTGGACGGGATCAATTGATATCTGACTCCTACTTAAAAAATCCTAGTAAACCTATTCTCCTTGCACCAGATGAATTATGGCAATCAGAATTGTGGCGCGCGTTAAGAATGGATATTGGTGAGGAGCTTGCCGATGCCTCAAGGGCGAGTGTTCATGCTCAGTTTTTAAAAAAAATGGACTCTGTTGTTAATGAGTTCAAACGTACAAAGAAAAAACCAGTCGGTGTTCCCAGTCGTGTAGTTATATTTGGTATCTCCTCACTCCCTCCGCAGGTAATTGAGGCTTTCGCAAAGCTTGGACAGATATGTCAAGTTTTCATGTTTGTACAAAATCCCTGCCAAACGTATTGGGGTGATATTGTGGATGGGCATGAGTTACTGCGATCTCTTAACAAAAGAAGACAAAGCACTCGCATATCCGATATGCATATGTCATCACACCCACTCTTAGCTTCTTGGGGAAAACAGGGGCGAGATTATTTTCATTTATTAGATGATTTCGATAATTTAGAAGATTACAAAGGGGATTTAGAGAAAGCTCTGAGTAGGGTGGACGTTTTTGTAGATCCATTAAGTGCGAACGAAAACACTGCTTCAGAGTCAAGTACATCTAGCAATCAACTCCGTAGTGTTCAATCCTTTATATTAAACCTTACCCCTATACCAGAGGAGATGAATAAGCTTGAAAAGGAGGCGGATGATCAATCTATTGAATTCGTAAGCGCTCATAGCGCTCAACGTGAAGTAGAAATTTTGCATGATCAACTTCACGCTTGGTTTGACCATGATTCAAGCTTGGCGCCTGAAAATGTTATGGTGATGGTGCCAGACATGGAGACATTTTTACCGAGAATTAGAGCTGTTTTTGGCAGATTCAAACTCGGGGATGAAAGGTATATTCCCTTCTCTGTAGCAGACGTTACGAGTAAAGAGTCTCCCGTTGTAAGGGCTCTTACACAACTACTTGCAACGCCGACCAATAAGATTAGTGTTCTCGATTGGATGGATCTCTTTGAGGTTGACGCTGTTTGTGAAAAGTTCGAGTTATCAAACTTGGAGGTTGAACAACTCAGAGCTTGGTGCCTTTCGGCTGGGGTACGTTGGGGGTTGGATAAAGATCATAGAGTCCAAAACGGCGTTGATTCTGAACTCGCCGATGTAGATCAGAACACCTGGGCTTTTGGTGTTAAGAGATTACTTCTAGGTTACGCGTTAGGACATGGTCAGTCATGGGAAGGGACGCTTGCGTGTTCTGGGGTCACGGGCTTAGATGGACCCTTGCTTAGTAAGTTGTTGAACTGGCTAGATGCAATACAAATACTAAACACAGAATTAAGTCAAGACCATACGTCTGGTGAGTGGGTTGTAATATTTAAGCGACTATTAGATACTTTTTTCAAAGCCTGCGACGACGCACAAGAGCGTTTATTAATCAAAGTTTTCGAACCACTTGAGAGTTGGGAGAGGATTTGTTTTGAATGTAAACTGGACTCGCCTATTTCGCTAAATGTTGTTCGTGATTATTGGTTAAACCAGTTAGAGGATATTGGTTTGCAACAGCGTTTTTTCGGAGGTGGTGTTCAATTTGGAACTTTAATGCCCATGCGCTCGATCCCCTTTAAGATCATTTGCCTATTGGGTATGAATGATGGAGACTTTCCTCGGCAAACATCTTCCAGAGATTTTGATTTAATGCCTAAACACTGGAGAACAGGGGACCGCTCAAGGCGTGAGGACGATCGGTATCTGTTTTTAGAAGCCCTACTTTGCGCTCGACAAAAACTTTATGTAAGTTGGCAGGGTCGCAGCGCACGAGACAATTCGGAGAAGCCCCCCTCTGTATTGGTATCTCAGTTAATTGATTATCTGAACGCGGTATGGCACTCTCCCGTAAAACCGATAAATCATCCCTTGCAACCTTTCTCAGTGCAGTACTTTTCTGGACGAAAGGACTTATTTACATACGATAAGGATTGGGAAGTTACGCAGCCAAGGGGCAGTCTTCAAGAGGGGAGTGACAGTATTAAAAATCTCAAGGAATTAACAGAAACAGATAATTTGATCCTAGAAAGCATTGAGGTAAGTGAGCTACATAGGTTACTTAGAAATCCAGTTGAAATTTTCTTTAGATCAAGGCTTAATATATATCTTGACAAATTAAACGACAAAATTCAGGATGCCGAGCCGTTTTCTTTAAATAATCTGGAAGAGTTCAACATAGCTAACGAATTGTTAATGGGTAATGACCTCGAGATTGGTCTTGAAAATTTGAGCTTATCTGGACGCTTACCGCTAGCAGCGTATGGCGTAAAAGTCAAAAATGATTTAGGTGAAAAAGTTGAAAATGTACTTGCTCAAAAAAGTGATTGGATTGACGCTTATCCTCAGACAAGCGATGCATTAGTCTTGCAAGTGGATTTGGGTAATGCTGTAGTGAAAGGTATTCTTTCAAATCTTCAGTCAAGAGTAAACTCAACTACAAAAGAGCTTGAGTATTTGCAAATCGACCAACGCGTTGGCGCAGTGAGTGAGAAAAAAAGAGGACTTCAAATTGCAAGAGGACATATCGTAATAAAACTGTGGGTCAATCATTTACTAGGATGCGCACATGGACTTAATCTTAAAAGCCTACAAATAGGCTCAGATGCTCAAATTATTTTTGATGCATTAGAACCAACAAAAGCACAAGAAATCTTAAGAAAATGGATTCTTATCTATAGTGATGCTTGGCTTCGTCCTTTGCCTGTTGCATGCAAAACCAGCCTCGCATGGCTACATAGTGATCTCTTTAACCAAAGGGTTAAGGTTGAAGAGATAAATAAAGAATTGGAGGATCCACACGAAATTGCAGAAGAGATCTTCGATCCTCCTTCACCGCCTAAAGACGGACCGCAAGGGGAACGCAAAGACTCACTTTATTTAATGCGTGCATTCTCGGGCTACGAGGATCTTCGTGAAGAGTTGCCTGATCTGGCGCGTTCCCTTTATTCAGACTTGATAGACGCTGCATCGATTGTTAAGACATCGATAGTGGAAACAAGAAAGGAGCGAGAGTGATTCAATCCCTGGATCCATTGACTCTGCCCTTATCAGGTCTTCGTGCTGTAGAGGCATCTGCGGGAACGGGTAAAACTTGGACTCTCTCTGCTTTATATGTACGCCTAGTCCTCGGTCACGCAATAGCAGAACCTCTAAATCCCCCTCAAATTCTTGTAATGACGTTCACTGAGCTCGCTACAGCTGAGCTTCGAGGACGAATTAGGACAAGGTTATACGAAGCCGCTCAGTATTTTCGAACTCCTGATATTGAATCAGAAATTGTTGACGATTTTTTACAGAAAATAAAAAGCTCATTTGAAAAAGATAGCTGGAATAACTGTGCTAATCGCTTAGATCTCGCTGCTCAGTGGATGGATGAGGCCGCAATTTTCACCATTCATGCTTGGAGTGCACGCATGTTGAAAGAACATGCTTTTGACAGTAAGAGTTTATTTGAACAAACTCTCATTGAGGACGCACATCAGTTACGGCTTGAGGCTGCTCGGGAGTATTGGCGAAAATATTTCTATCCACTTACTTACTCTCAATTAAAGTCGTTTGAAGAGCTTAAACTTCTAGTGACAACACCGGATGATTTACTTGATAGATTACGGCCAGTTTTTGCTAAAAAATCAAGATCGCCTGAAGATCAATTCGGAGATGGTATTTCGCCTCTCCAGTTTGAGGATAAATTAGCAAGGTGGAAAGAGGACTTGCTAGTTAAAAAAAACGAGCTTGCAAAAGAGTGGACTGAGGAGTTTATTGAAAAAATTAAGACTGAGATAAATGCTAGAAAGAAAATTGGATCTATTTCAAGCGATGAATATACCTCAAGGAAAGTGACTATCCGTCTGAGTAAAGTAATGGAATTTTTCTCAGGTGGTGAAATAGATGAAAAACTTTTAAAGCAATTTTCAGCCTCTGAGTTAAGTAAAAACGGGTGGCCACAAGCCGAATCATTACCGACGCTTAAAAGCCTTGATGACCTTTGTCACATGCTTACTTTAAGGCCGGGGAAGGATTCACTTCTTGAGCACGCTGCTAAGCAAATTGATATTATCTGCACGCGATCAAAGTCTTTGATGGGACAATTTGATTTTGCCGATCTGCTCCAGAATTTATATAAAGCTGTCAACGCCGATGGATCTAAGTTGGCCCAAACAATTAGGGAGCAATACCCAGTTGCACTTGTAGATGAGTTTCAAGACACAGACCCTTGGCAGTATGGAGCTCTTAAAAAAATTTATGTAGAAGAAGAGCGAAATGACTCCGGATTAATAATTATCGGAGACCCTAAGCAGGCTATTTACGGATTTAGAGGTGCTGACTTACAAACTTATTTGCAAGCTATCAGGGATGCTAAAAGT
Organism: uncultured Burkholderiales bacterium; assembly: GCA_903876885.1. Lineage (GTDB taxonomy): Bacteria > Pseudomonadota > Gammaproteobacteria > Burkholderiales > Burkholderiaceae_C > Limnohabitans. The sequence continues at coordinate 17,539 of CAIRBP010000112.1, read as the reverse complement.
AATATTTATACATTACTAGGTAATTACCGTTCAACTCAGCAGTTAGTGGATGCGGTTAATCATATTTTCTTGAATGCTCAAAATCCATTTGGATCTGTTGAGTTTCCAAAAGTGATTGCTAAAAAAGAAATTGAACCCTTAGTGACTAAAAGTGGCCAACAGCCTGCACTAACGGTATGGTTGTCAAATAGCTCAAAACCTCTTAGCAAAGAGAAGTATAAAAAAGAAATGGCTGCACTATTTGCAGGTCAAATCGCTGAGTTACTTAACAAAGGATTTGCACAACCCAGCGAGATGGCTGTACTTGTTAGGGATGTTAAAGAGGCCACCTCAATCAGAGGTGCACTAGAGCACTTGGGTGTACGCAGCGTATATTTATCCGATCAAGACAGCGTTTACGCGGCAGAGGAAGCGTTGGAGTTACGTCTTATCTTACAAGCCATTGCCAATCCTAAATCAACTTCACTGATGCGCTCTGCAGTTGCTACCAGAATTTTTGGGCTTGACTTTTCGGAACTTGACCAACTCATCCATAACGAAGTGCAGTGGGAGAATTTGGTTGAAAAATTTCACAGGTATCAAAGCGTTTGGCAAAGGCAGGGATTTCTACCAATGCTGCAGTCATTCATACATGAAAATGACATAGCTCGTAAATTACTAAATCCATCTAATTCCTGGCTAATAAACGGCGAACGTGTATTAACTAACTTACTACATCTAGGGGATTTACTACAAAACGCAAGCCTACAACTGCACGGAGAGGGAGCTTTGATTCGCTACCTTGAGGAGCAGCTAAGTAATCCTAAGTCTGCGGGTGACTCCGCGGTTGTGAGGCTAGAGAGTGAAGCTAATTTGGTTAAAGTATTAACAATACATAAATCTAAGGGATTGCAGTTTCCTTTGGTATTTTTGCCCTTTATTAGCAACTTTAAAGTCGAAGAGAGTAACAGCGCGCGAGATGATAAAAGCAGAATCAGTGAGGATATTCGACTGTTGTATGTCGCCTTGACAAGAGCTGAGAAAGCACTTTGGATGGGTGTAGCTACGATGGTGGGAGATTTTCCGCAAAACGCGAGCGGTCCAAAAAGTGCTATTTCTCAACTCCTGGGAAGAGTAAGTGCAGATGATTTAAAAGAAAAATTACAACTTTGGAGGAGCTGTAGCGAAATAAGTGTGAGTCCAGCCCCGGAGACGTTAGAACATCAGTACAAGTCCCAAAGTGAACTTGAAATAAGAGGCGAGGCACTCCAACCCAAGAAAGTATTTAATCAAAGTTGGTGGATTGCTAGTTTTAGTTCGATATCAAAGGGATTGGCAGGCGAAGAGGTAGGCGGATCTGTGTATTACCAACCCAATAGCAGAGACGAAAAGCTTGCCGATTCACAGCAAGATAACGCTCAGCCTATTGAGTCAGAGCACTTGAACGTGTCTGTTTCAGAAGGAGTTCGTGTTCAAAACGATGAACTAGAGCCTTCAAGCCCTTTTGACACGATATCCTCTAGCAGCAGTGTCGGAACACTTCTTCACGACTTGCTAGAGTGGCAATTCAACCGCGGATGGCCTATAAGTGCAGATTCTTTGAGCCCTCTCATCACCGCTGAATGGAATTCATGTATTGACGGTAAATCTGTCAAACTTGGTTTAACCGAAAATAATAAAACTGTTTTAAAAAAATGGGTTCAAACAATAGTTGAAACTAAATTTTCGAGTAATAAAGAAGAATTTGCTTTTGATGAATTTTTGTTGAATAAATTAAATTCTCAGAATGCATGGGCAGAAATGGGGTTTACTTTGCCAGTAAAGTCTATGAATGTTTCTAAACTAGATGCCTTGATTACAAGTAACGTTCTTGCTCGCGAACTTAGGCCCGCATTACAACCGAGGCAACTCAGCGGCATGCTGACTGGATTCATGGATTTGGTAGTTGAACATGACGGGCGCTATTTTGTCATAGACTACAAATCTAATAAACTTAATTCTTACACAACAAAAGATTTAAGCCACTCCATATTAACTCATCGTTACGACGTTCAATATACACTTTATTTAGTTGCTTTACACCGCCTATTAAAATCTCGTTTAGATGATTATGATTACGATCGACATGTTGGAGGTGCAGTTTATTTATACCTGCGAGGTGTGCAAACAGAAAGTAAAGGACTTTTTGTAGATCGTCCCCCTAAGTCACTTATATTGTCAATTGATGATGCGTTTAGAGGTTCTTAATAACAAATGCTAAATACCAAGGACACTAGGGACACAAATACGCTTTTCTCGCGCTTTGATACTGCATTTGCCGATTTCTTGCAAGACAAAGAGCCAAGTTCAGATCCTAATCACTTGGTACTTGCCTCTTTAGTAAGTCATTTGTATATGAAGGGACATACATGTTTAGATCTGAGTTTACTTGCTGCTAGAGATTGGGATGCGCTCGCCTTAGATGCTAGTGTAGACAAATTGATTGATAAAAATCTTAGTCAATCTGCTCAAACCTTACGCTGGACTAAGGGTCCATCAAGCCCACTTGTCTTAGACGGACATCTGCTTTATTTGCGAAAGAACTGGGAAGCTGAGCAGCGCATTATCGACTCTATCCGCAGACGTCTTGAGATTCAGTGCACTGAGGTATCGGATTTAAAGCAAAAACTAGATGAGTTATTTGTACTAGATCAGAGTAACTCTCAATCTGAACCCGATTGGCAGAGATTAGCTTGCGCTGTGGCTACTAAAAAAATGGTCACTTTAATTACCGGTGGGCCAGGTACTGGTAAGACAACGACGGTGACGAGATTGTTGTCTCTATTGGTAACCAATAGTTCAGAAGAACATCAACCCAAAAAACTCCGTTTAGCGTTGACTGCACCAACTGGCAAAGCCGCTGCAAGACTAGGTGCTTCTTTGGGAATAATAGTTCGAACTTTGCCAGAAAAATATAGGTTTGAGATTACACATAAACCAGTGACTTTGCATAAGTTATTACAACTTGGCACTAATGATGCCGAATCAAAGATTAGAGAACTCGCATATGACGTTGTCGTTGTAGATGAAGCTTCTATGATTAGCCTCCATTTGATGGATCGACTGCTTGCGAGTACGCCATTGAATACAAGATTGATTTTTTTAGGTGATCAGGACCAGTTGGCATCAGTTGAGGCTGGAGCTGTTTTAGGGCAGCTTTGTTTAGATGCCGTTAAAGGGAATTACTCCTCAACAACAATTGAGTGGATGAGGGGTATTTCCCAGCAAGACATGAGCGTGTGGGCTGGTGATGGATCCCCGCTTGCACAACAAACTGTCATGCTTAGAAAAAGTCACCGTGTTGAGGGGGGGGGCGTCATTAGTCAGTGGGCACAGATGATAAACAGTGGTAGTGATGAAGATTTAAATGGTCTCAAAACGAGTTGGAATCAGTTAAACCCATGGTCTGCGCAAGCCGCATCAAAATTCCCTCCAATCGATAGATTAGATTTAATTAAATTTAAAGATAACCAAGCGCAATTATTTTTGCAAAACTCTTGGAGTCGTTATCTTGATCTTATAAAGAAAAACCCATTAGATACGAGTAAGAACGAGGATTATCAACACAAATTAGCAAAAGAGATACTTGACGCCTTCTCTGAGTTTCAGGTTCTTTGTGCAGTCAGGGAGGGCGCTTGGGGAGTAAGCACTTTGAATGGTGTGATCGCTGAATTACTAGGATTTAAGAGCGAGGGGTGGTATCACGGACGTCCAGTCATGGTGACGGAAAACAATTACCACCTGGATCTTAGGAATGGAGATATTGGAATATGTTTGCAGAAAAACGGTGTACTGCGAGTAGCCTTTCCAAGGGATTCGTTAGATGATGTTGGCTCGAAAATTAATGTGACTGCAACACAAAGCGGATCTTCTAGCGCGCCAGGTCCAGTTAAATGGGTCTTGCCATCGAGGTTGGACGCTGTCGAGAGCGTATTCGCTATGACCGTACATAAATCTCAAGGGTCCGAGTTTAATCACGTTTGTTTAGTGTTACCTCCAGAACGAAGTGCAGTGTTGACTAAGGAGTTGATATACACAGGACTAACGCGAGCTAAAAAAAGAGTGACTTGGATAGTACCTAATCCATCAGTGTTATTTAAATCTATTCAAACCCGCCTGTCCAGGAGTGGCGGACTTCATGCGCTGCACGACAAAGAGAAAAGATAAATATTCATATTTATATCCAACACACAGATTTAAATTTATTTAATGAAAATATTGTGCAATCACGCTTTTGAGTTTGTCAATCAATCTCTACGATGCTTTTTTGATTGTCAAACGAATGTCAAGCTGAATAGATAAAAAGTAATTCCGGAAATTTATTTTGCTCAACAGCTTAAGCGGTGTTTTCCCTTAAGGCACGTGGTAAGTTAATTTGTTCTGGCTAGAATAGTTTGCTAACAATTTAAATAGCCAACCGAATTTAAAAATTCAATTTGTAATTAACTCTATATATTGATGCTTGCAAAATAATGTACTCAGATTTTAAAAATAAACATGTAGTAGTTACTGGGGGCAGTAAAGGTATAGGTTTCGCCTGCGCAAGGGCTTTTTTACGAGAGGGTGCTCGTGTAACTATTATTTCAAGAACTCCAGAAAATTTGGATACTGCAGTGGCTAAGTTGATAGCTGAATTTGGCGCGAAAGTTTCTGTTAATAGTGTTGCCAGTGATTTAACCCTGCCCAGTGAGGCTGTGAAAGCTGTGCAAGTAGCCAAGACTAAATTTTCGGATATTGATGTTTTGGTGAATTCAGCAGGCGCGGCAAAACGCACTATGGCCGCCGATCTTAGCCCAGCGATTTGGATGGATGCAATGCAAGCCAAATTCTTTAGCTATATAAACATCATGGACCCAGTAGTTAAAGACATGGCAGCTAGACGATCTGGTGCGATTGTGAACATAATTGGGATTGGAGGTAAAGTGGCCAATTCAGTGCATTTAGCAGGCGGTGCTGCAAATGCTGCACTTATGCTTGCCACAACTGGGCTTGCAACTGCTTATGCGTCTCACAATGTTCAAATAAACGGTATCAACCCAGGTATGACCTATACCGAACGTTTAAAGGGTAGAGTAGAGGTTGAGGCACGACAAAACAACTTAAGTGAGGAAGATGTGCTGAAGCAGTCCTCTCAAAAAATTCCAATGAAAAGACTAGCCGAGCCAGACGAAATTGCTAACGTAGCACTATTCCTTGCCTCCTCGCAAGCTAGTTACGTAACAGGACAGATCATTGCAATGGAGGGCGGTGCTTATCCAATCATTTAGCTCTCGCAACTCGTTTTCTAGATAAATCACTAAAAAAATATCAATAAACCATGCAAATTCACAGAATATATACAAATCAGAGGGGAGACTCAGTAGTTGAGATCCGCGAAGTTCCTCTGTTTGAGAAGCAAGGCTCAGTCGGTCGTCCGATGTCTGATAGATTTACTGTGGAGGAGATGTTTTTTAGGGAAACACCGCAAGGGCATGTACAAGATTTTCACAACGCTCCTCGTAGACAACTTATATTTATTACCTCTGGTATTTTGGAGTTAGAAACAAGTGAAGGTAAAAGAACAATCTGTAAGCCTGGCGATCTGCTCTTCACAGAGGACTTTGAGGGCCGTGGGCACATTACTCGCTCTCTCAGGGATATCAGGGGATTTGTACATATCGTCGTACCAGATAGTTTTGAAATCACGGATTGGCCCTTGATCAATTAATCTCTTATTCACTTCTCACTTACTTACCTATTTATTTAACTCTGAGGCGCAGATAGAAAATGAAATTTTGGGTATCCCTACTGCTTCTAACTTTCGCGAATTTGAATGTATTTGCTCAAACCTCCAAACCAATAAAAATAATTGTTCCCTTTGCCGTGGGTGGTGCAAGTGATTCATACACGCGAATTGTTGCTCAAAAAATTATTGAACAAACGGGTAAGTCTGTTGTTATAGATAACAAAACTGGTGCAGGCGGTCGCATTGCATTTGATTATGTAGCGCATAGTGCGCCTGACGGATCAACTGTCGTGCTGATTGACGCAACCTATGCAATGCTACCTGGCATGTTCACTAATTTAACGTGGAATGTAGCTACTGATTTGGTGCCCGTTGTTATGATTGCACAAACACCTTTTGTGGTGTTGGTTCGCACAGACTCAAAGTTTCAAAATTTGGGCGAGATGATCGCTTACGCTCGCGCTCATCCAGGAGAGCTTAATTACGGATCCGCAGGTCTTGGCAGCACCAATCATATCGTTACCGAACGATTCAAGAGTGACGCACATATTGAAGTGACTCATGTGCCTTTTCGTGGAATGAGTGAGGCAAGTCTTGCGCTCCAATCCGGGAATTTGGACTTTATCATCGCCGCCTCTTCAACGGCACTGAGTCAAATTAAGGGGGGCAAGCTAAAGCCATTAGCTGTGTCCACTTTAAAGCGATCTTTAATTCTTCCCAACGTACCAACTGCAATTGAGGCGGGAGTGCCTGGATTTGTAACATCCAACTGGTTCGCTTTGGCTGTACCTAAGGGTTCTTCAAATGAAATCATAAATACGTTGAGAGATGACGTAACTCGCGCTATATCGGATTCTGATACGAAGGATAAATTATTGCTTCAAGGCGCTGACGCGCCAAGAATAAGCGGTGAGGAGTTGGCTAAATTCTTACGCGACGACACGGCCAAATGGACCGAGGTCATAAAAATTAACCATATCAAGATAGATCCCTGATGCGTTCTCAGGTTATTTAAAACTAAATAAGAGCTATAAACATCTACATACATAACCTTTAGAGCTCTTTAGTTCTCGAAATTATGATTTAAATCAAATTATTTAAATCTATTAAATTTTCATTTGCTGAGAAGTTTTGCACTTGTCACCTAATTTCTCGGGTTTTGGTATCAACGTATCTTTTTGTATACCATCTGTGCGGTACCGTACATACGTTTATCTTTATAGATCTTATATTTAACATCTAAATAAAACTGTATACAAATAGGTGATTTAAGTGGATACAAGAATTCTCAAAGAACAAAATTGGCTTTTCAAGTCTTTGCCCATGGCAGAGTGGGAGCGACTTACGCCTCATATCCAAGCGTTCGATATGCCTTTGGGGTTGGTATTATCGGAATCGGGAGATAAGATGTCTCATCTTTATTTTCCGACCACTGCCATCGTCTCTTTACTTTACGGGCTTGAGAACGGATCTTCAGCAGAAATTGCAGTTGTGGGTAATGAGGGATGTGTAGGGATTTCTTTATTTATGGGTGGACAAAGCACGCTTAGTAGCGCAGTGGTACAAAGCGCTGGTAAGAGTTACCGTATTAACGCTCAAGTCATCATGAGCGAGTTTGACAAGGCGGGTGCGCTGATGCATTTATTCTTGCGTTATACCCAGGCGTTGATTACGCAGATGTCTCAGACAGCGGTTTGTAATCGGCACCATACGCTGGATCAACAATTTTGTAGATGGTTGCTACTTAGTTTAGACAGGTTGACCAGTAACGAACTCGTTATGACGCAGGAATTGATTGCTAATATGCTAGGTGTAAGACGAGAAGGCGTTACTGAGGCCGCACTTAAGGTTCAAAAAGCTGGCCTCATCTCATACGCTCGCGGGCATATTAAGATCATCGATAGACCAGGACTTGAGCGAAGGACCTGCGAGTGTTATCAGGTCGTCAAAACCGAATACGATCGACTGTTGCCAGATAAATTTGCAGTTTAAAAAATGTGCAGTTTAATTATTTAGGCCTGTCGCCTTCTAGTGTGATTCTGTGCATGACTCTTCTAAATCCGTGATAGTCATTGACAGGATTATGTTGGGTACACCTATTGTCCCAAAACGCGAGGGAGTTAGGTTGCCAGACAAAGCGACAGGTAAGCTCTGGTTTTATTTGATGATTAAATAAAAATTCAAGTATCGATTTGCTCTCACCCTCACTCATTCCAACTATTCCCGTTGTGTGAGCTACATTGACATAAAGCGCTTTGCGACCAGTCTCTGGGTGTGTTCGGACGATAGGGTGCTCAGCACGGTATTCGCTATTTGCACTATCTTTAGCGTCTGATTTAATCCTGTCCTCCCTGGTTTTGGAGACATCTGCTTTGGCAGAGCTGCTGATACCTATAAGCCCTTCAAGACAACGCTTCATAGTTGATGACAAGCTCTCCCAAGCTAAATACTGATTAGCAAAGAGCGTATCTCCACCGTAAGGCGGTATTTCTTTTGCCAATAGCATTGAGCCCATAGGCGGCATTTCAAGGTAGGTCGTGTCCGAATGCCAAATTCCTCCAAAGTTAAGAACTTCATGTTCTAATTTTTTGACTTCTATGATCGTTGGAAAGTTGGGTAAACCTTTTACGAAGGGATACTCAATGGGCTTGCCCATCATCTTTGCAAAACGTAGAAACTGTTCTGGCCCGATGTCTTGGTTTCTGAGGAAGATGACTTGATGTTCTAAAAATGCGGAACGAATATCGCTAATCAAATTAGCGCTTAATTCCTGGTTAAGATCTATTCCAGTTATCTCAGCTCCCAAGGCACCTGAAATCTTTTTAATCAACATAGTACTAATTCTAGTTATAAGGAGTTATGTAAAAGTGTATCATTTCAAGTAAGTTCTTCGGAGTTCAAATAATGCGTAAATTCTTAATTCTTTCGATATTTATATTCGCTACATTTTTCAACTTTGTTCAAGCCCAAGAGTTTCCCCAAAAACCCGTCAAAATAGTTGTCCCTCAAACACCCGGCGGTGCCTCTGATGCACTGGCTAGAATCATCGCGCAAAAGCTAAGTGAGAAGTGGCAGCAACCCGTTGTAATCGAGAATAGAGCAGGAGCGGGGGGTAACGTTGGTATGGAGTTTGTGGCTTTAGCCCCTGCTGATGGGTACACACTGTTAATGAGCTACGTTGGCTCACACGCCATTAATGCATCACTATACAAAAAGCTTCCCTTTGACCCTGAGCGTGATTTTGCACCTGTTGCCACCCTAGCTACGCTACCCTTTGTGTTGGTCAGTGCTCCTGACGCACACTTCAAAACTGTGCAAGAGCTTGTTGAGCAAGCCAGACAAAAGCCTCTCACCTTCGGCTCTGCTGGGAATGGTTCAGTTAATCATTTGCTTGGAGTCATGTTTAATGCTTCTGCTGGAACTAAACTTGAGCATATCCCCTACAAGGGTGCAGCCCCTGCAATGCAAGACCTTATGAGTGGGCAAATTAATTTGGTATTTACCAGTTTGCCTTCTGTCGCAGGTTCTATTAAGAGTGGCACGCTGCGCGCAGTTGCTGTAACGAGTTCTGCACGCTCAGCTAACTTTCCTAATATTCCAACTATTGCTGAAGCAGGGTTTAAAGATTTTGATGTTTCTCCTTGGTTTGGCCTGTTTGCTCCTGCAAAGACGCCAGCCTCAGTCGTTCGTAAAATTAACCACGACATTGAAGAGGCCTTAAGGAGTAAAGACATCATTGAAAAATTTAACGCTCAAGGAGCAGATCCCTTTATTACACAACCAAGTGAATTTGCAAATATCTTGAGAAAAGATATCATCAAATGGAGAGAGGTTGTGAAGGTATCAGGCGCTCAAATAGATTAAGCGTTGAGATGAAGCGCGCTATTTTTTATTTTTCAACAGGCGCATCGGGCTGTCTCGACCATTCACTCCAACTACCTGGATAAAGAGATGTATAGCCATAACCTGCAATGACCATTGCAATTAAATTGGGCACAGCACTAACTCCGCTACCACATTGATGGACTACGCTATGTGGGCTTGCCGAATGCAGAAGAGCTTCAAATTCCGCATTGAGCTCTTCTTTGCTTTTGAAGAAACCTTCTGAATTCAGATTGAAATTGAAGGGCCTATTGAGTGCACCCGGAATGTGTCCTGCAACTGGGTCTAATGGCTCAACCTCTCCTTTGTAGCGAGGTGTTGCGCGAGCATCAACTAATGTGGGACGAGAACTACTTCCGAGTTCGGTTTTCAACTCATCCAGACTGAGCATCTTCACCAAAGGCTCACTGAGTTGGAAGGATGGAGCCTGGTTTAGCTCTACTGACTTTGCTGTAGTTGGTTCGCCGCTTTCTAGCGCTCCGTGAGCGTCAGTCCATCCCTTTAATCCCCCGTCTAAGACTGCAACAGATGCGTGCCCACACCATTTAAGCATCCACCATAGACGTCCACAAAAGTTTACGCCTTGACGGTCATAGACAACTACTTGGGTGTCATTTGTAACCCCCATGTGCGACAACCAAATAGCAAAGATTTCTCGACGAGGCAAGGGATGACGTCCACCGTTGACGGCGTTAACTGGGTCATGTGCAGATAAATCCGTATCAAGGCTTGCGTATAAAGCGCCTGCTATTCGGTTGTCCTTGAATTGCGTATAGCCCTTATCAGGGTCGGCTAGATCAAAGCTACAGTCAAAGATTACAACTTTGGAGGGTTGAGTTTTGATTAAGTGTTGTAACTGGCTAGCAGAGATAATAGTTTGATAGGTCAAAACGTGCCTTGGTCGTAGCTAACGAAAAATATGAAATGGTCACCAACAAGCCCAAAATCAAAAAAGATCGGGGAGTACGGGATTATTCTGTCGTATTCAAATCTTCGGTCATATTCCTGCGGTACCACTCGTGGAATTGTTGCATGCCGTCTTCCATAGGACTTTGATAGGGACCTACTTCATTGTCTCCTCGCTGAAGTAAGGCCAAGCGACCTGCATCCATGCGTTCGGCGATTTCATCATCCTCTACACAGGTTTCCATGTAGGCAGCACGCTGTGCCTCAACAAACTCACGTTCGAAGGCCACGATTTCTTCGGGGTAGTAAAACTCCACCCTGTTCATCGTCTGAGTTGGGCTTATCGGTTGAAGAGTAGATACCGTCAGTACATGTGGATACCACTCGACCATGATGTGCGGATAGTAGGTAAGCCAAATAGCGCCGTGTTCTGGTACCTTGTCGTTGCGATATTTCATAAGCTCTTGTTGCCAACGCTCATATACAGGGGATCCAGCTTTACCAAGGCGATTTGCTATGCCAACTGTTTGCACCGAGAAGTCATCTCCAAACTGCCAACGCAAGTCATCGCAAGTAACAAAGTTACCAAGTCCCGGGTGGAAAGGGCCGACGTGGTAATCCTCCAAATAGACTTCGATAAATGTTTTCCAGTTGTAGTTACAGGTATGCATCTCAACATGATCCAGTGCATAGCCCGTAAAGTCTAAGCTGGTAAGTGGAGACAATGCTTGCAAGTCTTTGGCGATATCTCGTCCGTTGTCCTCAAAAAGAAGCCCATTCCATTCTTGGAGTTTGTACCGGTTCAAATTGAGGCAAGGATCTTTTGCAAAATGTGGTGCTCCGATTAACTCTCCGCTCGTGGAGTAGGTCCAGCGGTGGAGGGGGCAAACAATGTTAGAGGTTGAGCTCGCGCCGCTGGCCGCATTTGGCGTTTGACTTAGATTGCCGCGACCGCGCAGGATTACAGCCTGTCTGTGGCGGCAAACATTAGAGAGCAGCTCAACTCCATTTTCGGTGTGTACAAGCACACGCCCCTCGCGCTCTTGTTGGATGGCGTGATAGTCTCCCAGCTGCGGGACAGACAACGAATGACCGACGTATTTAGGCCCTTTGTTGAACAAAGTATCGATTTCGCGCTTAAAAAGCGCTTCATCGGAGTAGCTAGAGACAGGAAGTTGACTAAACGCCTGCTGCAGTTGAAGACTTAAATCAGACATTTTGACCTGACCTAAAGACTCCCCACAGGGAAGTAATAGAAGTTATGAGGGAAACCAGTTAATTTCTGGCGGAAAACCCCGATTCTACCCCGGGTACTCCTATTTCGGTGCGCTCATCGCCCTACAATTGAGACTTTCTACCAACACTTGGGCTTAAATCGCATGCCAAAGGCACCCTCAGTACCAGCCGTTAAAGATTCAGCACCTGCGCCAGAGAGTTACGAAAGCGCTCTAGCCGAGATAGAGGGCTTGGTTTCCCAAATGGAGTCAGGACAGTTACCTTTAGAAAAATTATTGACCTCCTATAAAAGAGGCGCCTTTTTACTGAAGTTTTGCCGAGAGCAATTAGAGGCCGTCGAGGATCAAATCAAAATGCTGGAAGACGGCGATTTAAAACCCTGGAAAGCCGCACCTTGAACGTTAGCCATATTTCCCAGCTTGCACAGTCATTTGATTTAGAGTCTTGGAGTACCAAGGCTTTGGCTGAAATCGAGACCAAATTAGATCAATGGATACCCTCTAACGCACCGGCTAACTTATCGGAGCCAATGAAATATGCGGTTCTTGGTGGGGGTAAGCGCTTACGGTCACTACTTGTTATTGGTGCATTTGAGTCAGGTACAGCCGGTCTGGATCCTAGTGAGATGGTTTGGAGGCGTGAGGCTGCGCTTAGGGCCGCGTGTGCGATTGAGTTGATTCATGCTTACTCACTTGTTCATGATGACATGCCGTGCATGGACAACGACGTGTTAAGACGCGGTAAGCCAACTGTTCATGTGCAGTTTGGAGAGGCCATGGCCCTTTTAACTGGGGACACCCTCCAAGCATTGGCGTTTGAGATTTTGACTCCCGAGCCCACATTAATTCCTGCGCAATTGCAGGCTAAGCTTTGTGGCTTAATCGCAAGGGCAGCCGGGCACAACGGAATGGCCGGTGGACAAGCGATTGATTTGACAAGCGTTGGACTGCAACTCAACGAGACTCAGCTCAGCCAGATGCATAAACTCAAAACCGGTGCACTCTTGGAGGTGAGCGTAATTGCGGGGGCACTTTGTGCAGGTGTTTCAATGCAGGCACTAAACAAGTTACAAATATTTGGAAGTGCTCTAGGTCTTGCGTTTCAAGTAATAGATGATATCTTGGACGTTACGGCAGATTCTGCTATTTTAGGGAAGACAGCTGGTAAGGATGCAAGCACGGACAAGCCAACTTACGTATCATTGATGGGCTTGGACGCTGCAAAACACAAGGCTGATGTGTTGTTGGTTCAGGCCAATCAAGCATTGTTGGATAGTGACTTACAAAATAGTGATGCACTCGTGGCAATTGCTTTGAAGGTTGTTAACCGTAGTTATTAAGAATAAAAATGTTAGATCAAATTCAATCCCCCTCAGATCTTAGGCGCCTCTCTAGAGAACAACTCAAGCCCTTGGCGGCGGAGTTGAGGGATTATTTAATTCACAGTGTTTCACAAACTGGGGGACATTTAAGTTCCAACCTTGGAACGGTCGAGCTCTCCGTCGCCTTGCACTACGTTTTCAATACACCAGAGGATCGATTGGTTTGGGATGTGGGACACCAAACATATCCCCACAAAATACTAACGGGGCGTCGAGACAAGATGTCTACACTTCGCCAACTAGGGGGAATTAGTGGATTTCCGATGCGCAGTGAGAGCATTTACGATGCCTTTGGTACCGCTCACTCCTCAACCAGTATTTCTGCTGCGCTTGGTATGGCCGTTGCTGCTAAAGAAAAGGGTGAGCACAGAAGCTGTGTTGCAATCATCGGTGACGGTGCCATGACTGCGGGTATGGCGTTTGAAGCACTTAATAATGCGGGCGTTGCAGATTGCAACATTTTGGTCATCCTGAACGATAACGATATGTCGATCAGCCCTCCGGTTGGGGCACTTAACCGGTACTTGGCGCAACTCATGAGTGGACGTTTTTATGCCAGCGCGAAAGAGGCGGGCAAACAAATCTTAAAAAGTGCTCCGCCTCTTTTTGAATTGGCTAAGCGCTTTGAAGAGCAAGCAAAAGGATTCGTTGTGCCTGCAACTCTTTTTGAGAAATTCGGCTTTAACTATATTGGTCCAATAGATGGACATGATTTGGACTCGCTCATTCCGACGCTTGAAAATATCAAAAGTCTCAAAGGGCCGCAGTTCCTGCACGTAGTGACCAAGAAAGGGCAGGGATACAAGCTTGCTGAATCTGATCCTGTGATGTATCACGGTCCTGGTAAGTTTGACCCTAAGGTCGGCATTACCCCGCCCACTGCCGCTCCAAAGCAAACCTTTAGTCAAGTCTTTGGTTCATGGCTTTGCGATATGGCCGCCCGCGACAATCGTTTAATTGGTATCACGCCGGCGATGCGTGAGGGCTCTGGTATGGTCGAGTTTGAGCAGAAATTTCCTGCTCGCTATTTTGATGTGGGCATAGCAGAGCAGCATGCGCTGACATTTGCGGCAGGTTTGGCATGTGAGGGTTTAAAGCCTGTTGTTGCGATCTACTCAACGTTTTTACAACGAGCTTACGATCAACTCATTCATGACGCTGCGCTGCAAAAACTGCCGCTCGTTCTTGCACTGGATAGAGCTGGCATCGTAGGTGCTGATGGGGCCACTCACGCCGGCATATACGATATTGCTTTTCTACGCTGCGTTGCTAACGTTAGCGTGGCTTGTCCAGCCGATGAGGCAGAGTGTTATGCTTTGTTATCTACCGCCTATGCACAGGATCACTGTGTAGCGGTTCGATATCCCAGAGGCTCAGGTGCGGGTACAAAGACGGGCAGTATTGAACAAACCCTACCCTTTGGACGTGGTGAGGTTCGCAGAACCACCACCAAAACCAAAGGTGACACAAGTAGCATTGCAATACTTGCGTTTGGTACGCTTTTATATCCCGCTTTAGAGGTAGGTGAGAAATTGGACGCAACAGTTGCCAATATGCGCTGGGCTAAACCGCTTGATACAAAATTACTTTTTGAACTTGCGCAGGAACACTCTGCTTTGGTGACCGTTGAGGAGGGTGTATTAATGGGCGGTGCGGGTAGTGCAGTTTTAGAGGCCCTTCAAGATGCAGGTTTATCAATCCCAGTTTTAAGGCTTGGTATTCACGATGAATTTACAGTTCACGGCGACCCAGCAAAGATACTCTCTCAACTGGGCTTGGACGCTAAGGGTATTGAGGCCTCGATTCGCACTCGATTTTTCAAGTAGCCTATTCTCTATGTCTTCCCCGCTTTGAGCATCGCCCTCATATCCTCGGCTGAGAAGGCTGAGGATTGAGACACCTTTATTTTCGGTGCAACTTTAAACGCATGGCCGTAAATAATTTCAAAAGTAAGAGGTATTTTTAAGGATTCATTGGTTAATAAAGAGAGTTGTGATTTGAACTCTTTTAACCATGATCGTCCTCTGAGTGCTTGGTAGCGTTTGTAATTGAAATTACCACCAAGCGTTCGCAAGTCCTGAATGAGTGATTCCGGTGAGGAGTAGGTAAGCGTGATCCGCTCCATGTCCATTACTGGATCTGCGAAACCTGCTTCCACAAGCATATCTCCCCAGTCATGCATGTCAGTAAAGTCGTGATTCGTCACGCCCCAACCGAGTTGCTCATAAATGACTCTGAGCTCTTTGCACGTATCAGGTCCAAGGCAACTAAACATGACCCACCCTCCAACCCTCAAGGACTTATGCCATTCCTTTATGAGTGCAGTTGGATTGGGCTCTAAGTGCAACAACATGTTGGCCCAAACGAGGTCAACTAAAGAGTTGCTCGGCGTGTGTGATAACGCAAATGACTGCTTGCCTCGAATCAATATTTTTGAATCTTTAAAGCGAGGTATATACCGACTGATCCAGTTCCGAGTTAGCGCTTGCCGAGCGAGTTTCAACCTTCGTTCGCTAGGTTCGGTGATGAGTGAATTTGCCTTTGGATACCTGTTTTGAATGCTTTTGTGAGTGGATAATCCCCCGTTGAGAGGTTCCCAGTCAATCCAAGATGTAGGTTCTTCTTTGAACCAGTCAAGTCGTTGCTCCATCCTCTTCGCAACCTCACCGTGAAGCCAAGCTGGATTATCTAAACTTTGTCGCAATTTAAAACGTTTAGCAGCGCTAGGATCTAAGGTTGGCGGGAGACTGGAACTCATCGGTAATGCAGTAGTGGGTTATCTTAGAGAATTGCCGCGTTTTTTGGTTGCGCAAGAAAGGGATAATACAGCTTGTGATTCTAAGTGGTTAACTATATTGGTTCATTTTAGGAATTCAATACCTTTTTTATTTTTGCGCTGAGCGCTAATGACAACCTTCCAATGTTCAATATTGTTTTAGTACAACCGGAAATTCCCCCAAACACGGGTAACGTAATTCGTCTTTGCGCAAACACAGGTTGCAATCTTCATTTAATAGAGCCGCTTGGATTTCAAATGTCTGACCCTTTGATGCGACGTGCTGGTTTGGACTACCATGAGTACGCAGAGGTGAAGAAGTACTTAAACTGGCAGAGCTTTTTAAGCAACGCGGCGCCGGATTTTGAGCGTTGCTTTGCTTTGACCACAAAGGGCACGAAAAATGTTTTCAGTGTTGACTTTAAACCTGGCGATTGGTTCTTTTTTGGATCCGAGACAAAGGGGTTACCCGATCTAATTAGGGAGAGTTTCCCGCAGTCTCAGCGTCTTTTGCTACCTATGCTAAGTGGTCAGCGCAGTTTGAATCTATCCAACTCGGTATCGATAGTTACTTACGAGGCGTGGCGACAAAATAGTTTTGCCTCAACCAAGCAATAAGTGTCGTTGGTACGCTTAGTGATACCTGCGTATTACTGAGTCAGCAATGCAAACTGGTTTGACTGCGCCTTCTTGTTCAATGGTTACTCGCCAAATCATCTGGAAACCGTTCTCATTTTGTGTTTCCGCGTCTCTTAAAGTCTCTACTTCGAGTAAATGAAAATTGCCTCTGAGTTTAGAGTTCACAGGAACGGGGTTTGTAAACCGTACCTTGTTCAAGCCGTAATTGATAGCCATGCTAGTGGGAGGAAATTCAAGCGCAGTTCTGATCATCTCAGGTATCAGTGAAAGGGTTAAGAATCCGTGAGCAATCGTCGTCTTAAATGGTCCTTGAGTCGCTCTGATGGGATCGGTATGAATCCACTGATGATCGCCAGTTGCTGAGGCGAACTGATTGATTTTTTCCTGGTCGATCGTAATCCAATCGCTTGTGGATACATCTTGACCTACAAAGGAGAGTAAATCATCAACGCTTTGAAATGTCTTCATAACTAATTAATTTCTTAAACATCGACGATTTTTATTTAAATCTAGGCATAAACCCGAGATTCAGCTTTAGGTCTGCCAAAGTTCATAGCGGGCAGGCAAGTTTTAGCGACCCAAAGCTTACTCTACTTGTAGGAAGCGCAAAGATCAGAGGACTTTACAAGCCTCTTCGAAACTAAGTCTAGGATTACGCGGGAAGATTTTGGATGAATCTGCGTAACCTAAGTTGAGCAGGAAGTCGACTTTGCACTGTCCATCGGGGAAGAACTCTGCGTTTACTTTCGCAGCGTCAAACCCACTCATAGGTCCGCAGTCCAAACCGTGCGCACGAGCAGCAATCATAAAGTATGCTCCCGCAAGTGTTGTGTTACGTGTTGCTGTCGCCTGTGCAAGTCCAGCGTTACCAGCAAACATCTCTTTTGCATCAGGTTTGTTGGGGAACGTTTTTGGGAGATGCTCATAAAAATGCGCGTCAGAGGCAACGATCACGATGACCGGCGCTGACTTTGTT
>CAIRBP010000111.1 GCA_903876885.1 uncultured Burkholderiales bacterium | reverse complement strand
TACCCACCAATCCCCAGAAGAGGCCACGGCCCTGATTCTTAAGGCACGCGAACATTGGTTTGCGGGTCAAGAGTAACGGTCATGAAGAGGACACCCAAATATGACCAGTACAACAGTTGCCGAGTTTGCCAAGGAACTCAAGAAACCTATCGAAACATTGCTTGAACAACTCAAGTCAGCAGGCGTCGCTAAAGCTGATGCCGGTGCTGAGTTGACAGATTCGGATAAGCAAAAGTTATTGACTTTCCTCAAAGCCAGTCACGGTACTGCTAGTGCAGCGCCTACTGAGCGAAAAAAGATAACTCTTGTTAAAAAATCAACAAGTGAAATCAAGCAAGCTGATGCCACTGGCAAAGCTCGAACCATTCAAGTCGAAGTTCGCAAGAAAAGAACTTTCGTTAAGCGAGATGACGATGGTGCAGATGAATCAAATGAAAGCGCAAATACTGCGCCCGCTTTAGATCCGGCGACTCAGGCCTCCATATTAGATCAAGCAGAGTTGGCCAGGCGCGAGGAAGAAGCTAGAAGACAGGCTGAGCTGATCAGGCGTCAAGAAGAGGAACTCGCAGAAAAAAGACGTGTTCGTCAAGCTCTCGAAGCCAAGGAGCAAGAGCTCCAAGAAGCCTCTTTGAAAGCTAAAACTGCTGAGGCCGGCGCAGACGACGCGGCTAAATTAGAAGCACAAAACGCAATCGAAGCAGAAAAAGCGATTGTTGAGAAAAAGGTAGCCGCCGCTAAAGCATTAGCTTTAGAAGATGAGACACGCGCCAAAGAATTAGAGGGGCGTCGAAATACCGCGTTAGCCGAGGCCGAAGCAATTAGAGCAATGATGAATGCTCCTGCTCCTAAAAAACCAGTGATCGTTAAAAAGACGACTCCTGAAGTTAAGGCCAAAGAAGAGGGCTCTGCCAAAAAGGGCACTCTACACAAGCCTGCTACTGGCTCTGCTACGCCTGCGAGCGCTAAACCTGCTCCTGCAAAGGAAGGTCAAAAAGAAGTTAAGAGTGCCAAACTCTCATCGAGTTGGGCTGATGAACAAGCGGCCAAGAAGCGTGAGATTAAAACACGTGGAGATGCTAGTGGTGGTGTAGGACGCAATGCATGGCGCTCTGGTCCTCGCGGTCGTAAGGACCGCGACAGAGAGGAGACGCATGCGCAGCCTCAGGTAGTTGAGGCAAGAATCATTGAGGTCCATGTCCCAGAGACGATTACGGTTGCTGAGTTGGCTCACAAAATGGCGGTCAAGGCTTCCGAGGTTATCAAGCAGTTGATGAAGTTGGGTCAGATGGTTACGATTAATCAACCACTGGATCAAGATACTGCCATGATTGTTGTAGAGGAAATGGGTCATAAAGCAATCATTGCTGCTTTGGATGATCCGGAGGCCTTCACAGAAGAGGAAGCCTCAGCCCATCATGGGGACTCAATTGCCCGAGCACCAGTTGTCACGGTTATGGGTCACGTTGATCACGGTAAGACGTCTTTGCTAGATTACATAAGACGTGCAAAAGTTGCAGCAGGCGAGGCCGGAGGTATTACCCAACACATTGGTGCATACCATGTGGATACTCCCCGCGGTATGGTAACTTTCTTGGATACGCCAGGACACGAAGCGTTTACTGCAATGCGTGCTCGCGGCGCCCAGGCGACTGATATTGTGATTTTGGTGGTTGCCGCAGATGACGGCGTCATGCCCCAGACCAAAGAGGCTATCAAGCATGCAAAAGCCGCAGGTGTGCCTATTGTGGTTGCTATCAATAAGATCGACAAACCAGATGCAAACCCAGACCGCGTAAAAAGCGAGTTGGTAGCCGAGGAAGTCGTACCTGAGGAGTTTGGAGGTGATTCACCTTTCGTTCCAGTTTCTGCAAAGACTGGGCAGGGTATTGAGGAATTACTTGATCAAGTGCTCTTGCAAGCAGAGGTCTTGGAGCTGAAGGCGCCAACAGATGCCATGGCTAAAGGACTCGTCATTGAAGCGAGTTTGGATAAAGGGCGCGGTCCAGTTGCAACAATTTTGGTTCAATCCGGTACGCTGAATACCGGTGATGTGGTTCTTGCAGGTCAGACTTTTGGACGTGTAAGGGCAATGCTTGACGAGAATGGGCGTGCAATTAAGACAGCTGGTCCTTCTATTCCAGTTGAGATACAAGGCTTGACCGAGGTTCCTCAGGCGGGTGACGAATTCATGGTGCTCTCAGATGAGCGTCGTGCACGAGAAATTGCAACTTACCGAGCAGGTAAATTCCGCAATACCAAACTAGCTAAACAACAAGCCGCCAAGTTAGAGAACATGTTCACGGACATGACCTCTGGCGAAGTCAAAATGTTGCCTATCATTCTCAAGGCTGACGTTCAGGGCTCTCAAGAGGCCTTGGCTTCCTCCCTCCTCAAGCTCTCAGGAGAAGAGGTTAAGGTGCAAGTTGTATACGCTGCAGTAGGCGGTATCAGTGAGAGTGATGTTAATTTGGCAATCGCATCTAAAGCAGTGATTATTGGATTTAATACACGCGCTGATGCTGGTGCAAGAAAACTTGCAGAGCACAACGGTATTGAGATTCGTTACTACAACATTATTTATGACGCTGTCGATGATTTGAAGGCTGCGATGTCAGGCATGTTGACGCCGGACAAAAAAGAAGAAGTTATCGGTGTTGCCGAAATTCGTCAAGTCTTCCGTATCAGCAAAATTGGCGCTATTGCAGGTTGTATGGTCACCAACGGTGTGGTTCGACGCGCGGCTCGTCTGCGCTTGCTCAGAGACAACGTGGTTATCTTCACGGGCGAACTTGAGAGTCTCAAACGCTTTAAAGATGATGTGCGCGAGGTCAAAGAGAGCTTTGAGTGTGGACTTAACATTAAAGGTTATAACGACATTGTCGAGGGCGACCAACTCGAGTTCTTTGAGATTAAGGAAGTTGCAAGAACCCTTTGATGGGGCGCGTTGCGAGCATCCCTCATGGCACATAAAAAGAGCACAACTCCAAACAGGGGCTTTCGAGTCGCTGACCAGATACAAAGAGATTTGGCGGAGTTGATTGCGCGAGAACTTAAGGATCCGCGGGTTGGTATGGTGACCATTCAGGCTGTTGAAGTTACGCCGGATTATTCACACGCAAAAGTCTTTTTTAGTGTTTTGGGAAGCGATCCTCAACTGGCACTAGAGGGACTAAGTCAGGCTGCAGGGTTTTTGCGGAACTTGCTTTTCAAGAAGTTGCATATTCACACAGTCCCAACACTTCATTTTGTTTATGACCAAACGCCAGAGAGAGCAGCGGACATGAACTCTTTGATTGCTAAAGCAGTTTCAGTTCGTGCGTTGGATGACTAAAGTTGAGTTTAAATTCAAACACTGCGAGTCATGGGTCAGGATTGTCTGGGATTGCTCAGTCTGCTGTTAAAAGATCTAAGCGATCTTTGCACGGTGTTTTATTGCTAGATAAGCCAATTGGGTTGTCTAGTAATGATGCATTGCAAAAGGTTAAACGACTTTTAAGAGCAGAGAAGGCTGGGCATACGGGGACTTTGGATCCTTTGGCAACTGGTGTGTTACCTATTTGTTTTGGAGCGGCAACCAAGTTCAGTCAGTTGCACTTGGACGCGGATAAAACTTATGAGGCCATTGCGCTTTTGGGCGTAAAGACCTCGACAGGAGATTCAGAGGGGGAAGTTGTTCAGCGTAGAGCTGTGAACGTGAGTGCAGAGCAGTTAAATGCTGTGGTTGCCAAGTTCACTGGGCCCTTACAACAAATTCCTCCAATGTACAGCGCACTGAAAAAAGAGGGACGAGCGCTGTATGAGTATGCAAGAGAGGGGATTGAGGTTGAAAGAGCTCCTCGCTCGGTCGTTATTCATTCGCTCACAATCACTGATTTGGGACAGGAGAAACAAGACGCAGAGCACGGCTCCCCTTTTGGAGTGGGACCAAAGATATTGATGCGGGTTCGTTGTAGTAAGGGAACTTACATACGAACATTAGCTGAAGATATAGGTGAAGCACTTGGGTGCGGGGCCTCACTTACATCACTTCGTAGGACTGCTACGGGTGAGTTTGATGAGTCACAGTGCTACACATTGGATCGCTTAAGCCAGATGGATCCTAGCGAAATTCTCAGCCATATGATGGCGCCCGAGGTTTTGCTGGCAGATCATATGGTCGTTGAGTTGGATTCAACGGAGGCGGGTAAATTTTTATCGGGACTAAGGCGCAGGGGCGATTGGCCCAACTGCGACAAGGTGGCGGTATACGGTACAAAACCGCGGGCCCTTCTTGGGACTGCGCATGTTGTTGCAGGAGAGCTGATCTCTCAACGGCTACTGAATGTAAATGAAATTCAAACTATCTTAGATCAAACTTTAGAGAAACAAAATGACACGTCAAATTAGAAATATTGCAATTATTGCCCACGTTGACCACGGTAAAACAACCATGGTGGATCAGTTGTTACGTCAATCCGGTACTTTCGCAGAGCACGAAAAAGTAGTGGACACCGTGATGGATAACAACGCCATCGAGCGTGAGCGTGGCATTACCATTTTGGCTAAGAACTGCGCTGTTAGTTGGGAAGGCACTCATATCAACATCGTTGACACACCCGGACACGCGGACTTTGGCGGCGAGGTCGAGCGTGCATTGTCAATGGTTGACGGTGTTGTGCTTTTAATCGATGCTCAGGAAGGCCCTATGCCACAAACTCGCTTTGTGACCAAGAAAGCTTTGGCACTTGGACTGCGTCCAATTTTGGTTGTTAATAAAGTGGACAAGCCTGGAGCTCGTCCTGATTTTGTGGTGAATGCAGCTTTTGACTTGTTTGACAAACTTGGTGCTACGGATGAACAACTCGATTTCCCTGTAGTCTATGCGTCGGGTATCAACGGATGGTCCTCCCTCGAGGAAGGTACGCCTGGCGAACAGTGGGGCCCGGACATGTCCGCTCTCTTTAATACTGTGCTTAAGCATGTACCTGCTCAAAAGGGAGATCCCAGTGCGCCACTTCAGTTGCAAATATCGGCCCTTGATTTCTCTACCTTCGTGGGCAGAATCGGGGTGGGTCGTATAAGCCAAGGTACGATCAAACCGATGATGGATGTGGTCGTAATGGAAGGTCCTGAGGGCAAGCCAGTAAAAGGGCGTATCAACCAAGTCCTCACCTTCCAAGGGCTAGAGCGAGTGCAGGCAACCCAGGCTGGGCCCGGTGATATTGTGCTGATCAACGGTATTACTGATATCGGGATTGGTGTAACGCTTACTGATCCTTTGAACCCAGCTCCGCTTCCGATGCTGAAAGTTGATGAGCCTACGCTAACAATGAACTTTTGTGTAAACACAAGTCCCTTGGCCGGTCGTGAGGGTAAGTTCGTCACCAGTCGTCAAATCTGGGACCGTCTACAAAAAGAACTGCAACACAACGTTGCCCTGCGTGTTAAAGAGACCGATGAGGAGGGAGTGTTTGAAGTTATGGGTCGA
The DNA here is from genome assembly GCA_903876885.1 of uncultured Burkholderiales bacterium. GTDB lineage: Bacteria > Pseudomonadota > Gammaproteobacteria > Burkholderiales > Burkholderiaceae_C > Limnohabitans. The sequence continues at coordinate 5,847 of CAIRBP010000111.1, read as the reverse complement.
GGTGAGCTTCACCTAACCATTCTTTTAGAGAACATGCGTCGTGAAGGTTATGAGTTGGCGGTTTCCAAGCCGCGTGTAGTGTTCCGCGACGTGAACGGCGAGCGTCACGAGCCCATTGAACTTGTGACTGCAGACATCGAAGAGCAGCACCAAGGCGGCGTAATGCAAGCACTTGGTGAGCGCAAAGGTGAACTGGTTAATATGGAACCTGATGGACGCGGTCGTGTTCGTTTGGAGTACCGGATTCCAGCACGTGGGTTAATTGGTTTCTCAAATGAGTTTTTAAACTTAACACGCGGATCTGGATTAATTTCCAACATCTTTGATAGCTATGAACTACACAAAGGAGAGATCGGTGGGCGTAAGAACGGTGTATTGATCTCTATGGACGACGGTGAGATCTTTACTTACGCGCTAGGAAAATTAGATGACCGCGGACGAATGTTTGTAAAAGCCAATGACCCCGTGTATGAGGGTATGATTGTTGGAATACATAGTCGTGATAACGATCTAGTTGTGAATGCGACGCGTACAAAGCAGCTCACCAACTTTAGGGTTTCTGGTAAGGAAGATGCTGTCAAGATCACTCCCCCAATTGAGTTAACGCTGGAGTACGGTGTTGAGTTTATTGAAGATGATGAGTTGGTTGAGATCACTCCTAAGAGTGTTCGCCTGCGCAAGCGTTATTTGAAAGAGCACGAGCGCAAGAAAAACAAGTCCTAATTGAGTATTTGTTTAGCAAGGCGCTGGCAAACCAAGGTGCAGCAACGTGTCGAGCAGAAAGTTTTCGAGCGACACAGTTTGTTGCAAGATGTGAATAGCGTTCGTCAGATCTTTTATTTCTTATTTAGCTATGGCATCAGCACCTAAAGTACTCTTTGGATTTCACGCGGTTAGCGTGCGTCTTAAGACGCACCCTAAATCCGTGATTGAGGTCTACGTTGATCCGTCTAGACGAGACGCAAGGATGCGTCAATTTGTTGAAAAAGCAAAAGAGTCTGGAGTACGCATCATCGAGGCCGATGGTCTAAGATTGACCAAATTAAGCTCCAGTCCAGGGCATCAAGGCGTAGTCGCATTAGCTGAAGTTATTAATGTACAAAATAGCTTAGATGAACTCTTAGAGAGTTTAGATCCTTCAATTGCGCCTCTGTTATTGGTCTTAGACGGGGTAACCGATCCCCATAACCTTGGAGCGTGTTTGCGCGTTGCGGACGGTGCCGGTGCACATGCAGTGATCGCACCCAAAGATCATGCGGTGGGTATTAATGCCACAGTTTCAAAGGTGGCAAGTGGTGCTGCAGAAACTGTACCTTATTTTATGGTGACCAATTTAGCAAGAACAATTGGTGAGTTAAAGGAACGTCAGATATGGATTGTCGGCGCGAGTGATGAGGCGACGACCTCGATTTATCAAGCTGATTTAAAAGGACCACTTGCTTTAGTACTCGGTGCAGAGGGCTCTGGCCTTCGTCAATTGACCAAAAAATCATGTGACTCGCTGGTCCAAATTCCAATGCTAGGAGCGGTCGAGAGTTTAAACGTCTCCGTAGCTAGTGGCATTTGTTTGTATGAGTCTGTTCGTCAAAGAAGTATAAGAGGTTAATCTAACCTTAGTTTATTTTTGGGTGATGAGTCAAGATCTTGGAGTCTGTCCAAGTATTAATCTTAAGATCGCTTTAAAGTCGGATTGTTTAGAACGATGGGGCTGACTACTTTTATATCTTTTAGATACTCGCTCATCAAATCCCAAATAGGTTGTTGATTTAGGTTTTGAGCTCCATCGGCAACAGAGGCCCATCCAGCTACCCTGTACTTTTTATCGGGATTAATGGGCTTGCCTTTTAGCATTAGATTGGATATGCGTTTGCCCATCCTCTCGCCAGGTTGGACCGTGTATTCAAGCCCACCGACCCTAACCATGTCTCCCCCTTGTTGGTAATAGGGATCGGGGTTAAATAAATTATCAGCAACATCTTCAAGTATATTTTTTATAGCTAATCCGCTGAGTTCGTTTGAAGTAGTAGCTGGGTAGGTGATTGCCGTTTGGTTCATTAAGTCTTCATAGGTAATGGCTTGATTGGGAAGTAATGCCGTGCCCCAACGAAAACCCGGTGAGAAAGCGATTTCTGCTTCTTTAACTCTCATTAAGCCGTTGAGTATGAGTTGATCTAATGTACCGTTGAAGGTTCCGCGACGGTATAAAAGCTCATCAGTATGAGCGAGCCTCTCACCCAGTTTTTCTTCAAAAGGAGCTCTGTGTCTGCTGATGAGTGCAGACATGTCAGGATCGGGTTTTATTAAATTTGAGAAAACCGGTAGTAATTTATATTGAAAGCCTTTTATACGGCCCGCTTGAACTTGAAAATCTAAAACGCCCAAGAACTTACCGTTTGAACCAGCATTAGTAACAAGTGTTGCTCCCCCCGGATTTGAAACTCTAATGGGCCGAGGCACTCCGTCATGCGTATGTCCACCCAAAATAGCGTCTAATCCACTGACTCGGCTCGCCAGTTTTAAATCTACCTCCATTCCGTTGTGAGAGAGGAGTACTACGACAGAAGCACCCTTCGCCCTTGCATCAACAATAGTGCGTTGTAGATTCTCCTCTTGAATCCCAAATGTCCAGTTAGGTACCAAATAAGCGGGATGGGCAATTGGGGTGTAGGGGAAAGCCTGACCAATCACTGCGACCAATACGCCGTTCATCTCCTTCATCACATAGGGTTCGAACACCGGATCTCCAAAGTCCCGGGTCTTGATGTTTTGGGCTACAAAGGAGACTTTACCTTTGAAGTCATTATTAACAATTTCGCTGACCCTTTGCTCACCAAGAGTCATCTCCCAGTGAGCAGTCATTACGTCCACTCCGAGAGCGATTGATGCGTCAACCATATCCTGAGCTTTTGTCCAAAGTGCGGTCGCTGACCCCTGCCAAGTGTCGCCTCCGTCTAAGACCAACGCCCCTTTGCGAGATGATTTAAGTAGTCTAATTAACGTGGATAAATGAGCATACCCACCTACTTTGCCGTAGTGGTGCGCACTGGCTGCGAAATTCAAACTCGAAAAAGCATAAGCCTCTTTAGAATTGGGCTTAAATCCGTAATAATTCAATAACCGATCGCCCACTAAATGCGAAGGTATACCGTAGCGACTATTAGAGCCTAAGTTAACTGAAGGTTCACGGTAGTAGACTGGGAGTAATTGAGCGTGAGTGTCCGTAAAATGAAGTAGATGTACATTGCCGAAAGAGGGGACATCATAAAATGCATCTGCTGAATTTTGCGATGCAAAAGCTTCATTTTGCAACTCCATCCCGCCTGCACAGGCCGCTCCTAGTAAATGAATAAAATCGCGTCTGCCAAAAGTCATAACTGGATAATAATATGAATTGGTTACTAAGAGTTTAATTTTCTAAAGGAAATGTATTTTGAAACATTTGTATAAACTATCTGTCGCGTTGCTTACACTCTTGTGTATAGCCAACCAAAGCGCTGCGCAAACCGCCGCCCAGCCCCAAAGCACTAACTACCCTAGTGTAGCTATCAATGATTTGCAAAAGGTAGACTCTGTAATAGGGTCCGGCGCAGAGGCAAAAGCCGGTATGAGTGTAACTGTTCACTACACCGGTTGGCTCTATGAACCTAGTGTGAGCGATCACAAGGGACGCAAGTTCGATAGCTCCTTGGACCGAGGTCAACCCTTTAACTTCCCACTTGGTGGGGGAAGGGTAATTAAAGGTTGGGACGATGGAGTCGCAGGGATGAAAGTAGGCGGTAAGCGTACATTGATCATCCCCGCGCAAATGGGTTACGGAGCTCGCGGGGCAGGAAACGTAATTCCCCCTAATGCAACCCTTTTATTTGACGTTGAGTTACTCGGGGTCAAATAAAAGAGAGAGCGAAAAACAGTAACGACCTTTTACCGAAGAACGAGCACTGCAATGCCTGAATGAGTTAGGACTTGCAGAGTCTCGCTACCTAGTAAAAGGCGGTTTATACCGTTTCTACCGTGAGAGGCCATGACTATTAAATCTACATTCTTTTTCGTGGCCGTTTGAATGATTGCTTCGGATACAACGTTTGATTTAACAACTAAAGTTTTTGCGTAAACCCCGGCCTTCTCAGCCTCCTTTTGTACCTTGTCAACTATTGATTGAGCGGCATCAGTAAGTTTGCCCATCAGCTCAATCTTTTGTTTTGCGGGAATGGAGAAGGATCCATCAAACATATTGTTCATGATTTTAGGGACAACATTGACGATGGTCAGTTGCGCTCCTAACTCGCCTGCAAGTTCGATCGCTTTGCCAGTCGCCAATTTTGATAATGAGGATCCGTCTGTTGCAACTAAGATATGTTTGTACATATTTATTTCCTTTTTGAGCTTTGAGTTGATGTCGAAAAAATGAAATGTACTCTAAACGAATACAGTTTATTGATTAGTGTTTGGCTCGGTGGCCGTTATGATTTGGATTTAAATTCGATGCGACTTTAAATTGACCGCTCAAGGGGCATGGGTCATCACTAAAGCACTCATTGGCTCCGATGCATTCTTGCAGTGTTTGGTTTGTATCTACAGTTCTTTGCATCCTATTGCAAAATCTTTTAGATTCGGACTTGTCTGACTTTGTCTTGGTTTGGGTGTTATCCATAGTTCGTCTCCCCCTATATTTGTCATTGTTAGCTGACTTGATGTGTACTTTAACGAACAAGAATCGGATCTGCATTGACGTAGATCAATTCCTGTGAATTTGGGGGTATTGTGGTTTACCCGAGTAATGAACCAGTTTTAAAAAATAAAAGCGCTCCTAAGAACGCTTCTAACGAGAGATCCAAATTTTGGTCGGTTTAATTGCTACCGCAATACCAATACTGGAACATGAGAGTGGGTGAGTACTTGTGTAGTCTCGCTACCCAAAATAAGACGTTTAATACCGTTTCTGCCGTGAGAGGTCATGACGACTAAATCAACTTTACGCTTTAAAGCAAAGGCTACTATAGCCTCTGAGATGATATTTGCTTTAACGATCGCAGTTGAGATCTCCACACCCTCTTTCTCCCCTTGTTTTTGAACTTTGGCGAGAACTGCATTTGCCTCATCTTCCCACTGCTTTTCTAGCATCATGATTTGAGCGTTGTCCAATGGGATAGAGCCCTCAAAATAGGTTTGTAGATATCTTGGGATTACTTTTAGTGCAATCAATTCGGCATCAAGACTTTTTGCGAGCTCAATGGCACTTTTAATGCCCTTATTCGCAAGAGGGCTGCCGTCAGTGGTAACCAAAATTTTCTTATACATAATTGATGTCCTTATTGAGTTTTGGCCGGTGAGGTGGAGTGCGTCACCTGTCGGTACAACCGTAGTGTATTACGAGTAAAGACTTGGCTAAGTTGACCTATATCAAATAGCTATCATTTGCGCGTGCTACCCTTGCCAGGGGAGTGAATGTATCGTTTGCAGGATTTCAACTTAAAACCCAAATACAAATTTTGAGTTCGGGTCTGATGGGGGGAGCCTAAATTTCCAGGTCAAAAATCACCTTTTAAAACTTACACTTAATAAGAAAATGAGACCGCTGCTTCAGCCTTTACAACCTCTAATTCAAAAAATTGAGGCCAAACCCAAACCCAATCCTAATGACCCTGAGGATAGTCTGGTCATACCTACGCCCAGGTCATCTCATTTATCCAATGCGTCTCATTCATCCAATGATTTGGAGCAGGCCCAGAGGTCTGCTCAACCCCATGCTGCTGAGCTAAGTCGGGACTGGCGTGAGTTTAGTGAGCGAATTGAGAATTCTGCTACTTCGTCTAGTTTTGGGGGCGGTAAGGGTGAGATTTACTCCTC
>CAIRBP010000110.1 GCA_903876885.1 uncultured Burkholderiales bacterium | reverse complement strand
CTACCCTGTCCCTTACCGTCACCCCAGACAATCGAGCGCGCGGCGTTCACATAAAGGTTGTAACTTAATTTATCAGAACCCACAAGATTTCTCATCGACCTTGATGTTGTGCTGCTATTATTATTTGAACTTAAACTAACAGTTGGTGTTACTCCTTCACCACTACAGACTACGGTAATAGAACCAACGCCGCTGTTATTGGGACCTCTATCCAAAGCACTGTATTGGCTGAAGACAACCCCTACTGCGTTAACTGAACAATCAGCACCAGATACTTGGGATTGTAAAAACAGAATTATTAATACAAGCGCCGACTTCAAAAATTCGGTGTTAATGCATTTTAAATATTGGTTTGTTTTTTTCATTTGTACTAAATCCTCTGCAAATCACAATTCCAAGGTCCGGTAATGGATCAGAGCTTGGGGAGTACTTAACTTCAAACTCACAACTTTGATCGTGCCAAGTGGAATGCATTTTTGTGATTGCAAGGAGATTGGCAACATAAACTTTACCGTTTTCTCCGACTGCATATTGACTCTGTGTGGAGTCAATCTGAACCTCTGCACCAACTGGCATATAAGTACCGTCCTCAAGTTCAATCGTAAAGGTCGCTCCATTTGACCTCTCTATGGGAAATTTAACCTCGATACCGCTTCTGTAATAGGGGACTGCCTCGACTCGCACACCTAAAATCTTTGCATCTAGGGGGAGTTCAGATGGGTTGATGGTGATCTCATTTTTATCATATGCTCTTAGTCTAGTAATGAGAGCTTCGCCCTTGGCATCTGTTTTCGCAACAGGCTGGTTATCAGCCAAAACAGTAACGTCAGGATAGTCCGGTATTTTTGCAACTGCAAAGCTTTGATCTAAACGTCGGCTAAAAAAGTAGTTATCCCCTAATATTGCGATACCACCATTTGCATCTAAACTTGTAGAGGTCTGCCCCTGATCATCTGCCACACCGGCCGTGTAGGTTCCGTAATTGGTTTGCTGGGTATAAGCACCCAGACTGGTTCCATTGGTACGTGTTTGCAGAAAATATCCGACTCCCTCTCCCCTTGGAATATTTTTCTGAACAGACGCTGCAAAGTCGTTTGAATTACCTGTACTTACTCCTCGCTTGGACTGACTGCTTAGACCAGCGTTGTGCGAGCTCCCAAGCGGCATGCTCCACATCGTAAAAAAAGTGGTCCCGCTATCTATACCTGCAAGGTCTCTTAAACCTGAAATGCTGAGCGAGCCCATTCTGCCCAACGATATTCCCCACCCAACTGTTACGATCCGGTTACTTGGCATGTCGCGATTAATTTGGCTTACGTAAGCAATATTTACTGAGCCGTAACGCCGACTCATATAACTTAGATTGCTGCTAACTAAATTGGAAGGTGAGAATTGATATGTCTGTTGACCGACCTCCGTAAATCCACTGCTTGCCCACTGTGAACGTATGGCCATGCTCCAAGGCTGGGAGAGTCGGTCAAAACCAAGTAATAAGAGATCTCCACTGGTAGTGCTCGTTTTAGTGTTGAGCTTAATACTGGATCCGTCATTAATACCTGAATTAATCAAAGTGTTTTGCGTCCTGGTGTAGTCTGCGCCCGTTTTGCCGTGACTAGCTGCTACGTAGGTACTGAGTGTTCCGATTTGTCTGATCAAATAGTCCCCCCCTATGCCTGTCGTCAGATGATCTGACATGACCTCCGTGTGAAGCTCTCCAGTAAAAACGTCACTCATTCCTCGTCTATAGTTTTCAGAGGCAATCCAAGAGCTGTAGTTATTGCTATCTACTCCGAAGTTATTTCTAACAAGACCTAAATCGTAAGAAAAATTATCGAGTCCTTTTGTGAGTAAAGCCTGACTGGTATAAAAAGACTCAACAATTATTTGTTCACGACCCATTAAGTCGCGCACTACAAGGTTCACCTCGCCTGAGCCAGATACGACGGGCAAATTTGTAATGGTGAAAGGACCGGGTGGCACGTTCTGTCTAGATACCAAAGAGTTGTTGATGAATACATCCACGGTCGAGGGGAGCACCGCCTGACCTTTGGTACTTCGCATTGGATAAGTTATAAATCCTGGCTGAGTACTAAAGTTGGTTCCGTATTGAACACCGGCGTAACGCACTGCTCTGCCCCAAGTTCCAGGCACACTGATATCGTCCCCCAGCCGAAAGGTTTGCATCTTCTGCGGTATATCGATAGTCCAAGTTGTATCCAAACGAACCGTATTGGGATTTCTCTCGGTGTTGGAAGCAAGAAAATTACTCGTGCCAACACCGTGACTATTAAATAGCCCAAACTCGAGTTGAGCTGCGTGTTCTACCAATCCCGCCGAACTTGAGCTAAATAAGTCGTAATTAACGAATCCACCAAGTCCAGATTTAGTAGGAAGGGGTAAATTTGTATACCTGTTAGAGCGAGCCGTCACGATAAATGCCTCAGGTCGAGCCTGAATCCTTAGAGTGCCTTTGGCTTTATCAATAATCGGAATAACGTCTGATATTGTGCTTAAAGGAAAGTAAACCTGCCCATCAAACACTACCGCTTCACTCAAAGGCGGTGCCTGAAACCGCCACATCTTTAAATCTGCCTCCCAAATGTAGAGAATTCTTAAATTATCCTCTAAGACAATTACGGGCTGATTTAAATACTGCCCGTTTACTTCGACCTGTAATATTATGGGTCGGTAAATACTTTGAGTTTTTACCGTTTCTGGATTTGAAACTTCGGGTAGTGGCGGAAAAAAATACTTGGCCGACTCCTCGGCGGGGATACTCTCAGCAGTCCAGACCATTGTACAAATCGAGAATAGAGCCCAGCCGAAGAATACGTTACCAAAATTACGGTTTGTCCACAACAATGATTGTGTCTACATTAACTGCATCGGTAAAAGCTTTTAGGTGCAAACGTTCGCTTGAAATTTTCTGCGGCGTAGCGGGTTTTAACATCCACGTATGCGCTTGTCCACTTAGTATGTAATTTGCTCCAGTCTCACTCACAATAACTTGCTCTTGCCCCACAGAGGAGAGATTTAGATCTGTGATCTTAACGTGCGCGGTACCTGAGTTTTCTAGTACGAGTTTGATTAAGTGATCAGGCTCAGTCGTTACACTCCAGGCTAATTTAGGCTCAGCCTTTGCGCTTTGGGGTTGAATGAAGACAGGAATAGTTACTCGCATCGTCACATCAACAAGAGTTGTATTTTCAGTTTTTGATGGAGCGATTTCTTGTAAATTAATTCTGTATGTGAGTTCTTTTAATTTATCTGCCGGGATTCGTAGCGCCATTCTAATAATCTGTGAGCTCTTACCTGCAATCGTGAAGATAGGCGGCGTGACAAGAAGCTCTTTTGTTGGAATATAAACATCCTTGCCGTCAATTTGGGACCAAGCTAAAGGTTGAATTTGGATCGTTGTTGGTTGATCGGATGAATTGGTGATCGTTAAAGCTGCAGTTTTTTGCTTGGGTGAGAGATCAATTCTGAGTGGATCGATGTTCCACCCTGCTGCGTGAGACAGAGCTGAAATGAGAGTAAGTGCAAAAATGCAGGTGATCTGCTTTGCAATTTCGGATCTTGATATATATTGTTTCATCTTAAATTATTAAAAAT
>CAIRBP010000109.1 GCA_903876885.1 uncultured Burkholderiales bacterium | reverse complement strand
GGTTAAGTTGACAAGCACCAGAGCAGATACGGACCCGAAGGTTTTTACCAAAATCCATATGCACTTTACGGTTACTGGTAAGAACATCTCGACCTCGGCGGTTGAGCGGGCAATCAGCATGAGCCATGAGAAATACTGCTCTGCAAGCATCATGCTCGGTAAAACAGCAGAGATATCTACGAGCTTTGATCTGATAGAGGCTTAAAGCAACTTATTGAGTTGGTTTTTGCTGCTATAGATAGTGGGCAGTCCTTGTCATCACTTTGCCCGCAAAGCGCATCAAACCCTTTATAGGTGCTGGGAGCTCTTGAGCTCCCTTAGCCAAGGCGAGTTTGGCGTGCCCTTCTTCGTCAATAATCATCTGTTTGACGATTTCCCTTGAAACAGAGTCGTTTGCTGGGAGCTTGCTGAGGTGACCTTTTAAGTGTTCGCTAACCTGCCTCTCAGTTTCAACTACGAAGCCAAGACTCATCTTATCCCCGCCTATCTTGCCTGCTAAATAGCCAATACCGAAGGCGCCAATGTACCAAAGGGGGTTAAGGTAGCTTTTATGGTCATGTAGATCGTCTATGCGAGCTTCAGTCCAGGCTAAATGATCAAATTCCTCTGCGCTTGCCTCTCTGAACACTTTCTTGAGGCTTGAGTTATTTGTTGCTAAAGTTTGAGATGCGTAGAGCGCTTGCGCACAGACTTCGCCTACATGGTTCACTCTCATCAGAGCGCCGGATAGGCGCTTCTCGGTTTCTGTCAGTTGTAAAGTCTCACGATTTGGCGGTAAAGAGGGGCGCAGTCCAGTGAAAGATCTACCGGGCAACGGTTTAGCAAACAAAGTTCTTAGAGCGTTGTCAATAGTGATTAGTAATGGGTCCATATTGGGAATTTCACCACAGTGGGGTGCACAGGGGGTCAAAATGTTGCAAGTCAACAACGTAATATCCTTAAATTGAGGGGTACATGCCCAAGTTGCTGCTCTCCTCTGGTCAAATACACACAACTTCCCTGAATGGGGTGGTTGGCCCGGGGAGCCGGTGGTTCGGCTCGAGTCAAATTGAGTGCAACCCACTTACCGGAGCCCTTTGTTTAACCTTGGAGATTAATTAAATGAAAAAAACGCTAATCGCATTTGCAGCTATCGCTGCAGTGTCAGCTGCACAAGCAGATGTGACAATCTATGGTCAATTAGATCAAGGCATGTACAACCAAACTGATTCTGGCAATCGCCAATCTGCTTTGTCCTCTAACGTTAACTCAACATCAGTTTTGGGTTTCAAGGGAATGGAAGACATGGGCGGTGGCTTGTCTGCAAACTTTGACCTTTTGTCAGAGTTAACTCTTCAATCTGGTCAAATGGGTTCACAAACCTCTGGTGACGCTGCTGTTGCTGGTGGTCAGAAGCCAAATATCTTTACTCGCAAAGCCGAAATCTCTTTGGCTAGTAAAGATATCGGTACTTTCCAAATCGGCCGTCTTCAAGATTTGGTTTGGTTAACACAAGGCGAGTTAAACAACTCAGGTTCCAATTCATTTGGTTTTGCTGCATACACAGCACAGCAAACTAACTTTACATCTTTAGCCACACTTGGTTATGGTGCTGCTGCTTATTTGACAGCTCCTACAGACACAACATACACTGGTACTAAAACAGCTGCTGGGGTTGTTGGTACTGCTAACCAATCCGAAAGTGGTTACGCTCCAGTCAACTTCAACGCAGGTTATGGTTACAAAACCCCTACTATTTCCGGCTTCACTGGTTCTTATCAACATATCGGTGATATGTATGCATCTACTGCTGCGGGTTACACAGCAGCATCTGGTAACGCCTACCGTTTAGAGTACACCAACGGACCTATCAAAGCTCAATACGCTACTACTAGCCGTAATGATGCAACTGGTAATACTGGCGCACAGTGGCGTACATACGGTGCAACTTACGAGATCGGTAACTACAAAATTATTGCTGCTCAGTCAACACTTAGGACGCAGGGTAACTTTACTCAAATCGACGGCAACACCATCAATGGTGTAGGCGTTAACTATAAATTGAGTGCTATGTCTGATGTATCTTTTGCATACACAACTATCCAAGACGACAACTCAGCAAACAACGGAACTAAAGGTTCAGTATTTGGCTTGACAGGTCGTTACTTCTTTAGCAAGCGTACAAACGTTTACGCTGGCTTTGGTCAAGGCTCAAACTCTGGTGGATCTAAAATCACTATGTTCTACGGCGGTCCATCAGCAAACACTGCTGCTGCAGCCTCAACTACAGGTTACTTAGTTGGCGTACGTCACACTTTCTAATCTAATGCTAGCTCTATGCTAGTTGAGGATTATTAAAAGTATAAAAACCCACTGTGGAAACACAGTGGGTTTTTTTTTTAATAATTTACTGGGTAAGGTTTATATGTTTCTAAATAAGTTTAGAGTGGTGATGTAGTTCAAATAGTTAACGTCATAAGATTAATAAAATATTTCGAACTCTTGCGTAGTATTTGTATTAACAATAACTCGTTGAGAAATTGATTATTTAGATTTTCACTAATGCTCATCCCGAATATACTAGAACTCGTTTTTATGCTCAGTAGTATAAATGTGCAATTTAACTAGGGAAATAAAGTCTGCGTATTAAAGGTAGAGCAATTAAAAATAATAAGTCATTAAATCTTCTAAGCGTGTAATGCCACTAAATACTAAATTAGAAAAAATGTTCTGCAGTTTTGCTAGAGTGAGATTGGCGCTCACCTTTTTAACCAAGGTCAAAATAATTTGAGCATTTTAATAATTACAACTAATTCCACTATTGATTCTTATAATTCTCAATTGAGTGTTTTGCTTTGTTTTATGTATCGTTTATGTAATTAATCGAATACATGAATAACTTTTATTATTAAAAAAGCAAGCAAAATACGATTCAAAGGAAAATTTGTAATGCTGGATAAAAGGGCTAGTTGAACAAAGGTTAATGCTAATTTATTATTGCTTCATAGGGAAAACCTTCGTAAGTGGGTGTAGTAAAATTTAGCAGTAGGGCACTAGCCTGTAAAAAACTTAATACATAAAATGAAATTTATCACCAGCTTACTCATTGCCTTTCTCACTGCTTTTTCTGTTCAAGCTGCAGAGAAAGTTGAGCCGTCTAAAGTTAATGTTGGAATTTATTTGGAAAACGTTAATTCCATTTCTTACTCTAAAAATTCTTACCAAGTTGACTTCACAGTTTGGTTTAGATGGAGCGATAAAAAGATTCATCCAAATAAGACATTTAAAATTAAAAATGCCAAAATTGATTCCCGTAAAGACGTTTTTAGTGGTGATGTAAACAATGGTAAAGAGCATCTAGAAGTAATTGATGTATCTGCAACTTTTAATACACAATGGGATATCAATGATTACCCATTTGATAATCAGACTCTGAAAATAGCGATCGAGGAGGATGAGGACGATCCAGCTACAGAAACTCTCTACGTTGTGGACGAAGGAAATATTAAACCTAGCAAACAACTTGAAATTCCAGCCTGGAGAGTAAGGAGTGAGAAATCATTTGTAACTTGCAACACGTACGAAACAAGTTATGGAAACCCAGCCTTAATGGATCAAAAGACTTGTTCAACTCAGTTTAATCATTATGTAGAGATAGAAAAGAAGTCTGAGCTGATTGGATTTAAATTGCTTGTAGCACCAATAATAGCTGTTCTCTTGATGATGTTTGTGGTTTTGCTGCCTGCACTTGAAGGTCCAAGAATGGGAGTGCCTGGAACCGCACTATTTGTCCTTGTTTCGTGTAGCTTCATTATTGTCAATCAGCTCCCACCTTCAGAAGGTTTCTCATATGCAGAGAAATTGATATCTTTTGGTTTGCTCCAGTGTTTACTTCATCTATGTATGACTGTCGTTTCAATGAAGTACTTAAAGGACGGCAAAGTTGAGAAGTCTCTAAGACTAGATCACATTTTATTGGTCATAGTGTTGATCAGTAATTTAATATTTGGTGTTTATACCTTCTACGTGATTAGTCTTTAAAACTTTATCAATATATTAAAGTGAAAAGCCTGCATGTCACATTGCAGGCTTTTTTTATATTCCAAATTTAACGCTTAATGAGCCAAATTATCTTAATGGTCAAGTTCCTAAGTTATTTGTCACTGAATAGAGTAAATACTTGGGAATATCGAATATTTATAATGAATTGAAGTTGTATTGGTCTGTTAACATTAAGTCGTAAGTTGGGTTGCTTATTGACCAATCGTTGCTATTTGATACTTTTGGAGAACAAAATGAAGAAACAATTAATTATTGCGCTGACTCTTACTTGGGTAGCAATGTCAAGCTCCTTTGCAGAGAGCAGTGACACCTTAGAAAAGGCTAAAGCTAGCGGTTTTGTGACCATGGGGGTTCGAGACTCCTCAGGCGCTTTATCCTACACACTAGGCGACGGTAAGTACGCAGGCTATCACTACGAGATCTGCCAACGTATTATTGCAAATCTTGAAAAATCGATCGGTAAAAAGCTAGAAACTAAGTATTTGCCAGTTACCTCGCAAAACCGTATTCCACTTGTTCAAAACGGTACGGTTGATATTGAATGCGGTTCAACCACCAATAACCTAGCCAGACAAAAGGATGTCGCATTTGTGGTGACAACCTATGTTGAAGAAGTGCGTATGGCCGTCAAAGCCAACTC
>CAIRBP010000108.1 GCA_903876885.1 uncultured Burkholderiales bacterium | reverse complement strand
GGTGGCATTACAACGTTTGAAGAATTTATTCCCCGAGACCACAATGCTTTTATTTATGTATACAAGGGTGACGTTGTTGTCGGCGACGACGGTGAGACACATATAGTAAATAGCGAGGAGATGGCCATACTCAGCAATAACAGCGATTATTTAAAGATCAATGCAGGTAATGATGCTAGGCTGATCCTAATTGCGGGCAAGCCTCTTCGAGAAAGTATTGTTCAGTACGGTCCCTTTGTGATGAACACAAAGGAACAAATAATTGCTGCCGTTGAAGACTTTAAATCTGGAAGATTAGCTTAAATACGGTTTTCAATTAATATGCAGGAATAGCTAATGCTCTCAGACGCGCTTTTTTAAACGTCCAGATTTGCAGCTCTTAGCGCATTTTTCTCAATGAAAATTCTGCGTGGCTCGACCTCATCGCCCATCAGCATCGTAAATACGCGGTCAGCTTCGATAGCATCATCGATTTGAACGCGAAGTAAGCGTCTTACTTGTGGATCCATTGTTGTTTCCCACAGTTGTGCTGGATTCATCTCGCCCAGCCCTTTATAACGTTGCCTTGCTGTTGCGTGTTCGGCCTGTTGAATAAGCCAACGCATTGCTTGTCTAAAGTCACTGACGGTTTCTTCCTTAAGACGCTCCCCCTCACCTCTTTGAACTTTACCGTCCTCAGACATAAGACCCTTGAAGGTTTGAGATGCCTCTTCAAGTGCTGCGTAATCAGCACCGTGAACAAAGTCTTGAGTAATAACACTACTCTTAACATTGCCGTGGTGATGGCGACTAATACGCAGAATCGGTTTATCTGTTCTTACATCAAATTCAGCCGTTACTGTGGAGCCACTTCCAAGCTCTAATAATTTCGCTTGCAAAGATGTTGCACAAAGATGTGCTTGATCAAGTGTGTCAAGATTAAGAGATACACCGTCAGCCATCGCTCGCAGGGCCTCCATATCCATGGTGCCACTAAGACGGGATATCACTGATTCAGCTATTTGATGCTTACGAGCTAACTCTTCAAGCGTTTCACCTTTTAACGTTTGTGAGTGATCGCCGCCTGTTTGTATTGCTGCGTCCTTCATTGCTACGCGCAGCAAAAATGAATCAAGTGCAGGAGCATCCTTCAAGTACTGTTCTTCTTTGCCAACTTTAACTTTATACAGCGGCGGTTGTGCAATGTAGATATGTCCGCGCTCTACGAGCTCAGGCATTTGCCTGTAAAAGAATGTGAGTAACAGGGTTCTAATATGTGCGCCGTCAACGTCAGCGTCAGTCATGATAATGATTCTGTGATAGCGCAACTTATCTACGTTGAAATCATCTGTTCCTGATTTACCGGATTCTGCGCTTACTTTGCCAATTCCCGTACCCAAAGCGGTAATTAGCGTCAAAATCTCATTACTCGTTAAAAGTTTTTCATATCTCGCTTTTTCAACGTTAAGGATTTTTCCGCGTAGGGGGAGAATTGCTTGAAATTTACGGTCTCTTCCCTGCTTAGCAGATCCTCCAGCGGAGTCTCCCTCGACGATATAAATTTCACAAAGTGCGGGATCTTTTTCTTGGCAATCTGCTAGTTTGCCTGGCAAACCCATCCCGTCTAATACGCCTTTGCGACGAGTCATCTCTCTGGCTTTGCGGGCAGCTTCTCGGGCGCGAGCAGCATCAACAATTTTGCCGCATATTATTTTTGCATCGTTTGGTTTTTCTTGTAAGTAATCACCTAATGCTTTTGCAACAATATCTTCAACAGGTGCACGCACCTCACTAGAAACTAATTTATCTTTCGTTTGACTACTGAATTTAGGCTCTGGCACTTTTACAGAAAGTACGCAGGTTAAGCCTTCACGCATATCATCACCCGTGACTTCAACCTTGGCCTTTTTGGCAAATTCATTTTCGTCAATGTATTTATTTATAACGCGAGTCATCGCAGCTCTTAACCCAGTTAAGTGTGTTCCACCATCTCTTTGAGGGATGTTATTTGTGAAACACAGAACGCTTTCGTTATAACCATCGTTCCACTGCATTGCTACTTCAACACCGATCTGCGTTCCTGGAATGCCACCGTATGATTCCGATGGCCTCTCGCCCATGGAATGAAAGACGTTTGGATGCAATACTTTTTTGCCAACATTAATGAAGTCAACAAACCCCTTAACACCACCAGCGCCTGAAAAATCATCAGATTTACCGGTTCTTTCATCAAGTAAACGAATACGAACACCGTTGTTCAAAAAGCTAAGCTCTCTTAAACGTTTACTAAGAATTTCATAATGGAAATCATGATTAGACGTAAAAATATCGGTGTCTGGTAAAAAATGAACTTCAGTACCCTTTTTCTCCGTATCTCCGACTACTTTCATAGGAGAAATCTCAAAACCGTTTACAGTTTCAAGAATTCTATTTTGTACAAAACCTTTAGCAAACTCTAAAGAGTGAACTTTTCCTTCACGACGAACTGTTAAACGCAACCATTTGGATAAAGCATTAACACAGGAGACACCAACGCCGTGAAGACCACCAGAGACCTTGTATGAGTTTTGATTAAATTTGCCCCCAGCGTGTAATTCCGTTAAAGCTATTTCAGCAGCGCTTCGCTTGGGTTCATGTTTATCGTCCATTTTGACACCGGTAGGAATTCCCCTTCCGTTATCAACGACGCTTATTGAATTATCAGAATGAATCGTTACAACAATATCATCACAGTGACCAGCTAAGGCCTCATCAATAGAATTATCTACAACTTCAAATACAAGGTGATGTAAACCCGTACCGTCTGAGGTATCCCCGATATACATTCCAGGACGCTTTCTAACAGCCTCAAGGCCCTCTAAAATCTGAATTGAGTTCTCACCATAAGCATCAATTGCAGGTGTACCAGATGGATCAATATTTTCTGTCATATAAGAATTTAAATTTAAGCAACTACAAGAGGAAATGAAAAATTAAATTCTCATGGGCATAACAACATATTTGAATGAATCAGAATCAGGCATAGTGATAAGTGCAGAACTGTTTGAATCAGGAAGATCAAAACGTACCATTTCTTGACTCATATTGTTTAAAACATCAATTAAATAAGTAACGTTAAAACCAATTTCTATCGCATTACCAGAATAATTAATATCCAATTCATCAACCGCTTCTTCTTGCTCAGAATTACTTGAAGCAACGCGTAAAACGCCAGGTTCAATGTTTAAACGAACACCTTTGAATTTGTCGCTGGTGAGAATCGCAGTTCTTTGCAAGCAGTGAAGGAGTGGTTCTCTACCAAGAATAATTTCATTCTTGTTACCCTTAGGTATAACTCTGTTGTAATCAGGAAATTTACCCTCAACAAGTTTCGTTATAAACGTAAGGTTAGCAAAAGTGAACTTTGCTTGGTTAGAAGCAAACTGCATATCAATAGAACCTTCAGAGTCGCTAAGGAGTCTTAAGAGTTCAATAACTGTTTTTCTTGGAAGAATAACTTCTTGTTTGGGAACTTCGTGATCTAAAACAGCAGATGCAAATGCTAAACGATGACCGTCAGTTGCTACAAGGCTAAGAGAATTATTTTCTGCAACAAACAAAATACCGTTTAAATAGTAGCGAATATCATGAACAGCCATAGAGAAAGAAACTTGCTGCAATAGTTTCTTTAGTGTTTTTTGTGGAATGCTAAAGACAGATCCTAAACTTGAAGACTCTTTGATAACAGGGTAGTCTTCTGATGGCATTGTTTGCAAAGTAAATTTACTTTTACCTCCTTTCAAAATAATTTTATTTTGATTTGATTCAAGAGTAACTAATTGATCGGAGGGAAGTGCCCTCAATATATCTATAAGCTTTCTAGCACCAACCGTAATTGAAAAACTAGAGCTATCACCATCAAATTGAGTTTTAGCTTGGATTTGTATCTCCATATCACTTGCTAATAACTCAATGTTATTTGCTTCCTTCTTAATAAAAAGATTTGCAAGAATGGGCTGAGTATGTCTTTTCTCAACAATTCCAGAAACAGATTGAATTGCGTTGATTAAAGTCTCTTGGGTGGCTTTTAGGATAATCATTAAAACCTCTTTATTTATATATATTAAATTAGTAGTAGTAGATAGAGTACATGGTTTTTTGTTGAAAAGTCGGTTTTTATTAATGTTTTCAATAAGTTACGAAGCTTCAAACCATGTTTGTAAATACTGTTTGCTGTGTGTTGAGTTTATGAATAAGTTTAGAAATTAGATGAATGTTGTGGATAACTACTTAGTTATCCCAATTTAATCCACAGAGTTTTAAAAGCGATAAAAAAATCAAAGTTTACCCTTTCAATGTTTGTTCAAGAACATGCAATTGTTGATTGAGTTCATTAAGTTGAAGTCTTTCACCAGAAATTTTACGAACGGCATGCAATACAGTTGTGTGATCTCTACCACCAAATAATTCACCTATTTCAGGCAAACTCTTTTGTGTCAATTCTTTAGCTAAATACATTGCAATTTGTCTAGGTCTCGCAATTGAGACGGGACGTTTTTTGGAATACATGTCAGCAACTTTGATTTTATAAAAATCAGCGACTGTTTTCTGAATATTTTCAACAGAAATTTGCCTATTTTGTATAGATAAAAGGTCTCTTAAAGCGTCTCTTGCAAGTTGTATGGATATATCCTTCTGATTAAACCGAGAATACGCTAATATTTTTCTTAAAGCGCCTTCCAATTCTCTTACGTTAGAGCGAACGTTTTTTGCTACAAAGAAAGCCACTTCTTCGGGCATTTCGGAGCCCTCAAGTCGTGACTTGGTCATTAAAATGGCCACTCTCATTTCTAGTTCTGGAGGTTCTATTGCAACTGTTAGTCCAGAATCAAACCTAGATACCAAGCGCTCATGGATATCGGCTAATCCTTTAGGATAGGTATCACTCGTCATCACAATATGTGATTTTTTAGCTAAAAGTGCTTCAAATGCATTAAAAAACTCTTCTTGCGTTCGGTCTTTATTTGCAAAAAACTGAACATCGTCAATTAGAAGTAGGTCTAGCGAATGATATCTAAGCTTGAATTCATCAAAGGTTTTGCGTTGATAGGCTTTAACGACATCTGATACAAACTGTTCTGCGTGGATGTACAAGATCTTTGCGTCTGGTTTGTCTTTTAAGAGTTGGTTGCCTACAGCGTGTACGAGGTGCGTTTTACCTAGACCAACACCTCCGTAAATAAACAAAGGGTTGTACAAATGACCAGGAATTGACGCAACATGCATTGCTGCAGCTCGTGCCATGCGGTTAGCCGACCCCTCAACAAAAGATTCAAAGGTAAGGGAGGGATTAAGACGATTGCGAAAAGGTTCTTCAACCTGTTCTTCAACTAAAGTAGGCGCGGAATAAGAAAACTCAGCTTCTGTGGATAAGCCTTGATTTACGGGCCGATTTATAGCCTCTTTTGGGGAAAGAGCAAGCTCTACAGCGATATTTTGACCATAAAGCGCTGAGAGGATCGTAGCTAATTTTTTAGAATATTGGGTACGAACCCAATCTAGTTTAAAGCGGTTACCTACAAGCACCGTTACCTTGGAGAAATCACTAGAAAACGAAGCCTGTAAGGGCTTTATCCACGTGTTAAATTGCTGTTCAGGCAATTCTTGTGCAAGTTGTTCGACGCAGTTTTGCCAGAGATCTTGCATGTTAAAGTGGATTGATTAGAAAGAGGCAAAAGAGAAATAAAAATACTGTGGATAGTATGGCAGTTTTCAGCTGAGAAATACGATCTTATCAAAAATTTATCCACAGAAGGAAAAATAGCCTAATTTGAAGCAAATGAGCGGTTAGCAAAACCAAGGGCTGTAAATATTATCAGGCCCGCAATAAAGTCACAAAAAAACAATAGTTACTTGGTTCGATAGGCTTAAATACGGCTGGAGTCTTCCAAGTTGCATGAAAATTTGAGATAATAGCAGG
>CAIRBP010000107.1 GCA_903876885.1 uncultured Burkholderiales bacterium | reverse complement strand
GGGGTAAGCTAAAGATTGCTCGACTGTACGGGCAAAGATTTGCAACAAGGCGAGCCATGATGGATGAAGTGATGAACTGGATCAGTTTCTACAACTACAAAAGGCTACACTCAACTTTAGGTTATGTAAGCCCCATGGAGTTTGAGAGACGATGGCATGCAACACGAAAAGACGTTGCATAATTCAAGCAGTTAAGAAGTATGTTTAACAGGGGCAACCTCAAAGTTATGAATACTAAATCTATCTCAGCCACTTAACTTTTAGTCAACGTTGCACCTCGTCCTTGAATCCAAGTTCATTTAAAAGAGGGTCAATTCGCAGTTAATGTAAATTAGCCATAAATTAGATGTGGAAAAAAAATGGTAAAAATGTGGAAATTTAGTGTAAGATTGCAAGATTATGAGAGTACAAACAGTAGGCAAAACCTTTAATCCGGCCATCTTTAATTCAATTCCGAAATCTGACGGCTTGGGTTTGTTTAAAAAAACAGGTGAACCTGAGTACGTTAAGGTGAAGGAAATCCTTGGGTACTCTAATGAGGATATTTCTGTTGCTACTGGAGTACCGTTTGGCTCCGTTCGCTTTGATGGTAAGGTTCCAGCAGAGTTAACTGAGAGGGTTACAGAATGGGCAACGGCAATTGCTCTTGTTCACACATTCTTTAATGACAGGACAAAAACAATCCTTTGGTTCAAAGTATCAAATCCAATGTTGGGAAATGTTGCTCCTAGGGACATGATAAAAGTTGGTCGATTTAAAAAGCTCTTGAAGTTTATTCAAACTGCGCTTGAAGAGGGACGCTAATTGACGGGTTGCAAGGCAGACCCTCGAAAGAGTCGTGGACCAGCCCGAAAGAAAGCGAAACATATTGAGAGTATTGATCAAGAAGTTTCAAACCTTCTCGAGGAGGGTTCGCTCGAAAGTATCACAAAAGGCAAGCAATTAAGTGAAGCTAACCTTAAGTATCAGTGGGATTTTTATTCAGAGTTGGCATTTCAAAGGAATGCCATCGTAGCTCAGCTTCAAGATGCCATCTCCGACAGTTGTATCGAAGATTATGAATTTGAATCATGGTAGCGTGCTCTTCAATGGAAATATAGTAATCATCCCCTGTGTACCATTGGCAGCTTAAAGCAATACGGTGGTAGATTTAACATCGGAGAAGATGTTTCACCCTCGAACAGTTTGCAAACATTTCCTGCCTTTTATATTGCGCAGAATCAAGATACAGCTAGAGCTGAAGCTTTTGGTAGTCAAGTAGCCGGAGTTTCATTGACATCTGCCGAAGTTTCACTAACCAACGAACGCTCAAATTCCTGCATTAGCATATCTGGTTCTTTAGATAGGGTTATAGATTTAACTAAAGCCTCGTCGCTAACTAAGTTTGTGCGACTGATGTCCGGGTTCTCGATACCGAAGCACATCTATGAGTCAGCTAAAAATCTCAATATTTCACCACCTACGCTAATCAATTCCCCAAAACTCCTACTAGATTCTTTTATGTCAGAAAGCTGGAGAATGCAGCCAGCGCAATGCGATATACCGGCTAATAGTCAAATTTTTGGACAATTAGCCTACGAAGCTAGTATCGACGGAGTTTTGTATAAGTCATCAAAAACCAAAAAACTCTGTTTAGCTATATTTCCATCAAATTTCATTAACGGAAATTCATTCATGAAGCTGGACGATGAGCCGCCAGAAAAGTGGATTATCAAACAAATCGATTTTGAAAATTTTGATTTATGTAATTTAGATTCAACCCAGATTAGAACGCTGAAGAAAAGAGGGAAATCTTGATATCTTAGATCAGCAATTTTTTTAGTCATCCATTTATCGATCTCAGTTGATGCCCATACTGAGTCAGTATTGATTTATCTGCAACTAGCCAATACAAGCGGATCGAATGAGGATAGTAATTTGAAAATTAAGTTATTTGTCCCATCGCATGAACACTCAAGCCCATCATAACTGCGTCATTAGCTGGAGTTGGTATTCCAAGTTCTAATCCGAATTTGCTGACCATACCATTGAGCCACTCCAACTCAAGTCGGGCTCCCTTGTGTAAATCTGTTGCCATTGATCCTTGTGTATCAGGGGGAAAGTTCATCATTCGCTCAAAGACTATGTTTGTGTATTCTGGATCAAGTTTTATTCCCTTAGCCTTTGCAATCTCAATTGTCTCATTGGCTAGACTCTTAATTAGATTTAGACCCCAAGGATTTGACCTAATTGGACCAATAGTAGAGCGGCAAAGAGAGGTGGCTCCACTTAAAGTTGTAATGGTGACAAATTTACTCCATAAAGAGGCCTCTATATCAGCAGGAATTTCAGCATCTATACCCGCATTTAAGCACGCTTTATAAAGAAACTCTATTCGCGATGTTCTCACGTTATTTAACTCACTAAATTCGAGTTTAGCTAATTTCCCGAATTGACGAACTAATCCAGGTTCAATGATAGTTGCAGGGGTATATGCACTGCCTCCAATAACGTACTCAGGGCCTAGTAACTCAACTAGTCGTCCTTCCGCATAGACGCCATTTTGGAGCGACAAGATTGTAGTACCATTTTTAATAAGTGGCTTTATGGATTCAGCTGTTGCATCAATATCCCATAATTTCACACAAAACAGAATATAGTCTACGGGACCAACTGTTGCTGGATTATCGGTAAGTAGGGGATTGGTGAGATGTAGGTTTCCTCGGTCACTCTCTATTTTTAAGCCGTTCTTACGCATTGCAGCTAGATGTGCGCCTCGAGAAATAAAGTGGACCTCTTCACCAGCGGCTGATAGTCGGGCTCCAAAATAACATCCTATCGCTCCGGCACCCATAATTGCAAATTTCATGATCCATCCTGAAAAATATACTATACGAGACGATACTCTATAAGACCGTCAATTATGGCTTATGCTTTTCTTATTAGGATTTAACTCTAAAGTTATAGGGCCTTAGTGTATTGAGT
>CAIRBP010000106.1 GCA_903876885.1 uncultured Burkholderiales bacterium | reverse complement strand
GGGCCTATAGCTCAGTTGGTTAGAGCAGAGGACTCATAATCCTTTGGTCCCAGGTTCAAGTCCTGGTGGGCCCACCACTTTAAAAGGCTACTCACAAGTAGCTTTTTTCATGCCTTTTAGCTGCAGATACACGCATTTAAAAGCAGTTTTCCTGATTGAAACTGCGCATTTTCTGTTCACTCAACTCAGAACAAATCTCATGTGTTTTTGGCTCCTAAAAACTGCCTAAATTTGCTTAAAAACCAAGCAAATTTCACTGTTTCTTCCACACTAGTTCCACACTCTTGGTTCGACTCCTATAAGTCGTTGATCTGTATGGGAAAAATATTTCTTAAACGGATTTTGTGTTTGTTTAAGAAAGTGGCCTCAAGATGATCAATGTATGGAAAAAAACTGTACACAAAATATTCGAAGCTACACTTGGGGCTCGAGCTACTTAAGCGAAAAGTTCGGATCTACACACGGGGCTCGAACTTGATCATTTGAGCAGCCTGGGAATTGAAAACCGTGTCATACCTCGTGCAATTGGTTCGTAGTTCGTAGGCTGCTGCGCGAGACTATATGACTAGGTTTTAGGTTCAATTCCACGCCAGAGAGCTAGGAGTTCGGATCGTTTGGTTACTTGCATTTTTGCCATGACTTGGGCGCGGTGTTTTTTAACAGTATCTGAAAATATACCAAGCTCCTCGCCTATTTCTTTGTTACCAAGACTTCCCAGCATTAGTAGGAAAATCCTATTCTCTTGCGGTGTCAAGCTTGATTGCAAAGAATACAGTTTTGACTTTCTGTCAAATAAATTAGTGTTGGCTGTATCTAAGTTGATTCCACGTTGGACAGCAGCAACCAAGTCATCGCTTTTGAATGGTTTCCATAAAAACTCAATCGCACCACTTTTCATCGCGCTAATGATTTCTTGTTGTTGGCTCTCACCACTGATGAAGATTATGGGAATGAAAATATTTTGATTCTTTAGGTGATTTTGCAAATCAAGTCCGCTTAGTTTGGGCATCCGCATATCTAAGACCAATACGCAAGGGCGCTCTAGTTGCACATGCTCATCTAAGAACGCCTGAGCGCCTTCAAACTCATGAACCTTGTAGCCTTTATTAATTAGCAGGGCTTTGAGATGAAAGCGTATTTCTGCGTTGTCTTCTACTAAATAGACATGTTCAAGGGGCATTGGTGTTTATGTGACGAAATTTTGTTGCCACTCTAATACAAAAGCGTGTCTAGCAATTGCCTCACTTGCCTTTTCAAAACAAGTTACTCGCGCTTTACATCTATTCATTATGAAATGTGGAAATTTAAGGGTTATTACTTAGAAAATAACTCCTTACCCTCCCCAATCGGGGGTGGTTTGAATTACCAAAAAGAATTCCAATTCATGACCGTAACGTAATAAACGTTCTAACTACAAGCCAAATCAGCTTTAAGAGAATTCATATGCTCTCACAAGTTACCCATAGCCAACAAGGATTCAACCAAGAGCAGTTCGAGAAACTGTGCACTTGGATTGACGAGCATATTCAAGAGCAGATTGGATGGTCTGAGTTGATGCATGAGTCTGGGTTTGACCACTTATCGATCCAATCGTCTTTCGCAAAATACAAAGCGACTACGCCGATGACATATATAAGAAAGCGTAGAGAAGACTTTAAGTCCGTTCGTAATCAAAGTGAACGAACTGTTAAGTTTCAATCATTACTAGCAAAATAGTTCTGGAATCTGGACTATGACAAATCAAGTCTGGTTACCAGTTGATGGAGCGTTACTCAAAAAACTACGAGAAGACGCTGGGGTAGAGATAACAACGCTTGCTAGATTGCACTCGTTATCCTCATCGCAGGTCAAGCAACTTGAAAATGGCGGAGACAGTAGCTTTTACACCCCAGCAATAAAACTAGCAACAGGACGCAAATTGCTCATGCATTTCGGTGCAGATGTAAATCCCATAGAGCAAGCACCTGAACAATTTCACCCTCAAGAACTCGAATCACCTGCAGAAGCGGTCAATACAGAGCAAGTTAAAAACGTTAGCCTAAGACATATAAATAGTTTTTCACGACCACTGATCGTAGGCGTGTTATTTGTCTTGATTTGTTTGGTTTATTGGGGTTTTTATAAGTCGGCTCCTGTTAGTGAAAAAGAGCCTCTCACAACTAATAAACCGGTAAGTACTGCTTTACCAACTGAAACGATAAATGCTGAAACTAAGCCTAATGTCTCAACGCTTCCAACCCCTGCCGAAATACGTAAGGAAAGCTCTCCAGAATGTATATGGGGAAATGATCCAGTGCCTGTATTTGGTAACCAACCAACCAAGTCTGGCGACTATGTTCATGTAATTGCAAACTCTGACAGCTCTCTTTGCGTGAAAGACGCTACTGGAAAAGTACAAGTCTTGCATTTAAAAAATTCACAGTCGCTAACTATTAGAGGCAGACAGCCGTTTGAACTGTTTAGTAGCAACTTAAATGAAATCAAACTCTTTTATCAAGGCAATCTATTGAGACTGCCAAATAGCAACATCAAAAATATCACTCTGAAAGAACAACAAATATGAAAGAAGAAACAACTGGTATCAATAGTTTGAATCTCAGCAATAGCATCACTATTGGTCAAGGGGTAACTTTCGTGGGCTCGATATCAGCAAAAGGTAAAGCATTTATCAATGGATCAGTGACAGGAGAGATATCAGTAGATGACTTACAAGTTGGAGAGTACGGCGTCATTAAAGGAAAAACTAAATCACGCGAAATGGATGTTCATGGCCAGATTCATGATGACGTTTCCTGTGCCGAGCATGTTCTGGTGCATTCGACAGGGTTAATTAACGGTAAATTAATCTATGGCGAATTGGAAATCCAAAAGGGCGGCCGAGTCACTGGTTCTATGGATCAAAGTAACAAACCTTATAGCTCGAGGTGACTTCAGAGATGACAAAAGAGGGGCAATCGCAAAAGAGCGGGTTAAATGAGTGCAGTTCATGTAAAAGTTGGAAAGTCGACCACGGGCAATCAAAAAGTCGAATCCTCAATACATCTACTTCAGCTGGCAAGACGGGACTTTGTGTGGGTGGAGGTTTTGACGGCTCTCATACCCAGTCTGATGAGACTTGTTCGATGTGGAAGCCAATCATTGATAAGGATAGAGTGCTACCGATTTTTTATCCTAGAGGTACGGATTAAGAATGAAACGTCCAACTGCTTGGTTAATCTCTAGAAAAGATAGCCAAGAAGAAAACTATATACAACTTGAATTTCCAACGGTTGACCTTGATGTGTACAAGGCAACTCCACTTTATTCACATCCAACCGCTATGCAGTCCAGTGGACTTGACGCTGTGGAGTGGCGGTTCAATATAGATGAGCTTGTTGGAAATCTAGTGCTATGGGAAGACTTGTCTGTCGAGGAAAAAAAATTGCTCGTACATCAGAAATGACATCGTGTCATCGTGCATAAATGGGTACCATCATTAAATGCTTGACATAAACACCATCTCATTTCTCGGCTTTGCTTTGCTCATACTAGGGCTATCCATATCCGCATTTCTTGATCTTAAAGTCAATAGTCTGATGACTAATTACTGGCGGGGATCGTTGGTTTTAATTGCAGCTGGATATACATTTTTTGCTGCTGCTCCATTTGTTGATAAATTCCTACTTACCTGTGCAAATACCAGTATTTTTGCCGCTGCTGTGACCCTTGGATTTTTATTTAGAAGATGGCGTATAAAAATCTCCATTCAACTAAAAACTATTTCAATCTGCGCTGTACTTATTTTCTTTTTCTTATTTGAATACGCTCGCATTCATGGGACTTTTCAGATTCGTGTAGCTTTGATCATGTCAGCACTTAGCGTTTGTGTTATTTGGCATATCTATGAGTTGATTAGATTGCAAAAAAACGAACCTAGCTTTTTTGGAAGATTGTTAGTTTTCTTTTCATTTCTATCGCTTGTTTTTTACTGGATACGCATATTTGCCGTAACACGTGGTTCTGATCCCACTCACATTGATCTTTTTAGTGAAAGCGTTATTTCGTTTGGAACACGTTGGGGAGTAATGGCCGCTGACGTACTTACATTCATAGCCATTAACGGCTACTACATGGAGAAATCATGGTCATCTGAAAAGAAGGCTCTAAGTTCTGAGTTAATTGCGGCAAATAAGATCAACGCACTAAATGAGGAGTTGATCAATTCCGAGCATCTAAATAGAGAATTGTCTCTTGTACTTTTAGAGAAAAATAGACTTTTGACATCACTTTCCTCTTCTGTGAAGTCTAGTCGGGCGGGAATTATGGCGTCTACTTTTGTCCATGAAATAAATCAATCTCTTACTGCTATCAGATTGAATGCTGAATTTTTAGTGGCTGTTGTAGACAAGCCGCCAGATGATCCCTTTTTAAAAAATAATTTAAATTATCTACTCAAAGATGTAGATAAGATTTCTGAAATCATTGAGAGCGTAAAAAGAGTTTTTCATAACAATCACACTGACTTTAAAGATGTAAATCTTCTATCTATAGTTAAATCAGGTGTGGAGTTAGTTAAAGATGAATGTGAGTTAAAAAATATCGATTTAACTCTCAAAGTAGATTCTCAGCTTTTTGTTAATGGAAATGAATCGCAGCTAGAAATGGTTGTTTTAAACTTACTCAATAATGCAATCGATTCTTTAGATACTTTTGATGGCAAGCGCTCTATAGTAATTACATCCTCTCAAGTTGATGGCACCATAGAACTCAGTGTAGAAGACAGCGGAGTGGGGGTGTCTTCTGAATTGCACGAGAGAATTTTTGATTTATTCCGTACAACCAAAAATGACGGCATGGGATTTGGATTGTGGCTCAGCCGAGCTGTTATGGATAACCATCGCGGAGGCCTGTTTCTCGATAAGAACTTCTCTGACGGTGCTCGTTTTGTCCTTGAGTTTCGATCCAATGTTGATTAAATTTTGGCCAGTGAACCTCTGATTAACAGTCCGTAGCTTTGTCGAACTGAATTAACGCTGCTTCCACATTTACTTCCACACCACACTAGCGCCTTTGTAACCTCTTGATTTAATTGAGGTTTTATTTATTGAAGCCGCTCATAATCCGTTGCTTAAAG
Organism: uncultured Burkholderiales bacterium; assembly: GCA_903876885.1. GTDB lineage: Bacteria > Pseudomonadota > Gammaproteobacteria > Burkholderiales > Burkholderiaceae_C > Limnohabitans. The sequence goes on along the minus strand of CAIRBP010000106.1, from coordinate 171 downwards.
TTGCCGAGCAAGGCGAACTGAATAATTGTTAAATAGTTTCTTTAGTAAATAGCTTTTGATATTACTTTTTTATAAGTTTGCTGATCCCGCGCCATGTAATTAATTAACTTTCAGATTGCGCCGTAACTATCCATCCCTCAAGTGAGTCGAATTTCGGCAACCCATAACAAG
>CAIRBP010000105.1 GCA_903876885.1 uncultured Burkholderiales bacterium | reverse complement strand
CTTTGGAGAACATACCCAACATCAAATTAGTAATATTTGAGCCAGGTTCAAATGAGCCCAATAAAGATGCAAATCTTGCTGACGCCGAGAAAATCCTATTGTTTTTAAAGAGAATCAACATGAAGACAATTTATGTATCTAATGGAGTCATTCAAAATAAGGAGAACGCTGCGGCCCTTGCAGAAAAGTATGGAGCTACTTATTACGGCCCTTGGACTTTGAATGTACCAGTTGACAGGGAGAACCGACAATATGACATGCAAGGCCCAGGTCATATGACCGTCAAAGGTTGTGAGTTATGGGCTCAGTTCATGGCGCCAGTCGTATCCCAAGTACTAGAGAACAAGTAATTCTTTTTAGCAAAATCTTTACGGTCAACTTATGCGCACAGAACCAATCTCGAGAAACCTAACGTATCATTTAAGACGAATAGGATATGATCGTTCTACACAGCTAGCATTTTTATAAATCAGGATCATAAATTACAGATGAAACTCACCCTTCGAAATGTAGAAATTCAATTTATCTCTGGAATTAAGGTAACGGGATATACGGGTGATACGGATTTGATACAAGTTTGGGCCTCACGCAGTATCAACAAAAGTAATTGGCAGCCAATGGGGATCCGGTGTGAGCGGTTTGACCAAGATACGTATGTTATGTTCAATAACCCAACGAACGCTCATGATTACTCCCTTGATATCGCGGTTGAAGATACGCCACTAGGCCGAGAAAAAATCAGTACAACTTTTATCCTAGCTGAGAAGTTTTCTCCACAAAGCACTGAGTCCAATTTGAAGGATAAAACAGTAGCCTTTGTGGGATGCGCCAGAAACATAAAGGAGCAAGCCATCAAGACAATTGTCCATCTTGAGGGGCTTAAAAAATATTTTAAAAGTTCTGTTATCGGCGTATTCGAAAATGACTCCACAGACGGCACAGATGTGAGTTTAAGAGAGTTGCATGATCAAAAGATCATTCACTTAATTCAGAAAACCAATTTGGATAAAGAACTTCCCCTGCGTACAGCGCGACTGAGTTACGGCAGGAACTTACTTCTTCGCTGGGCCTTATTACATGAAATAGACTATCTTTGTGTAATTGATTTTGACTCAGCCATTAACGAAGGAGTGTTAACCGAGGGTTTTCTCAGTAACTTCGCGCTGGACTCGGTTTGGGACGCAGTATTTCCGGTCAACCATCACTTCTACTACGATATATACCCGCTTAGACAAGCAGACTTCTTTAATTATGACTTTAGCAGCGCCTTACAAAAGGCAGATGCCTCACTCGGCTCCAACAATGCGTTATGGCTTCACGTCTATAGTCGTCAAATGGATCTTAGAGGAATGGCGGGTTGGTTACCTGTTGACTCAGCGTTTGGCGGCTTTGGCATTTACAAGGTTGATAAGATCCGTCAATCCAAGGCTTTTTATCAAGGGTTAGACCACGAGGGCCATGAGATATGTGAGCATCTTTTATTTCACAGCATGCTCAAGCAAAATGGAGCTCGCCTGTTCATCAATCCCAAATTTATTGTGGGACCCCTGACGGATGATTACACCAAGAATGTGTTCCCAACCGGCATTTGGTCCTCCAATTAACTGCTGGGATGCGAAGACGACGTGGCCCTTCTTGCATAAATTCAAGCAATAGGCACTCCGATAATATTACGGTAAATCTTCACAAGGTCATATGGCAAAGTTAACATGCTCATTTTGTAGGCAGCATATCATTTGGGATGGTCCGAGACCTATCATTTGCCATCATTGCCACTCCCCTATTCCACCAAAATCTTCAAACGCGCTGCGAAATGCGGCGTGGCTATTTTTGGCTATTGTTTTAATCATTGGTTGTGATTTTGTTTTTCTAAAAGATGCTCCAAAATCAAAAGACATTCAGCCCAATATGGCTCCCTCAATTGATACTAATTTCGAATCAACTCAGATCAAGACTCCAGAGGAAAAATTAGGGCTCGGGCTCAATGAGGAAATTGTGTCGCCTACTGTAACTGCGTCTGCGTCTGCGCCTGCGCCTGCGCCTGTAATTGCAACTGCAACTGCAACTGCAACTGCTCCTATATCTGCACCCATGCCAGCACTGAATCCCCAAACCAGCACCCCTGCGATAGCCGTGCAGAGCTCGCTGCCATTACTACCTGCCTCACACACCGCCAAGGGCGAATCTGGAGCTCAGGAAACTGCTTCCAGTCCATTAACACCTTCAACGACTACGTCTATTACAACTCCCGGGACTGCTGCGGTATCACATCCTCCAAAAGAAACTAAAGAGGTGAAAGAACAAAAAGATGCGCCGCGGGCT
>CAIRBP010000104.1 GCA_903876885.1 uncultured Burkholderiales bacterium | reverse complement strand
GAGGACAAAGACAAAGGATATCGATTGCAAGAGCGTTGGCAACAGAACCAGACTTTTTGATTTGTGACGAACCGACTTCTGCGCTAGACGTTAGTGTGCAAGCCCAGGTTTTAAACTTAATGATGGACTTGCAAAAACAGAAAAATCTCACCTACCTTTTTATCTCCCATAATTTAGCAGTAGTGAGACATGTCAGTCACCGTGTGGGTGTAATGTATTTGGGCCGACTTGTGGAGACGTCGCCCACTCAGGAGTTATTCACTAATCCACTACACCCCTATACGAAAATGCTACTCGAAGCCATACCTAGGCTTGAGGCGCGAGAGCAGTCTAAGATGTATAACCAAGGTGAGATTCCCAATCCAATAAATGCACCAAGTGGTTGTTCCTTTCATCCCAGGTGTCCACTAGCGAACGAGAGGTGTGCGCATGAGCGTCCAGAGCTTCAAGCCAGAGGCAATATCTTTATTGCCTGTCACGCGGTTCAAGAAAATAGAGTTTAGGTTATTGAATCTGTTAAATTACCGAAATACTCTAAGAAATACTTTATTAAATTTTTTGGATTATTATTCGTGTCAATAACAAAATGACACAGATTAAATAAATATTAAAAACTAAAAGGGAAGTGACATTTCTATTCAATGGTGCCCGAGGCCGGAATCGAACCGGCACGCCCGCTATTAACGAAAGCGGCGGATTTTAAGTCCGCTGTGTCTACCAATTTCACCACTCGGGCGAGTGAATCTATATTTTAGCCTATTTTATATACCGCTATCAGTTCGGAGATTTGCTTTTATGCATTTCTTATTTGCTTGGGATTGGCAAAGAGTATTTCCAAATTATTCCTGGCCGGCGCGGTAATATTTGCAAAATATTAAAAAACTCATGTTTTATTATTTAGGAAATAAAATAATACAAAACAACATCTTAAATTATGGCTAAGACTGCAGGATCAGCGCTTAAAAATCTAGACGAATTATTACAAAGTGCTATAAATTTGCACCGCGATGGTCAATTTCAAATGGCCAAGGCTAATTATTTAAAGATATTAACGATAAATCCGCGTCAAGTAGATGCTCTACATTTGCTTGGCGTGATTGAACTACAGGCGAGCAACTGGGAAAGAGCTGCTGAATACATCTCTAAATCACTTACCCTTAATCCAAATCAGCCTGGAGCCTTAAACAATTACGGAATAGTACTCAAAGAGTTGAAAGAATACACCCTTGCAAATGAACAGTATTTAAAAGCTATCAAGTTGCAACCATACGACGCTAACGCCTATATGAATTTGGGGAATTCTTATCAGGCTCAGGGAGATTTAGTTGAAGCAATTAAAGCTTACGACAAAAGCATCGTTTTAGAACCGACCTTAACGTCCGCAATTATTAATAGAGCCTTAGCACTTTCTAGCCAAGGTGCGCACGTAGCTGCAGTACTAAATTACAAGTTGGCACTATTGGTTGATCCAAGGAACCCAAATATTTATAACAATTTGGCTAATTCGCTTAAAGAAATTGAAGAGTTTCAAATGGCTTTGAGCTGCTATACAACGGCTATTGATTTAAATCCACGCTATGCCGATGCTTACTTTAATAAAGGCAACCTTTTGAGAGATATTGGCAGAATTGAGGAAGCCCTTACCTTTTATAACAAGGCTATTGAGTTTAATTCCACTGTAGTTGATCACTACATTAATCAAGGAAATCTTTTAATTGATTTAGATCAGTCGCAAGGAGCACTTGAGAGTTTTAATATAGCTATTAAAATGCGGCCAGGTTTCGCCCAGGCCTATAACAACCGAGGTAATGCCTATTTAGATCTGGGTCTTACTGCTCAGGCGCTACAGGACTATTCTTGCGCATTATCGTTAGATCCTAAATATGTTCAAGCTTACAGTAACAGGGGAAATGCTCTTAGGCTTCTTGGGGATTTAGCTGCGGCCAAAACAAATTACCTGCGGGCCTTATGCTTGGATCCATGCTTTGCTGTTGTGCACAATAATTTGGGTGTTTTATTGATGGAATCATTTTTGACACGTCCCTCTATTGAGTGTTTTAACGCTGCGATTGAATTAAACCCCACTTTTGCAGACGCGTACTTTAATAAAGCCAACTCATTGAGAGAGATAAAGTTTTTTTCTGATGCGGTAACACAATACAGTAATACGCTTGCGATAAAGCCCAGTTATGATTTTTTAAAAGGACTTTTATTGCATTCGAAAATGCAGGTATGTGATTGGTCAAACTTAGATCATTACATAAGTGAATTGATCACAGATATCGAGTCTCATAAGAAATGCTCACCTCCTTTTCCTGTGCTTGGATTGTTGGATTCCCCGGAACATCAACTTAGAGTTGCAACGCTTTGGACGCAAGTTAAGTTTCCCCAGCTCCAAGGTAGCTATTCCGCCGTAGGTGTACACAGTACCAAAAGTTCATCAAAAATCCGCCTAGGCTATTTTTCCGCTGATTTTAGAGACCATCCAGTATCGTATTTGATGGCTGATCTCTTTGAACACCATGACCGCAGTAGGTTTGAGATTATTGCTTTCTCGCTTGGACCTTATTCAAGAGATTTTATGCGTGAGAGATTGGAGAATTCTTTTGATCATTGGATTGAATGCTCTTCACAATCGGACGATCAAATCGCCGTCCAAGCCCGTGCTATGGAAATTGATATCGCGATTGATTTGGGAGGTTTTACAAGAAATAGCAGGACGGGTATTTTTGCAAAACGCGCAGCTCCAGTGCAAGTTAGTTATATTGGATATTTGGGTACCATGGGCGCTCCTTATATTGATTATCTGCTTGCGGATAAGGTCGTAATTCCCCCTGAGTTTCAGCGGTTTTACACCGAAAGTATTGCGTATCTGCCAATTTATCAAGCCAATGATTCAAAACGTCAAATGGCAAATAAAGCAATGACCCGAAAAAGTTTAGGCTTACCAGAAGATGCCTTTATATACTGCTGCTTTAATACAAATTACAAAATTACCCCTGAAATTTTTAATACTTGGATGAGCATTTTGAAGCAAGTTAAGCAAGGCGTCTTGCTCATCTATGCTGACACTGAGACCGTTAAAATTAACTTAATACGTGAGGCGCAACTCCAAGGTGTTGATGTAAGTAGAATTTACTTTGGTGAGCGTCTCGCCCAGTCGGAGTATTTGCTGCGTTATACATTGGCAGATTTATTCCTCGATACCAGTCCCTATAACGCTGGTACAACTGCTAGCGACGCTTTATGGTGTGGTTTGCCGGTGCTGACTATGATGGGCAAATCATTCGCTAGTCGTATTGCTTCGAGTTTGTTGACTGCGCTTGGAATGACGGAGCTCATTACGCACTCCCTAAAAGAGTATGAGAATTTGGCTGTCGAATTAGGACATTATCCTCAAAAAATATTTGCTATTCGGGAAAAACTCAGGGCACAGAAGAATGAAGCCGCTTTATTTAATACCAAGAAATTTACTACTGAATTAGAGCGAGTATTCCTAGAAATGGTTCGCCGAGTAAGAGAGGGCGAACCTTTAAATAATATTGAATTTTAGGTTCTTAGTAAAACTCATTGAGAAATATTTTGTTCAACGAGTTGAATCCGTTTTCCTCCGTTTTCAGGCGCTATGACTCTTGCTCCCTGAAAATAAATCTGAAGTCTAGAAAAATCGGGGCTAGCTATTTGCCATGGACCTTTACCGTAGACACTTGTGCTGTGATCTTTAGATATATTGACAGTTGTTTTCTTGCCTGCACTGTCTTGGACACAGATGGAGGCTTTATCTGCTGTTGTAAAGTAAACGTAATTACCAGCTTTGGACGGAGAAGAGGACATTACAACAGGAGCATCTGCGCCGAGTAACTGGCAAGGGTCAACGACACCTGCAGAGGTTGCTACGGGGGTATTGGCCGGTGCAGAAGGGGATACGCCGGCTAAAGGGGATACGCTGTCTGAAGCAGATGTATTATTTTTATTGGCTACATTGCCTGCAACTGGTGTTTGCGTATTATTCGTAGATCCCTGAGAGGAAGCCACCGCAGCAGCGAGTTGAGAAGGTTTAGTCTCCTCTTTTGTTGTCTTGACTTCCTTTGAATCTTTAGGTGTTGAAGGCAAAGTTGCTGAAGCAATAACAGTAGTGGAGGACTTCATCATATTTGTTGCCGTTGATAAAGTGGAGCCCACAGCATTTAGACTATTGTCAACAGTACTCTTAGCACTGGAGATGATTGCACTCTTTGTCTCAGAGCTAACTTGGAGGTCAGTGGTATTTTCAACGACCTGCGATAAATTAGTGCTTGGCGAAACAGTTTCTATGACTGGCGAACCTTTGGCATCTGCATTTACAGAGGGGGAAATAATTACAGTACTTGTTTCTTCGGTTTTTGAATCCCAAGGACTGAAGTACATTAAAACTATGCCTATAAATATCAAACCCGCTCCCCAAGCCATGGGACTAGGATTTTTTTTCGTGTAAATCGGTGAAGGCAAGATGTTTTTGGCTCTTCCACCCTTGTTAGAGAGCCGAACAATTTCCTCAATTACGTTTTTTGATTGACCGCTTATACTTTTTGCGGGGTCTACTTGGTGGCTAAACTCCTCGCCGCCTGTCTTATCAGAATCATCAATGCGACTGGGATCAATGACTTTTAGCACTCTCTTAATTGCTTGTTGTTTGATACTTGGAGAATAAAAGAGATGGTCGCCCCCTTCCTCCAACTGTTTGAGTTGGGGGACTGATAGACTGGTAATCTTTGCTAGCTCAACTAACTCAATTTGCGCTTTTTCTCGCAATTGTTTGATTTCTTGTGGCTCGGGAGTCGACATAGGAAATGACAATCAAATAAATTGTTAGCTGGAAAGTAAGCGATATAGGATCATTTAAAAGAAATGCTACTAATAAATCTAAAATTGTTTTTGCGTTTACTTATTAAAAACAAATATTAATATAGCATGCTTTTTGATTATTGAATAACGTTAATGCTTTTAAGAAAAATCTAAATTGAGGTGAATCTTTTAAGGTGTATTTTTGTAATGCTTTGGGTGTACGCGCTATCCCCTAATTAATTTTTTCACATCAAGAGCTTTGAAAATTCAAAAGCTGGCGAATCTAAAGTTAGATTTAGGAAATGAATTTGTAATATGACTTGCAGAAAACCAAGCTCAAAAAACACACTTTAATGTTTCATCCTCATAGTTACACTTTTATTGTGCATGTGTGTTTTTGATCCAAGTTGCAAATCGAGGGTGATGCGAGAGCGTATCAAAACAAAATCCCTTTTCCTGGAGTCCGATAATAAGCGGCTCTAAAACCGAAGGCGCCCAAGGGTCCTCGCGAGACCAGATGCCAAGATGCGCCATCAAAATATCCCCAGTCTTTATATCTTTAAGAGCTCGCTCGAGTAGCAGTTGGTTCGGAAATTTTTTACTACTGAGCTCGTCTCCTAGGAAACCCGCAGCTGCCCAGTCTACGTGTTCGAAACCACAAGATTTTGCAACCCTTAATAATTGAGGTGAGGTTTTCCCACCCGGAGCTCTGAAAAGTGGTAGCGGGTCTGCGCCTGTAATCTCTTTTAGTCTAGCGTTCGATTTGGCTAACTCCTCGCAGTACTCCTTTGCGCCCCAGTTGAGTCTTTGACCCTTTAATGGACCGGAGCTGGGTTGGAAGATAAAGCGGTCATCTGGTTTATCTGCTCGCCAATATACGTGGTCATAGGTATGTGAGGCAAAAGTATTTCCAAGAGCTGCCTCGTTTTTCCACCACCTAGCCCATGTCTCTCCCAGACTACCGTCGCCTGTTTTGCTTGGCTCTTGAGCAGCAAAATAAGTAACTCGGACGTTATGTTTTTTTAAAATATCAGAGATTAAAGGAGCGACCTCCATATGTCCCGTATCAAAGGTTAGATAAAGGGGTTTGTTGCAGGATGTGGAGGTAGCGGTAGGGGCGGAAGTGGATGTAGGTGTGTGTGTAGTGCTTGAGAAGGGATCAGCAAATGCAAAATTTCCAACTACCAATGCCAAAAGACAGTAGCTTAAACTGACCCCGCTGAGTGCGATAAATAATTTAAAAACCTTAGATGCGTGACGCATGCTCTAGTGTCCAAATACCGTGAGGAGATTTGCCGACTTTGACTTGTCGAATCAACTTCCCCGTTTGTATATCTACAACACTCATGCGACCAATCCAGCGAGAGGAAATAAAAAGCATTTTTTGATCAGCAGAGACCTCCATGCAATCAGGTCCGCCGGGTCCAATAAACTCTTTAACGACTTTAAAGGTTGTGTAATCAATAAGACTGATTGTGTTTGATACCCTGTTGCTGACAAATATGTGCTTGGAGTCCCCAAGCGCCCTGAAGGCGTGAGCCCCTTCCCCGGTGGGAATTGAGCTCACCAACTGGGCAGGATTTTTAGTGATATCAAATACCTGAACTTCACGCCCACCCGTTAGTCCGACCAGTAGATTTTTGCCGTCAGGCGTCCCAAAAACATCAGCGGGGAGGGAGCCTGTTTTAATTCGCCATTTGATGGTTTGAGTATTTAAATCAACCGCGACTAACTCATCGCTGTCTTGCATGCTTGCGTATACAGTGGTGCTATCTGCATTAATCCAAAGATGGCTTGGAGTTTTAGATGAAGGAATTCTTTTTACGATCGATAAATCGTGGCCATCCCATTTGTAAATATCAATGTGGTTTAAGCGGTTCCCAACCGTAACGAACCATTTCATATCGGGTGAGAACCGGAGTTGATATGGGTCTAATGTGTTTTTAATGACGCGTTGTACCTGCGCAGTTCTGGGATCAATGAAGGTAAGCGAATCGCTACCTGCGTTAGCCACAATGACTGATTTCTCATCAGGCGTAAGATATAAATGGTGAGGCTCTTTGCCGGTTGGTATTTTCTTTATCTCGTGCCAATCACCAGAATCAATGACGCTGATATTTGCATCAAGTGAGTTCAACACAAAAAGAGGTAACCCAGCGGCTGAACAGTGGTTGAGCTGGGAAAATAAAAGCGTTAGTAAGCTTATAAATTGGAAGAGTAGAGAATTACGGTTTTTTACAAGATTTGGCGTAGAGATGTGCATATATAGGTTTAAAAGTGTAGTTCCATAATTTTCTTAAAAGCCACAACAGCCAAGAAGTTGACTTTTTGAGGTTGGGATCTTCGGCGGTGAAGTTATTGTAATTTGAAACCTTAATTAGTATTTGATCCGCCTCAAAGGGCGTTGCATCCTTAACTTAAACCCTAAATTAACTTAAACCCTAAATTAACTTAACTACAGTACTCTTGACTTAACTCACTTTAGCTCAACTCAATTCAACTCATAGTGATTTGGGCCGAATCACATTTAATAATGAATCCGTAATTTTCCTGATCAAGCATTGGTTGATTTCGGTTTTATCAATGCTCTATCTGTAATTAGGGCGAGCTACAAAAATCTGCGAATATAAACATCTAAGCTGAGGATACATTAATATGGTCCGCTTAAATATGCAAGGTTAACTAAACAAATAGATCATCAATTTGTTTTTTAGACAACCAACGCCACTCGCCTTCGTATAGATCATCTGGAATGCGTAGGTTTCCTATTTGGGAGCGGTGCAGTTTGATGACTTTATGACCGGTCGCTGCAAGCATACGTTTAACCTGGTGGTATTTGCCTTGGGTTAGAGTCAATTTGAGAGTAAATTCGCCTGTCAACTCAGCTTGATGAGCCAAAATAAGTTCGTATTCGTCTTTGAGCTGCACCCCAGCAATGAGCTTTTCGCACACTCTTTGATCAAGTGGATCTTCTGTTGTGACTTCATATATTTTGGGAACATGATGGCGCGGCGAACTCATTTTATGAATGAACTGACCATCATCGGATAACAACAGGAGGCCAGTCGTATCTTGGTCTAGCCTGCCAACAGCTTGTACCCCTGGCGTGGATCCTTTTCTAGGTCTTTGTCTTAAAGGACTTGGCAAAAGCGTGTACACGCTCGGCCAGTTGGACGGCTTTTGAGAGCACTCTATGCCCATGGGTTTGTTAAGCATTACGTATGCGCTTGATTGGTATGTCCACTGAATTTTCTCAACCGAGTAGATAAAGCCTTCTAACTCACCAGAAAGTGGGGAATAGGGATCTTTGTAAATTTCTAGCTCGATACCCTCGACATTTTCAGTGCCATGAAGCGTATTGATTGCAAAGAAACCCTCTTCAACTAATGCAATGCAGTGGCGGCGCGTTCCAAAGCCCTGTGAGTAAAGTAGGTCTGCGGCGTTCATCGAGGTACTGAGTTTGTAGGTTCGGTTTTACCAACAACGCCGCGAGCTTGAAGTTCTTTGATCTGATCCTCGCTTATCCCGACTTCCCTTAGTACCTGAACGGTGTCAGCTCCTAGGGTTGGGGCTGCTCGTCTGGTGCTGCCAGGTGTTCTGGATAGCTTGGGGATGATGCCTGGCAGATCCAGGATAGAACCGTCATCAAGTGTTTGTTGAACGATCATCTCGCGAGCCTTGTAATGCGGATCTTCCGCGATGTCTTTGACTGTATAAATTCGACCCGCGGGGACTGAGGCTATATCTAGTGCTTGCAGTACTTGTTCACAACTCAAACTGAGGGTCCACTCCGAAATTGCTTGATCGATTCTTTTGGAGTGTTGGACGCGGCCTTCGTTATGAGCAAGAGCGTGCTCATTACCCAGATCTTCACGTCCAATGGTGTGCATGAGCCTTTTGAAAATACTATCCCCGTTACCAGCAATTAAAGCGTACGCACCGTCCTTGCAAAGGTATGCGTTGCTAGGGGCGATACCTGGTAACTCGCTACCAGCAGGAGCTCTAACGGCGCCAAAAGCACTGTACTCAGGAAGCAGGCTTTCCATGCAATTGAATACTGCTTCGTACAATGCAACATCAATGACTTGTCCCAGTCCGCTTCGTTG
>CAIRBP010000103.1 GCA_903876885.1 uncultured Burkholderiales bacterium | reverse complement strand
TACATCCTCTGTATTTGCCATCACGTGGTGGACCATCTTTAGCCAAGCTTTCTGAAGTTGCTTAGGATCTAAATTAGCAATATCAAGGTTTGAAGAAACCGTGATGTCATTTGAAGGTGTTTGATCTTGGCTCTTTGCATTTGAACCCACGGACTGAGTAGGTTGGGTTTGTGCTTGGGGGTGTGTCTCGCTTTGCGGCGCACTCGCCCCAAAGTTCAGGCGGGGAGCAGAAAGCATTTTCGTAATTTCACGACTTGCACAGATAGGGCACTCAATCATCTCTTTAGACAATTGAGTTCTGAAATCTTCTTCAGATCCGAACCATCCTTCAAAATCGTGTTTGAAATGACACTGTAAATTTAAAACTTTCATGAATTAATTATGACAAACGCAGAACTATAGGTCAATTCAAATATTTAAATACACTAATTTTTAAATGGTATTTTTATGCAGAGTATATTGAAAATATAGCGTTAGTACTTACTCAGACCAGTCTAGAGCCCAACTGCTGTTAAGCATATTCTGTAGCCAAAGTGCTCCGGATAAGGTTTTAGCATCAGTAATTGAGCCGTCCCTGCACCATTCAAAGAACTCTGTGCAACTGGCCGTGATGACCTCTACGAATTCACCATCATCCAAATCGGGACGACCAAGGCTCAGTCCCTTTGCAAACCAAATTTCAATCAACTCGGTTGAATAACTAATCACAGGATGACAAATGCCTGCCTTGGCCCAGTGCTTTGCTGTGTAACCTGTTTCCTCAAGTAATTCACGCTTTGCGCAGTCTAGTCGGTCTTCACCCGGCTCTATCTTGCCTGCAGGAAACTCGATCATGACAGAATTCATTGGATAGCGGTATTGACGCTCCAACACCAAGTCTCCGTTATCTAGGAGTGGAATGATCATCACGGCGCCAGGATGTACAACGTACTCCCGCGTTGTAAGTGCGCCGTTTGGTAACTCTACGGTATCGCGAAATGCGTTTAGAAAATTTCCCTTAAAGATCTCAGCACTCTCGACCCTTTTCTCAATCAAGTGTTGATCATGAAGAGGATTTGATGTTTTCATATTAGTAGCTGAAATCGAAGTTTGACCAGATAGCTATTACTTTAACTATCTTAGACTTACAAATCTTGAGCCAATTAATTGCCAAGCGAACGCAAAATAGCATTTGAACAAAGATTCATTAAACCTTGGGGCATAAGGCCAAGCGCCAATACGACAACAGCGTTTAAAGACAATACGAGACGAACATCAAGCGTAGCCGTTACAACAGTGGCTGTTAGCGGCGCATCAAAATACATAACCTTGATAACCCGAAGGTAATAAAAAGCACCAATCAAAGACATCATCACTGCAAAAATAGCGATCCCCAAACCACCAGGTAGACCAGATGCTACTAAAGACTGTAATACCGCTAGCTTTGCGTAAAACCCAACCAAAGGCGGCACACCCGCTAATGAGAACAAACAAACTGTCATAACACCAGCGTAAAGCGGACTGCGCTCATTGAGTCCTGCAAGATCAACAATCTCTTCGCTTTCAAAGCCCTCGCGTGACAAAAGCATGATGATTCCAAACGTTGCGAGAGTTGTAAGTACGTAGGTGATGATGTAGAACATAGAGGAGCTATACGCATTCGCTGCTCCAGCAGTGCTGCTCTCAACTACGCCGCTGAACATACCGATGAGCATAAAACCCATATGAGAGATAGTTGAATAAGCAAGCATTCTCTTCAAATTAGTCTGCATGATTGCAGCGAAATTGCCAATTAGCAAAGAGCAGATACTCAGCACCATTAGCATTTGTTGCCAGTCCAAGGCAAGAGGCATTAACCCGTCTACGAGTAAACGAATCACAATAGCAAAGGCGGCTAACTTAGGAGCGCCTGCGATAAGTAGCGTGACACTAGTGGGCGCGCCTTGATAGACATCAGGCACCCACATGTGGAACGGAACTGCGCCTAATTTGAAACCAAGTCCGCAAACAGAGAAAACCACACCAAGCAAAAGCACTTGGTGCTTGATCTGCCCAGTCATGATCGCTTTAAATACGTTCGTTATGTCCAGTGACCCGGTCGCGCCGTAAAGCATAGACATTCCGTACAACAAAAATCCGCTGGCCATAGCGCCAAGGACGAAGTACTTGATTGCAGCCTCTGTCGCTATGCCGTTGTCTCTTCTTAAAGCAACTAAAGCATAAGATGCAAGTGTTGTCAGCTCAAGACCAAGGTAAACGAGTAGAAAATTATTGCTTGAGATCATGACAAAGATCCCTAGCATCGCAAAAAGACTCAATATAAAGTACTCGCCCCCGTTAAGCATCCCTCTGTCTGCGCAGTAAGGTCTGCCGTAGACAAAAGTCACCATCATCGCGATACTGGCAAAGCATTTGAGCCAGTTACCTAATGGGTCATAAACGACCATATTATTAAAACCAAAACTCAGCTCATCACTCATCGCGTTTATTGCAGCTAGAAAGGCGACAACACCGAGTGTGAGTAAGGATAAAACATAGGTCAGAGTACGAGTCGGACTCTTACTGGAATCAATACTTAAATCCGCCAATGAGATAACACAGGCCATTAGCAGTAACAAGATCTCTGGGTAAATTATGGCCCAGTTAAAGGATTCAGTCATTTTTTATCATCCGCATTAGGAGTATCTGGTGTCTTTAAAGTTTTAAAGATTAGGCAATTTAGACTGGGAAACCTGCTCCAGCAAGTTTGCAACTGAAGGGCCCATTACATCTGTAAGGGGCTTGGGATTAATACCCATCGCAAGAACTGAGACTGCCAACAGCGCAAGGACCAAGAACTCGCGAGAGTTAATATCTTTTAGATCGCGCACATCATCGTTTGCAATGGGACCAAAGTAAACCCGTTTGACCATCCAAAGCGAGTAAGCAGCCCCCAAAATAAGGGCAGTTGCTGCAAGCAAGCCAAGAACAAAATTAAATTTAACAGCTGCAAGAATCACCATCCATTCACCCACAAAACCAGCTGTTCCAGGCAACCCGCTGTTAGACATCGCGAACAAGACGGCGAACGCGACAAATTTAGGGGCGGTAGTGGCAACTCCACCGTAACTAGAGATTTGTCTGGAGTGGACGCGGTCGTATAACACTCCGATACAAAGGAACATCGCTGCAGACACAAACCCGTGCGCAACCATTTGAACAATACCCCCGCTGATACCGAGATCACTGAAGATAAAGAAACCCAAAGTTACAAATCCCATGTGAGCAACAGAGGAGTAAGCGACAAGCTTCTTCATGTCTTGTTGAACTATCGCAACGAGACCAACATAAACAACCGCAGTAATAGATAAGCCAATCATCAGCCATGCCCACTGATGAGACGCATCTGGAAGTATGGGCAAAGAAAAGCGAAGAAAACCGTAAGCCCCAAGCTTAAGCATGATAGCTGCTAGTACTGCTGAGCCTCCTGTAGGTGCCTCAACGTGTACATCTGGCAACCAAGTATGAACAGGCCACATTGGTACTTTCACAGCAAAGGCTGCAAAGAAAGCAAAGAAAAGCATCGTCTGTACAAATCCGCTTAAAGGCAATTTGTACCATTCTTGCAAATCAAAACTTCCACCTGAATTTGCGTAGAGGTAAATCAATGCGACAAGCATAAACAAAGAGCCGAGTAACGTATATAAGAAGAACTTAAAAGCCGCGTAGATCTTATTAGGCCCGCCCCATACGCCAATAATCAAATACATTGGAATTAGCGTGGCTTCAAAAAACACATAAAAGAGCATCCCATCAAGCGCGCAAAATACGCCTGTCATTACACCGCTTAAAACGAGAAACGCACCCATGTACTGATTTACTCGCTCAGTTATTACCTCCCAACCCGCCAAGACAACAATCACGGTAATAAAAGCTGTAAGCACAACAAAGGCTATGGATATACCGTCTACACCGAGGTGATAAAAAACATTAAAGCGCTCAATCCAAGAAATGTTTTCAACCAGTTGCATATCCGCTGTACCCAACTGAAACCGGTTGAACACCGCAAGCGTAGCTGCGAGGCTGAAGAGGGAACCAATGAGCGCAATCCAACGAACAGAGTTGGCGTGCTCGTCCCGTCCTAGGGCTAACAACAGTATCCCAAAGCATATTGGCGCCCAAATACAAAGGCTCAACAATCCCATAATGCACTCGCAATCAACTGGTTTATATATCTAACTGAACAAATAAATACAAATACTGACTTCATTTCTCTTATCGCTTTTTAGACTTGTACTGGTTAATAGGCTAGACCTTTAACCATAAGAACCAAGACATCAACAAAAAGACACCAAATATCATGGACAAAGCGTAATGAAACAAAAAGCCAGACTGGAATCTTCTAATAACCGCTGCACATGCACCAACTAGCTTCCAGGAGCCGTTAACTATGAAGCCATCAATAATGCTTTGATCTCCACCCCTCCATAGCCCTGTACCAAGTGCTCGTGTTGCTTTTGCAATCACATTTTCATTGAACCAGTCCATGTAATACTTATTTTCGAGCACTGTATAAAGTGGTTGAGCAAATCGCTTAATAGCTGTGGGCAATGCGGGATTGATCATGTACATGTAGTATGACAACACTACACCAAAGAGTGCCAAACCAAAGGGCAGTGAAGTAAAAGCCTCAGTAGCCATCTCGACAGGTCCAACAAATGCCTCACTCAACTCTTTCATTGCGGGATGCGCCATCGCATTAATCACAATCGCATCACCAAAAAAGTCACCGAAAAGCATAGGGCCGATTGCCACAAATCCTAAGGCGACTGAGGGGATAGCCAAGAGTACCAATGGCAAAGTAACGACCCATGGGGACTCATGTGGCTCATGGTGTGAATCATGTTCGTGGTCATGATCATGGTGCGCATCTGGATTTTGATCGTAACGTTCTTTGCCGTGAAAGACTAAGAAATACATTCTGAATGAGTAAAAGGCAGTAACAAAAACACCAGCAAGAACTGCAAAGTAAGCAAATCCAGCGCCATATAAATGACTCTCTCCAACCGCCTCAATTATGCTATCTTTCGAATAAAAACCTGAGAAGAAGGGGGTTCCTATGAGAGCCAAGGACCCGATCAATGAAGTAAGCCAAGTAATAGGCATGTATTTTCTAACTCCACCCATCCAACGAATATCTTGGTTGTGATGCATACCCATAATGACCGAACCAGCCCCTAAGAACAAAAGCGCTTTAAAGAAAGCGTGGGTCAGCAAATGGAACACAGCTACGGAGTAGGCAGATACGCCCAGTGCAACTGTCATGTAACCCAACTGAGAAAGGGTGGAGTAAGCAACCACTCGTTTGATATCGTTTTGAATAATGCCTAGGAAACCCATAAAAAGTGCAGTGATTGATCCAATAATCAATACGACACTAAGCGCTGTATCAGAGCACTCGAAAAGAGGAGACATACGGGCAACCATGAAAATTCCTGCTGTCACCATTGTTGCAGCGTGAATTAAAGCAGAGATCGGTGTTGGACCTTCCATGGAATCTGGTAACCAAACATGGAGAGGGAACTGGGCACTCTTGCCCATAGCGCCAATAAACAGACAAATACAAATTACAGTGATCAACGACCAGTCTGTTCCCGGCAAAATCAAGTTGGTGAGCTCATGAGTCTTTTGAAAGATCTCTGCATAATCAAGAGTGCCCGCAAAAGCAGCTATCAGTCCAATTCCTAAAATAAAGCCAAAGTCACCCACTCTATTAACCAAAAAAGCCTTCATATTTGCAAAGACTGCAGTTGGACGAGTAAACCAAAATCCAATGAGTAAATAAGATACTAAACCAACCGCTTCCCATCCGAAAAAGAGTTGTAACAAGTTATTGCTCATTACCAACATCAACATGGAGAAAGTAAAGAGGGAGATGTAGGAGAAAAAGCGGTTGTAGCCTTCGTCTTCTTCCATATAACCGATGGTGTAGATATGAACCATCAGAGATACAAAAGTTACAACACACATCATCATGCTGGTTAAAGAATCAATTAAGAAGCCGACCTGCATTTTTAATGAACCAACGATCATCCACGTATATAAGGTCTCATTTAGGTGAGCACCGTCTGCGATCACTGAATTAAGTGTCATTGCAGAGACGACAAAAGCAATGAAAACGCCCAAAATAGTTAAGCTGTGAACGGCCCTTCTACCTAGATAGTTGCCACCTAATTTGGTACCAAATATCCCTGCCAACACGGCTCCCACAAGTGGTGCCATAGGAACCAGCAGTAGGGTAGAGACTTGAAGTGATTGGCTCATATAAAGATCAGTGCTATTTAATCAATGTGAATAAGGATTAAAGGAGTAACGTGGGTTTTGAGTATTCCTAACTCTGTTTTACTCCGTTAACCCTTCAAAGAATCGAGTGAATCAATGCTTATGTTTGAACGATTTCTAAACAAAAGCACCAAAATTGCTAAACCTATCGCAGACTCGGCAGCAGCAACAGTCAAAATAAAGAATACAAAAAGCTGGCCTTGCATATCACCCAAATAATGAGAAAAAGCCACGAAATTCATATTTACAGATAACAATTCGAGTTCAATTGCCATCAAAATAACGATCAGGTTTTTGCGGTTCAAAAAAATACCAACGATTGACAATGCGAAAAGCATCGATCCAAGCGTTAAATAATGGGCGAGTGTAACGTTCATGATTTGGGACCCTCCGCTGCTAAGCCGCCCTCAGCCCCGTGCGATTCTTTAGGTAGACTGGGCGCATCTATCACTGCAGCCATCTTCACAATTTGCAAGCGATCAGTGGATTTAACTTTGATTTGCTCACCAGGATTTTGATATTTGCTGTCTTTTCTCTTGCGAAGAGTGAGGGCAATAGCTGCAACAATTGCAACTAGCAAAATGACTGCAGCAATTTCCACAGGAAATAAATAATTGCTGTAAAGCAAAATACCAAGCGCTTTTGTATTGCTCAGTCCCTCAATTCCTTGAGGTGCGGGCAAGCCCTCAGGAAGCACCATGGGTCTAACAACACTGACTCTAAAACCACCCATCAATACACCAGCGAGCTCTAGGGAGACAACTGCCCCCAAAGAGGCGGCTAACGGGAAATGCTTCCAAAAGCCGACGCGAATTGCATCGACACTCACATCTAACATCATCACAACAAATAGAAATAAAACCATCACTGCACCGACATACACAAGTACTAGCGTGATAGACAAAAACTCAGCTTCTAAGAGCATCCACAAACCTGAGGCTTGAAAGAAAGCTAAAACTAAAAAAAGCGACGCATGCACTGTATTGCGAACAGTGATCACGCGAAACGCTGAAAAAAGCAATATGCTTGAAAATATGTAGAAAAGAGCTGAACGGATATCCATGTTTTGACTTTTTTTTGTAATCAGCGTTTATCTATAAACCGCATCTGCCGCTTTGTTGGCGGCTATTTGTTTTTCGTATCTATCCCCAACCGCCAAAAGCATATCTTTTGTAAAGTACAAATCTCCACGCTTTTCGCCGTGGTACTCAAAAATGTGTGTTTCAACAATTGAGTCAACCGGACAACTTTCTTCGCAAAATCCGCAAAAAATACATTTAGTTAAATCTATATCGTATCGGCTTGTTCTGCGTGAGCCGTCCGCTCTCACATCTGACTCAATCGTAATCGCGAGAGCTGGACAAACGGCTTCACAAAGTTTGCATGCAATGCAGCGCTCCTCACCATTCTCATACCTACGCAGAGCGTGTAAACCTCTGAAGCGGGGACTTTGAGGTGTTCGCTCTTCGGGGAACTGAATCGTTACCTTGCGTGCAAACATATACTTACCAGTTAAAGCCATTCCTTTAAAAAGCTCTACCAATAGGAAACTAGATAAAAAGTCTTTCCACGAAAATGCACTCTCACCCCCCTCAAGTGGGAAGCGATTAGACGGTGCGTGCAAACTAGCACTGGGATTGGACAATGTTGTCATTAATTTATTCCCATTATTTCCAGATATTCCAAGGACTAACAATCCATAGTCCCACTACGATTAACCAAATCAAAGTAATAGGGATAAAGATTTTCCAGCCCAACCGCATAATTTGGTCGTAGCGGTAACGCGGGAAAGTTGCCCTCACCCACAAAAACATAGTGACCATTACAAAGGTTTTAATAAATAACCAAAATCCACCTGGGACTGCATTAAATACTTCGTTATCTATGGGTGGCAACCATCCACCCAAGAACATTACAACGCTAGTAATAGCGATCAATATCATGTTGGCGTATTCAGCCAAAAAGAACATTGCAAACGACATACCGGAATATTCAATCATATGCCCAGCAACAATCTCAGACTCACCCTCGACTACATCAAATGGGTGGCGATTTGTCTCAGCAAGACCAGCAATAAAATAAACCACAAAAATAGGTAACAAGGGCAACCAATTCCAAGATAGGAAATTAATACCCATGCTGGCAAATGTTCCTTTGTTTTGAGCTAAAACAATTTGTGCCATATTGAGAGTTCCTGAAACCATCAGGATAATGACCAAACAAAAGCCCATTGCAATCTCGTAACTAACCATTTGCGCTGATGCACGCATTGCACCTAAGAAAGCATACTTTGAGTTGGAGGACCATCCTGCAATGATGACTCCGTAAACTTCCAAGGAGGTGATGGCCATTAAAAAAAGTAGGCCCGCGTTAATGTTTGACAACACCACCTCTGGTCCAAAGGGGATCACCGCCCAAGCAGCAAGCGCAGGCATGATAGTCATCACTGGTCCAAGAAAGAATAATTTGTTATCTGCTTTGGTCGGAAGAATGATTTCTTTTGTTAATAATTTGAGAGCATCTGCGATGGGCTGTAACAATCCAAAAGGACCTGTACGGTTAGGACCTAAGCGGATCTGTGTGAAGCCAATAGCCCTTCTTTCCCATAAAGTGAGATAAGCCACGCTCAACAATAACGGTAATAAAACAGCAATGATTTTGATCAGCGCCCAGATAACAGGCCAAGCAACACCGGTCCACAAAGCGTAATTGCTGAGTCCTAGTCCAAAAAGATAAAGAGTGTCAAACATGAGTATTGACCTCTTTACTTGCGTTTTTCACCGAGCCTGTGTGAACTAAGCTTTCAAGAATTTCATGATGGCTTGAGTGATCGACAAAAGGTGCATAGGCTTTGGCCATAGGATCGAGTTGAGCGTCTACGGTATGCTGTAATGCATGAGAGCGTCTCACCAAAGAATCCAAACCGTAAATACCAACAGTTAAATCTTCTTCTGTGATGCCCTGACAAGCGCTGACATCGATGTTAGACATATTTTTTGTGCTTGAATTGTCCAGTTGAGATGAAAAATCTTTGGGAAGTGCATCCTCTCTAAGTTCCTCAATCGTCTCGTATTCAAAGCCATTGAGATCAAATAAGTTAGCTAAGACGCGTATTACCTTCCATGCGGGCCTTGTTTCGCCTAAAGGTCTCACTACAGCGTGGAAACTTTGTGCTCGGCCTTCCGTGTTGACAAATGTTCCAGGAGTTTCAGAGAAAGGCGCAATCGGTAGCAACACATCGCTAAATTCTGTGTTCACCTTAAAGGCGCTCAAAGTAACAACCATGTCTTTTGACGCTAAATGCTGAATGCAATGATCACCATCTGCACAGTCAAACTGGGGCTCAGCACCAAGTATGAAAAGCGCCTTGACTTTCTCAGACTCAACCATAGAGCGCGCATTCAAGCCTGAGCCGTTTGGCATTGCTCCAACGAGTTGGGCCCCAACAGTATTTGCTGCCTCGGACAAAAATCCGACAGTTGATCCGGTTTGTTCACCTATCCAATTAGCAATAGCGAGGAGACTTGTTGCACGAGGGTGATGGGCGCAAGCGTTACCCAGTAGCAATGCCTTTTGCTCACCTCCCATCAAGGACTCAGCGATATGAGTTGCTTGAATGAGTGCTTGAGGATTAGCACTCAGCAACTCATTCATAACGTTCGAGGCGTTTAATACAGAGACAGGAGATTGGACACCTTTGGCTTTAGCAACGCTCTCGGCGATTAACGCTAACGCAGCAACCCAGTGGGATGCGTTTGCTGTGAAAACATTCTTAACAGCCATCGCCCAGTCTTTTTGATGAGCGTTTAATGCGTTAACTTGCGCACCCCTTCTTGCGGCTTGACGAATACGCTGCGCAAGCAGAGGATGGTCTTTTCGTAAATTCGAACCCACAACTAAAACTCGTTGGAGTTGAGACAAGGATTCAATGGATCTTCCAAGCCAATGGGCTTTAGGGATTGCCCCGCGCTCTTTATCTTCGCTGAAGTCTCGGAATCTGAGTCTTGCGTCTACGCTCTCAGAGCCTAACGCACGAATAAGTTTTGAGCCAAGGTACAACTCCTCCAGGGTGCTGTGTGGGCTTGCCAGTAGTCCAATGCTTTGTTGACCGTGTTCTTTTTGTATATGCTTTACACCGTGGGCAATGTACTCAAGGGCAGTTTGCCAATCGACAGAGCGCCATACATTATCTTGTTTAATCATCGGCGCAGTTAATCGTTGATTGCTACTGAGAGCCTCATAAGAGAAACGGTCCCTATCAGCAATCCAGCACTCGTTGATCGCTTCATTCTCCAGTGGAACAACTCGCAGTACTTGATTATTTTTTACCTGCGCAATCAAATTAGCACCCGTTGAGTCGTGAGGGCTAATTGTTTTACGACGAGACAACTCCCACGTGCGAGCTTGGTATCTGAACGGCTTGCTAGTTAACGCCCCAACAGGACACACATCAATCATATTGCCAGAGAGCTCTGAGTCTACGGTGTCACCAAGAAACGCTTCAATCTCAGAGTGTTCTCCGCGGTTAGACATACCAAGTTCCATCTGACCCGCTATTTCCTGTCCAAACCGAACGCAGCGAGTGCAGTGAATGCATCGACTCATCTCTTGCATGCTAATCAAAGGGCCAATGTCCTTATGAAATACAACACGCTTTTCCTCTTCGTAACGAGAGGAGCTAGATCCATATCCAACTGCCAAGTCCTGCAGTTGACATTCTCCACCTTGATCACAGATTGGACAATCAAGAGGATGATTGATAAGTAAAAACTCCATCACCGACTTTTGAGCTTTTGTAGCTTTATCGGTTTTGGTTCTAACGATCATGCCCTGAGTGACGGGTGTGGCACATGCGGGCATTGCTTTTGGAGCTTTTTCTACATCAACCAAACACATACGGCAGTTGGCCGCAATGGAGAGTTTCTTGTGATAGCAAAAATGAGGGATGTAAGTACCTAATTTTTCAGCAGCGTGCATAACCATGCTGCCCTCAAGGACCTCTACTTTTTTGCCGTCTATCTCTAATTCAACCATATGTGCTAATTCCTGATCAAACTGCCGCGTGAACCATACAGGTTTTGTGCGTGATGTGATGTTCGAACTCGTGACGGAAATGCTTGATCATGCCCCGAACGGGCATGGCCGCCGCATCCCCAAGTGCACAAATTGTGCGTCCCATAATATTTTCAGCAACGTTATCAAGCAAAGCCAGGTCACTTTCTCGACCCTCGCCTTTTTCAATTCTGTCAACAACTCTCCAAAGCCAACCCGTACCCTCTCTGCAAGGAGTACATTGACCACAAGATTCGTGCATATAAAAATACGATAGTCTGAGTAGACTCTTAACCATGCAACGAGTTTCGTCAAGAACGATTACTGCACCTGAGCCGAGCATAGAACCGGCCTTAGCGATGCTGTCGTAATCCATTGTGATGTCTTGCATTATTGAAGCGGGTAAGACCGGAGCTGAGGAACCCCCAGGAATCACAGCCTTCAAAGCTCGTCCGCCCTTTACACCTCCTGCAAGCTCTAAAAGCACAGGGAAAGGTGTACCCATTGGCACTTCATAATTACCGGGCCGCTCTACATCTCCACTTACAGAGAAAATTTTAGTGCCCCCGTTGTTTGGTTTTCCGCACTCTAGGTAAGCTTGACCACCATTACGAATAATCCAGGGTACTGCAGCAAAGGTTTCAGTATTGTTGATCGTAGTGGGTTTACCGTACAAGCCGTAACTTGCAGGAAAAGGCGGCTTAAATCTTGGTTGTCCTTTTTTACCCTCTAAGGACTCAAGCAAGGCTGTCTCCTCGCCGCAGATGTATGCGCCAAAACCATGCGCCGCGTGCAGTTGAAAGTTAAATGAGCTTCCCAAAATAGCGTTCCCCAAATAGCCAGCCGCACGTGCTTGCTCTAGGGCCTCTTCGAAACGCTCATAAGTTTGGAAGATTTCACCGTGAATGTAGTTGTAGCCAACTGAGATACCCATCGCAAAAGCAGCAATAGCCATACCTTCAATCACAGCATGGGGATTGAACTGCATGATGTCTCTGTCTTTACAGGTCCCAGGCTCACCTTCGTCTGAGTTACAGACCAAGTATTTTTGACCTGGGAACTGACGGGGCATAAAGCTCCATTTAAGCCCCGTTGGGAAACCAGCGCCACCGCGTCCTCTGAGCCCAGACTCCTTGACAGTTGCAATAACTTGGTCCTGAGTCAGTCCCTCACCACCGTCTTTGCCTAAGATCTTTCTTAAAGCTTGATATCCACCTCTGCTCTCGTAATCTTTTAAAGACCAATTGATGCCGTTCAGTCCATCAAGGATCTGCGGTTTTATGTGACGACCGTGAAAGCAGGTCTGATCCCCGCTCGCTCTAAAACCAGATAAAACGCTGTTCAAATCAAGGCTCATGACTGAACTCCATCATCTTTTAATGCACTTAATGTCTCGATCATTTGATCCATCTTCTCTGTGCTCATGAAACTACACATTGTGCGATCATTTACAAGCATCACCGGCGCATCAGCACACGCTCCCATACACTCACCCGGCTGCAAAGTGAACAACCCGTCTTTAGTCGTGCCCCCAACGCCAACTCCTAACTTCTTGCTCAAATAATCCAATGCTGTTTGACCATCTCTTAATTGACAGGGCAAATTGGTACAGACATTGATCTTAAATTTACCCACGGGTGCCAAGTTGTACATATTGTAAAAAGTACTAACTTCGTGCACAGCCATTGGCGGCATCTCTAAATAGGCGGCCAAGAACAATTCATCTCCAGGGCTCACAAAACCGTTGACCTGTTGAACAATGGACAAACAAGCCATTACAGCAGACTGCTTTTGATCGTTTGGGTACTTAGCTACTTCACGCGCGAAACGCGCAACGATCTCGTCAGAGAATTCACTGGCTTTTGGTGGGTGTGTCAAATCTAAACTATTCATCTGTGTGCTACTCATCGGTCTATCTCCCCAAACACAATATCCATTGTTCCGATGACAGCAACCGTATCAGCGATCATGTGACCTTTGGCCATTTCATCCATAGCAGCCAGGTGAGGGAAGCCAGGGGCACGAATCTTTAAGCGGTAAGGCTTGTTTGCTCCGTCACTAACGATATAAATGCCAAATTCTCCCTTGGGATGTTCAACTGCAGCGTAAGCCTCGCCCTCTGGTACATGGAATCCTTCTGTAAAGAGCTTGAAGTGGTGGATCAACTCCTCCATGTGCTCTTTCATACTTTCTCGATGAGGTGCAGCAACTTTGTGGTTATCCGTTATCACGGGACCTGGATTTTTACGCAACCAAGAAACGCATTGCTTGATGATGTTATTGGATTGACGCATTTCCTCAACGCGCACCAAATATCGGTCATAACAGTCACCTGTTTTGCCAACAGGTATATCAAAGTCTAATTCGCTATAAACATCATAGGGCTGGAATTTTCGCAAATCCCAAGCAATCCCAGAGCCCCTTAGCATTGCACCCGTAAAACCCAAACTTTTTGCTCGCTCAGGACTAACTACCCCAATACCAACAGTGCGTTGCTTCCATATACGGTTATCGGTCAAAAGTGTTTCATACTCATCTACGAAACCGGGAAATCGTTTTGTGAAATCTTCAATAAAATCAAGAAGAGAGCCATTACGGTTCTCGTTTAGTTTAGCGATAGCTCTTGCATTTTTAATTTTACTTGCCTTGTACTGTGGCATGTGGTCTGGTAAATCACGGTAAACACCGCCAGGCCTGAAGTAAGCTGCGTGCATACGCGCACCTGATACCGCCTCGTACATATCGAATAGATCTTCACGCTCTCTAAAACAGTAAATCAAAATATTCATTGCGCCACAATCAAAACCGTGGCAACCCAACCACAGCAAATGATTCAACAAGCGAGTGATTTCAGCAAACATTACCCTGATGTACTGCGCACGTTTGGGAACCTCTAATCCAAGGAGTTTCTCAATTGCAAGACAATAGGCATGCTCGTTGGACATCATCGAAACATAATCCAAACGATCCATGTAGGGGAGCGACTGGATATAAGTTTTATGCTCTGCAAGCTTTTCTGTGGCTCGGTGCAAAAGTCCGATGTGCGGATCTGCACGCTGCACGACCTCGCCGTCCAACTCCAACACTAATCTCAGTACGCCGTGAGCTGCGGGGTGTTGAGGTCCTAAATTGAGAGTGTAATTTTTGATATCAGGCATGTTGTGTGCTGTGCGTTAATCTTGAGAAGATTGTTAATTCTCAAAACTTAGTAACGAGTACTTAGTGCAACCCCCCGTAATTTTCTTCACGAATAATGCGAGGAGTAACTTCCCTTGGCTCAATGGAGACAGGCTGATAAATGACCCGCTTTTGCTCAGCGTCATACCGCATCTCAACGTGGCCTGACAAGGGGAAATCTTTTCTGAAGGGGTGACCAATAAATCCATAATCTGTAAGGAGCCTTCTTAGGTCTTCGTGACCATCAAAGATTACACCGTACAAATCAAATGCTTCTCGCTCGTACCAATTGGCAGAACTCCAGATGCCGTTTATTGAGGGCACTCTTGGCATCGAATCAGACTCAGCGAAAACCTTTACTCTGAGCCTAAAGTTATGAACGATAGACAACAAATGACTGACCACTGCAAAGCGGGGTCCATCGGTGAAGGCGCTGTGAGCTCCGTCTTTGTAGCTTGAGTAGTCAACAGCGCATAAATCGATCAACTGCTCAAAGGCCAGAGTCGGCTCAGTTGCTAGTATTTGACACACTTCTAAATAATTTAACGGCTCAACAGTTAAAGTCAACTCACCCAAAGCCGAGTCAAGCGTTTTAATTTTCGAGCCCAAAATTAATTGAAGATTTTTTTGCAGGTTATCTAAAGACAGACTCATATTTTTGGACCTTTAGATTTATCGAGCAATCGTATTCTCACGACGAATTTTCGTTTGTAGTTGTAATATGCCGTAAAGCAGTGCCTCAGCGGTAGGCGGACACCCAGGCACGTAAACATCAACAGGAACAATCCTGTCGCAACCGCGAACTACGGAATAACTGTAGTGGTAATAACCGCCTCCGTTGGCACACGAGCCCATCGACAAAACCCATCTCGGCTCAGACATTTGGTCATAGACTTTACGTAGTGCTGGAGCCATTTTGTTACAAAGGGTTCCAGCAACAATCATCAAGTCAGATTGACGCGGGCTCGGACGAAAGAGCATTCCAAAGCGGTCAATATCGTACCTTGAGGCACCCGCGTGCATCATCTCAACTGCACAACATGCCAAACCAAAGGTCATTGGCCATAAAGAACCAGTCTTCGCCCAATTCACTACAGAATCGTATGAAGTAGTAATGAAGCCTTCTTTAAATACACCGTCAAGAGACATGATTTATTCCCAGTCAAGGGCCCCTTTTTTCCATTCGTAAGCAAATCCAACCACCAATATGCCCAGAAAAATCATCATGGACCAAAACCCTACAAACCCAACCTCCTTAAGCGCTATTGCCCAGGGGAAAAGAAATGCGATTTCCAAATCAAACAAAATGAACAGAATTGCAACTAAGTAGTAGCGAACATCGAACTGCATACGAGCATCTTCAAATGCCTCAAATCCACATTCGTAAGGTGAGTTCTTTTGCTCGTCGGGCTTGTTAGGGCCTAAAAAATGGCCTATAACTTGAGGAGCGACTCCAACAAGAAGTCCAATAAATATAAACAAAAGGACGGGTAGGTATTGAATTAAACTCATTCCGATTTCACAAAATTATTGTGTGTCCGTTTGGATTCATGTTTAACAAGTTTGGTGCCGTCGGCGAGACTCGAACTCGCACAGCTTTCGCCACTACCCCCTCAAGATAGCGTGTCTACCAATTTCACCACGACGGCATGAACCATTTGTGAAAAACAACCCTGTTTGAGTTGCTTATCACTGAAGACCTAGAGTTTACCCCAAATGCCTATTAACAAAGACATAAAGTGTAAATTTGAACCGGTAATTTTTACTTCTTTTAACCTCTAATTACTTAGCCGGAATTTTGTTAACCCCATCTGAACCAGATGGCGCAGGCACAGAACCAGCGGCGCTTGGTGAGCCACCCTCAACTGCAGGCGTAGTGCCAGGAATTTGATTGCTGATATCGTTACTGTTAGGCCCACTTTTCGCAGGGACATTTACTCCCTCCAAAACACTTCCTGTTCTTGCAGCGTGAGGTTGACCAAAAAACGCAAGTCCTAAAGTGGAAGCAAAGAAAATGGCTGCCAAGACTGCTGTAGAGCGGGATAAAAAGTTAGCACCTCCACTAGCGCCAAAAAGACTACCAGAGCTTCCGCTACCAAAAGCTGCGCCCATATCAGCGCCTTTGCCATGCTGCAACAAAATGAGACCGATCATTGCAAGTGCAGACAAAATTTGGACCAAAATAACAATATTTAAAACCACATTCATTTAACTTACTCCGAAAGAAACTTCTTAATTAATAAATCCAGGCAATTTTGACTCTTCTAGCCTTAAGCGGATGCAATGATAGAGAGGAAATCAGCCGCCTTAAGAGCTGCTCCGCCGATCAAACCACCGTCAATATCGGGTTGGGAGAGCAAAGATTTTGCATTCGAAGCGTTCATGCTCCCGCCGTACAAAATCCGAATTTTTTCACCACCCTCACCCGCCGCCGCTTTGAGTTGTGCACGCAGCACAGCATGAACAGACTGAGCCTGATCAGGGGTTGCTGTTAAACCAGTACCTATGGCCCATACAGGCTCATAAGCTACAACAATTTCAGTTACGCAGTGACCAACCAAGTGAATGACAGCGGCGAGTTGTCGCTTGACAATCACCTCAGTGGCACCCGACTCGCGCTCTTGCATGGTCTCGCCGACACAAACGATGGGCGTCAAACCAGAGGCAAGTGCACGTTCTGCCTTAATCGCGACCAATTGATCTGACTCATGATGGAACTGTCTTCGCTCGGAATGACCAACGATCACAAAGGATGCGCCAAACTCTTTCAACATCGAAACTGATACCTCACCAGTGTAAGCACCCTTTTCATGAGCAGATACATCCTGAGCACCTAAGTAGAGTCCCTTGCCTTCAGTCAAGGATTGGATTTGATGCAAATAAACGCTTGGAACACATATCGCTACTTCACAGGCATCAGCACGCAAATCTCCATCCAAAATTGATTGGATAAGTGCAGCGTTTGACTCTAACGAGCCATTCATTTTCCAATTACCAGCGATGAGTTTCTTTAGGCTAGGCATTTTTTAGGTTCAAATTTCAAGATTAAGGGGGCAAAGGATCATCCCTTTCCCCCGTACCTACTTTAATTAAATGCAGTAGTTAATCAATCTTGTTGTGGATTGTGGGAGTGATCATGCCCTGCGTGATCATGCCCAGCATGATCGTCGTGAGCAGGAACATCCGCTTGAGCTGCAGGCGCAGGACGCTCTGTCAAAGCTTTCATGGATAACTTAACACGACCCTTCTCATCAGTTTCCAAAACTTTTACTCGAACAATTTGTCCTTCGGCCAGGACATCGCTTACCTTCGCGATTCTTTCGTGACTGATTTGACTAATATGTAATAAACCGTCTTTACCTGGCAGTAAATTGATCAAGGCACCGAAGTCTAAAATCTTTGTAACTGGACCTTCATAGACTTTACCAATTTCTACTTCTGCGGTGATCTCCTCTATTCTGCGCTTTGCTTCCTCTGCCTTAGCGCCTTCGCTGGAGGCAATGGTAATTACACCGTCCTCAGAAATATCGATCTGGGTGCCAGTTTCCTCGGTGAGTGCACGAATAGTGGCACCGCCCTTACCTATCACATCCCTGATCTTATCGGGATTGATTTTCATCGTGTACAGGCGTGGTGCAAAGTTACTTATCTCTGTGTTTGCAGAGCCCATAGTTGCTTGCATGATGCCCAAAATGTGAAGTCTGGCTTCCTTGGCCTGAGCTAGAGCGACTTGCATAATTTCCTGGGTAATGCCCTGAATCTTAATGTCCATTTGAAGAGCAGTGATTCCATTTGGTGTACCTGCAACTTTAAAGTCCATGTCGCCAAGGTGATCTTCATCGCCCAAAATATCTGTCAAGACTGCAAAACGGTTATCTTCCTTAATCAAACCCATTGCAATACCTGCGACGTGAGCTTTCATGGGGACACCAGCATCCATTAATGCCAAGCAACCACCGCACACAGAAGCCATAGATGAGGATCCGTTTGATTCTGTAATCTCAGAGACCACACGAACCGTGTAAGGGAACTCTTCTTTTGTAGGCAAACATGCAACGAGAGCACGCTTGGCTAAACGACCGTGACCGATCTCGCGACGTTTGGTACTTCCCATACGACCGACTTCACCAGTGGCAAAGGGAGGCATGTTGTAATGGAACATGAAGCGGTCTTCAAATTCACCACTCAAAGCATCTATACGCTGTGCATCACGGTCTGTGCCCAAAGTGGAGATCACCAAAGCCTGAGTTTCACCTCTTGTAAAAAGCGCAGAGCCGTGGGTACGAGGTAAAACACCAGTGCGGATTTCGATAGGACGAACAGTCCGAGTATCGCGACCATCGATGCGAGGCTCTCCAGAGAGAATTTGACCGCGAACAATTCGAGCTTCAATTTCAAAAAGCAGGTTATCAACTTTGATGGGATCGAACTCAACACCGGCGTCTGTAAGCCCGGTTTTAACGGCTGCATAGGCCTCACGGCAAGCCTGTGTTCTAGATTGCTTATTGCGAATTTGATACGCGGCATTAAGCGCGTCTTGGGCAAGTGCTTTAACCTTTGACTCGAACGCTTCATCGCGCGCAGGTGCTGTCCACTCCCACGCTGGCTTACCAGCCTCTTTGACCAAATCGTGAATTGCGTCGATCACTATACGACCCTGTGTGTGTCCAAACATAACAGCGCCGAGCATTACTTCTTCAGACAATTGTTGTGCCTCAGACTCGACCATTAAAACCGCAGTTTCAGTGCCAGCAACAACAAGTTCCATGATGCTGTCTTTGCGCTGAGTTTGTCCAGGATTTAAAACGTATTCGCCGTTGATATAACCCACACGGGCGGCGCCAATTGGACCATTAAAGGGAACACCGGAGATCGACAACGCTGCAGATGCACCAATCATCGCTGCAATATCAGCATCAACCTCAGGGTTCAAGGACATGGTGTGAATAACCACATGCACTTCGTTGTAAAAACCTTCTGGAAAGAGAGGGCGAATGGGGCGATCGATTAGACGGCTCGTTAAAGTCTCTAATTCGCTAGGCTTTGCCTCACGTTTAAAGAAACTCCCGGGGATCTTACCGGCGGCATAAGTTTTTTCAATGTAATCTACTGTCAAGGGAAAGAAGTCTTGTCCAGGTTTAGAGGACTTAGAGGCAACTACTGTTGCCAAAATAACTGTTCCTTCAATGTCTACGAGCACTGCGCCCGTTGCTTGACGAGCAATCTCGCCGGTCTCCATCGTGACCTTGTGTTGTCCCCACTGAAAGGACTTGGTAACTTTATTAAAAAGTGACATGCGTGTTTCTCCAATTTCGCTATAACTAAAAAGGCTTTAAAAAAAGGGCAGCCTCAAAATGCCTGGAGCAGAAAAGAATTCTCAGAACACGATGCCATTCCAAAAAAAGACGAAAACTACAGAGTTATTTAACTTGCTATAGAGTTGCTCTGTTCTTTTGGAATGACACAGCTTCAGCCCTGCTTATCTCTCACCTACTCCAACGATTTGACAATGCTTGAAGTACAAAACGCCTGAGCTAATGATTAACTCAGGCGTTTGTCTTTAAAACATAATCAAGATTTGATACTCGATTGATCTTAAGTAATTACTTACGTAAACCTAATTTTGCGATCAACTGCGTGTAGCGGCTGGCATCCTTAGATTTCAAGTAGTCGAGCAATTTACGACGACGACTGACCATGCGCAAAAGTCCACGACGACCGTGATGGTCTTTGGCATGAGTCTTAAAATGTGGTGTCAACTCGTTGATACGAGCTGTTAACAGGGCAACCTGAACCTCAGGACTCCCAGTATCGTTTGCACTGCGTGCGTTAGCCTTAACGACTTCAGACGTTTGTTGAATATTCATTGTTTTTCCAAAAAGTTTTACATGCGCCAACAGCCGGAAATGCCAGATGGCGTGATTGTTTACCCATTGAGTTAAAGCCAAAGCTTTATCAAAAGGTAACTATCTATTATAACTTACAGAGACCGGGCAAACAATCCAGCGTTACACACAACTCCGATCTCTGAAGGGACTCATCAAAATACAACAAAGATTACTACTAAATAATTAATTTACAGTTTTTAATGATTTGATATCCAATTACTCAGCCGATCAACACCCTCCAACAACCTTTTGGGATCCTTTGAGGCAAAGCACCATCGAAACCAGTCCTTGGATTGCGGTGCAAAGGCCTCGCCAGGAGCGATACCAAGACCTGCCTCGTTAACCAGTTTTTTTGCTATCTCAAGTGAATCAGTTTTACCATTAATCTTAAAAAAGGCATACATGCCGCCTTTTGGACTAGCCAACTCAACTTGATCCAAGCTTTGCAAACCTTCCACTAAAGTATCACGGCAGATTTTTAGATGTGCAACTACCCTAGGGGTGATGTCTTGAATACGAGATAACGCGGCAACTCCTCCACGCTGGGTGAATAAGCTTGCGCACGAGGTATTGAATTCAATTAATTTACCGATAGAGCCCAGTATCTTCTCAGGCACGACCATCCACCCAAGACGCCATCCTGTCATTAAAAAACTTTTAGAAAAGCTGTGAACCACAATTAATTTGTCGTCCGCATTTGAAAGATCAAGAAAACTTGGTGCACAGCCATTATTTGTTGATTCAAAATATAAGTTTTCATAAACTTCGTCAGCCAAAATCCAAATCCCATTCGCTCTGCAGTGGTCAAGTATGACTTGTTGCTCCGCTGAGCTCAAAGTCCAGCCAGTAGGATTATTCGGGGCGTTGACGATGAGCATCCTAACTCCGGGTTTTAGCGCTTGCAAAAGCATTTGCATATTAAGCGTCCAAGCTCCGCTCACGGGCTGCAGGGGGACGCTAGTAAGTTTCGCGCCCATGATGATCGCTTGTGCGCAAAGATTAGGCCAAATTGGCGTAATCACAACAACCTCGTCACCGGCAGATATGAGCGCTTGAGAGGCGATCATGAGTGCGTTTACACCGCCTGAGGTCACAGCTATTCTCTTAGCACCGAAACGACCCGTGCCGTGACGCGCGCACATCTCTCGTGCAATTGACTCACGCAGCTCAGGCAGTCCTAAGTTATGGGTGTAAAAAGTTTCTCCTTCTCTTAAAGAGCGGACCGCGACCTCACTGATAAATTCAGGAGTAGCCTCATCGCTCTCGCCAAACCAAAAAGCCAGAACATCTGACTTTCCCATTGCCGCGTTTGCAACTTCTCGTATTTTGGATTCTGCGAGATTTTCAATTAGTGAACGCATTTTTAAAATTATTTGAAAATTATTATAAAAATATAAATATTTAAATCTATATTAAAGATTCTGAATCGGACCCAAAGTAAGGCATTATTTCTTGAATTCAATAGCTCAATTACAAAAATAAATCCTGCCCTTTAGGCCTTGAATTTAGGACTCTTCACACCCATCTCCAATGCATGCAACAAAAAACTCTAAGCCCGACCAGGCCCCCTGAGTTTAAGTTGATTCCAGGCCGAAAGGTCTTTAAACAACAGGAGTTATACATGTTTTTATCCCCCGTATCAGCACCATCCTACCGCAGAGCAAGCACAGCATCTTTTGACCGCTTCATTGATGGCGTTTTAAAGACAAAAAATACACCCTCAGTTGAACAAGACGAGCGAAGCTACAAGTTACAGATTGACGTTCCAGGAGTCCCTAGAGACCAACTCAACATCTCAATCGAGGGGCAAGTGGTTCGCATCAAAACATCTGAACAAGCCAAACGCCATTACAGCGGAGGTTATGAGTTACCGGAAGAAATTGACGCGAGCTCTAGTACTGCAAAATTAGAGGACGGTGTTTTGTACCTAACATTAACTAAGAAAGTTCCAGTCAGCCGTGCTACAACATTGCCTATCCTTTAAAAAGGTAAAGCACCTCGATTAGATTAAAAAGAGCGTAAATCTCTTTTCACAACGCTTTGAGTGATTTGATCCAAGGGCCAACGCGGGCTTACCTCAAAAGAGTAATCTTTTGTGGGTAACTCGCGCTGAGTCTGTATACGCATAGCCCCCGCCATTGCAATCATTGCTCCGTTATCAGTGCAAAATTCAATTTCTGGGTAATGTACACGAATACCTCTTTTCTTACACTCTGAATTGAGTGAATCCCTTAGAGCTTTGTTTGCGCCCACTCCACCTGCCACAACTAAACTTTTCATACTCGTCTGTTCTAAGGCTTTCAAAGATTTTTTTACCAACACCTCAACAATCGCTGCCTGAGTTGAGGCCGCCAAATTAGCGCGCTCAGCGAGGAGCCCATCGCCGAGTTTCTTGCATTGTGTTAGCACTGCAGTTTTAAGTCCTGCAAATGAGAAATTTAAATCTTTACTGTGAAGAAGCGGTCTAGGAAATGAATATGCCACTGGATTGCCGCTTTCGGCAAGCTCCGATAACTCTCGTCCTCCAGGATAGTCAATTCCTAGTAATTTGGCCGATTTATCGAACGCCTCTCCCGCTGCGTCGTCTATTGACTCACCCAAGATCTCATATTCCCCTACCCCCTGAACCATCATTAACTGCGTATGCCCCCCAGAAACTAAAAGAGCTACAAACGGAAAACGGGGATGATCTGAACTCAAAAAAGGTGACAACAGGTGCCCCTCTAGATGGTGTACGCCTAAGACTGGAATATTCAATGACGCCCCCAACGCGCAGGCCACGCCCGCTCCAACCAAAAGAGCCCCTGCAAGCCCTGGCCCCTTAGTGAATGCGATGGCATCAATCTCTTTTAACTCGCGATTAGACTTAGCAAGGACCGCCCTAATTAAAGGAACTACTCGCTGTATATGGTCCCGACTAGCAAGCTCCGGCACCACTCCGCCGTAGGGTGTGTGTAACGCTATTTGAGAATGCAGGGCCTGCGCTAAGAGTTTGGGCCAAACGTTTTCGTCAAATGAGCTTGCTGGTGCTGTCTCCACCAAAGCAACGCCTGTCTCATCACAGGAGGATTCGATTCCTAGGATTAACATTCTCTATAGTTCTTTCTGAATTGCTTGTATTATCCTTGGAAGAAAGCAATGACACTTTTCTCCCTCCCAATTAATTAGAACAAAGCTATCGACTCCATGAGTATCCAATCATACATACGCGAAATTGGCAGAGGCAAGGACGGCGCCAAGTCATTGAGCAAAGAGCAAGCATTTGAGTTGATGGGCCTGATCTTAGACGATGAATTGAGCGATATTCAACTTGGCGCCTTTTGCATCGCAATGCGAATTAAAGGTGAAACTGAGCAAGAAATGGCTGGCTTCTTAGATGCGGCGCACCAAAGGCTTAATTACTTTACGCCTCCTAAATCTAATAAGCCGACGATTGTCATACCCTCATACAACGGAGCTAGACGCTTGCCCGTGTTGACTCCCCTTCTTGGTCTTTTGCTAGCAAGGGAGGGTTTTGCGGTGCTTATGCACGGAAGCTCAACTGAAAATACAAGAGTGTCAAGCCAAGAGGTTCTAGAAGAACTCGGTGTAAATCCTACAACCACACCCGGCGAGCTTAAGGCGGGTGAACTCGCTTTTGCACCCACAAGCATCATTAGTGCTAGCCTACTAAGATTACTAGAAATTAGACGCACCATCGGACTGCGTAATTCAGCGCACAGCATGGTCAAACTCATACAACCCGTGCAATTTCACAATGACCAAGAAACTAGCACGACTTCCTCTGGGCTAAAGCCCCTATTAATCACTAGCTATACACACCCAGAGTATGCTATTTCTATGAAAAAAACTCTAGAGCTTGTCCATGGTGACGCTGTCCTTCTAAGAGGTTGCGAAGGGGAAGCGGTGGCCGACCCAAGACGCTCTCCCGCCTACACAGTCTTAAAGGGCGGGATCGTTACTCATCAGCAAGACTCCGAGAAAGGCTCTGTCAGTTCTTCTGATTTATTTACTGAAGAACTCAACGCAAAATCTATTGCTTATTACACTTCAAACATACTCAATGGCAAATTACCTACTCCAAAGTCTATTCTGGATCAAATTGAGTTGATTAAATCTACTTTCAAGATGCATTAACGGATACTCTTTTTGAGATATTATTTTTTTGCACCCGAAGTTGATTTTCGTTTTCTGTAAAAACTAAAAAATACCTCTGGATTTCAAGGAGTTGCAAGCTCTTGTAACTCCCCTCCCCCTACAATAGGGGACATGTCTGAATACACTCATTCTCCGCTCGTTTCTTTGGTTGGCGCTGGCCCTGGCGACCCCGAGCTTTTAACTATCAAAGCACTCAACGTTTTACAAAGCGCTGATGTGGTATTGGTGGACGACTTGGTTAATGATGAAATTTGTAAGTTAATTAACAAAAACGCACGCATTATTTATGTTGGAAAGCGTGGAGGATGCAAATCGACGCCACAAGCTTTTATCGAGAAGCTCTTAATTCAAGAGGCTCGGTCGGGGAACCACGTGGTGCGTTTAAAAGGGGGCGATCCTTTTATATTCGGCAGAGGCGGCGAGGAGGTCGAGAGCTTACAAAGGGCAGGAATTCAAGTCCAAGTCGTAAACGGCATCACCTCAGGATTGGCCGCGGTAAGCTCTCTAGGCATTAGCCTCACGCACAGAGAACATGCTCACGGGGTCATCTTCTTGACAGGACACCAAAAATCCTCAAAAGTTCAAAGCGAATCAGACCAAAAAGAATCCCAACCAGGTCTAAATTGGCAATTGATTGGTTTAGCTGCTCAGCAAGCTAAGCTCACGCTAGTGATCTATATGGGAATCAAAGGAGCAAGAGAGATTGAGTTGGGATTACTCAAAAGTATGAACCCGCTAACCCCCGTAGGCATTATTCAAAATGCAACTCTGAGAGATCAACGCAATACTGTGACGTGTTTAAACAGGCTGTGTTCAACCATTGATGAGCAGAAACTCGCTAGCCCAAGCGTCATAGTGATTGGGGATATTTTGAAGGGCCTTAGCGCTTATCAAGACAGTCTTGAATACAACCTGTCTAGTCCATGCGAAAATAACAGACTAGTCGTAGGTTAACGGAATGTTGTATGTAATTCTATTTAATTAAATAACTACGAAAAGTAATAACTAAGGATTGATAATGGAAGTTGAAAGATTAAATCAGATCGGTGCAAACTTAGCCGATCTTACCCAAAGAACCCAAGAACTTCGGAGGTATCTTTGACTACGATGCCAAGTCGGAACGTTTAAGAACCGTTAACGCATCACTTGAGGATCCAAGCGTTTGGAATGATCCTAAAAAAGCACAGGAACTAGGGCGAGAGAAAAAGTCACTAGAAGAAATTGTTTTGACACTCTCTCGTTTGGAGAGTGAGTTAGCCGACAACAGCGAGTTGTTCGAGATGTCTAAATCCGAGGATGACCAAGAGGGACTCCTCACAATTGAGACCGAGACGAAGGGCCTACAAGCCGACATTGAAAGGCTTGAGTTCAGGAGAATGTTTAACAATCCCGCAGACTCAAGCCATGCGTTCCTTGATTTACAGGCAGGAGCAGGTGGAACGGAGGCCTGTGACTGGGCCAGCATGTTGCTCAGGCAATACCTGAAGTATGCTGAGCGCAAGGGGTTCAAAGCAACCGTTGAAGATGAGACACCCGGAGATGTTGCGGGCATAAAGGGCGCGACAATAAAAATTGAGGGCGACTATGCGTTTGGACTACTAAGAACGGAGACTGGGGTTCATAGGCTTGTGAGAAAGTCACCCTTTGATTCTGCGGGTGGACGCCATACCAGTTTTGCAAGTGTTTTTGTTTACCCAGAGATTGATGACTCTGTTGAGATTGATATCAATCCAGCAGATGTCAGAGTAGATACATACCGAGCAAGTGGCGCGGGTGGTCAGCACATTAACAAAACTGATTCTGCTGTTCGTTTAACTCACATCCCCACAAACATTGTGGTTCAGTGTCAAGACAGCAGGAGTCAGCACTCAAACCGCGATGTCGCATGGAAACGACTGCGCTCAAGGCTTTATGACTTTGAGATGCGTAAACGAATGGAAGTTCAGCAAAAGTTAGAGGACACGAAAACAGATGTAGGCTGGGGTCATCAAATCAGGAGTTACGTACTTGACCAAAGTCGTATTAAAGATTTGAGGACCAATGTTGAGATGTCCAACACTCAGCGCGTTTTGGACGGAGACTTAGATGTCTTCATTGAAGCGTCCTTGAAGCAAGGTGTATAAGACTTGAGGCTTGGAAAAAGTTAGGATTTAGTTAAATAACTTTATTTGAAACATCAAATAAATTAAGTAAGAAAATTGACGGAGTATAGACATGTACCGTGAAGGCGCCTCACCTCTCATTAAAAGAGAGAATTACACAGCACCCGCGTTTTGGATAGATACGGTTGAATTAACTTTCGACTTAGATCCACAAAAAACCCGTGTCCTTAACAAAATGCGAGTCCGTAAGAACAAAGACTCTAATGAAACAGTTTTGCGTCTTGATGGTCAAGACCTTAGCCTATCCAGAGTCTTGGTAAACGGGGCTGGGAGCAGTTTCAAGAATGAAGAAAACCAGTTGGTGTTGGAGAACTTACCTAGTGATGATCAAGGATTTGATCTTGAAATTTTCACCATCTGTAATCCGATAAAAAATACGCAGCTATCAGGTCTGTATGTCAGCAATGAGTCCTTTTTCACTCAGTGTGAGGCAGAAGGGTTTAGGCGCATTACGTATTTCCAGGATCGTCCTGATGTAATGTCTAGTTTTACGGTCACTTTAAAAGCCGATAAGGCCGCTTACCCTGTCTTATTATCAAATGGTAATTTAGTCGACAGTGGATCCTTGGAGGACGGACGTCATTTCGCCAAATGGGTAGATCCTCACAAAAAACCGTGCTACTTATTTGCTTTAGTTGCTGGAAGACTTGTGGCGCGTGAACAGTCGATTGTGTCTAGGGCCGGTAATCGACACTTGCTTCAAATCTATGTTCGCCCAGGTGACCTCGATAAAACCGAACATGCAATGAAATCTCTAATGTCTAGCATTGCTTGGGATGAAGCACGTTTTGGACTAACGCTTGATTTAGAGCGTTTTATGATTGTCGCGACTTCAGACTTTAATATGGGCGCGATGGAGAATAAGGGCTTAAATATATTTAATACGAAGTATGTCCTTGCCTCACAAGCCACCGCAACAGATGCGGACTTCTCAAATATTGAGAGCGTAGTCGGTCACGAGTACTTTCACAATTGGACTGGCAACAGAATCACTTGTCGCGATTGGTTCCAACTCTCACTCAAAGAGGGTCTCACCGTCTTTAGAGACCAAGAGTTCAGTCAAGACTTAGCGGGCAGTGTATCTGCCAAAGCAGTCAAAAGAATTGAAGATGTAAGACTACTTAGAACGCTTCAGTTCGCAGAGGACGCTGGTCCAATGGCGCACCCCGTTAGGCCTGATAGTTACGTAGAGATCAATAATTTCTATACAGTTACTGTTTACGAAAAGGGAGCAGAAGTTGTTCGAATGATGCAAACACTTGTAGGCCGTGAGGGTTTTGCAAAGGGGATGGAGCTTTACTTTAAGCGCCACGACGGACAAGCAGTAACGTGTGATGATTTTGCTAATGCTATAGCCGATGCTAACCCTGACTCTGCTCTTAAAGTGTATTTGGAGCAATTTAAGCGTTGGTACTCACAGGCCGGAACACCGGTTGTAAGTGCTGCAGGGCAGTATGACAGTGCTTCGCAAACATACAAACTGCGACTCTCGCAGTCTTGCCCCCCATCAGTTGGGCAACTGCACAAAGAACCATTTGTGATTCCAGTATCTCTCGGACTCATTGGCTTAAACGGCGAACAACTCAAGGCAACGCAGTTGTGTGTGCTAACCCAGACTGAGCAAATCTTTGAATTCGATGGTGTAGTAAGTGAACCAGTCCCGTCCCTATTTAGGAACTTCAGCGCCCCAGTTATTCTTGATTCAAATTTGAGTCAAGACCAACTACTGACCTTACTTGCACACGATACGGATCCTTTCAACCAGTGGGATGCAGCTCAAAGACTCTGCGTTGACACAGCTTTAAAAGCTATTCAAGCACCAGAGTTGCCCGCTCAGATCTTAAACGCTGACTTGCTACTTGGACTCAAGACAGTTTTGCGCAATGATCACTTAGATTCAGCATTTAAAGAGGTTGTACTGACTCTCCCAAGTGAGAGTTACTTGGCAGAACAACTCGTTGAACTCGACCCCGTAAAAGTTCACGTGGTGCGAGAGAAAATGCGTGAAGAGTTGGCTGTTGCTTTATTTGGTGATTGGGAATGGGCTTACCACTCTAACAACCAAACAGGCTCTTACTCACCCGATCCTTTGAGTTGCGGCAGACGTGCACTACGGGGCTTGGCGCTGTCTCAGTTGTGCTTGGCTGAGCGACTCGGTGCTAGCGAAGACAGCGGTGTATGGGCCCATCTTGCAAAACGCGACTTTGAGCAAGCAGACAATATGACACAGCGTATGCATGCCTTAAACGCACTCATGAGTTGTGGCCACCCCGAGGCAAAAAATATATTAGACCTGTTTTATAAATTATTTAAAAATGACGCTTTGGTCATGGATAAATGGTTTGCTGTGCAAGCCAGTGCCAACTCCCGAGGAGGCGATTTACTTGCTAAAGTGCGCGCTCT
Source organism: uncultured Burkholderiales bacterium (assembly GCA_903876885.1). Taxonomy (GTDB): domain Bacteria; phylum Pseudomonadota; class Gammaproteobacteria; order Burkholderiales; family Burkholderiaceae_C; genus Limnohabitans. Next base: position 9,204 of record CAIRBP010000103.1, on the reverse strand, counting down.
TATGCAACATAGCGACTTTGAGATCAAGAATCCAAACCGTGCTCGAGCGCTCATCTTTAGTTATTGTGTAGCTAACCCAGCAGCGTTTCACAGAAGTGATGCGTCGGGCTATGTATTTTGGAGTGAGCGCGTTCTTGAAATTGATGCATTTAACTCGCAAGTCGCTGCCAGACTAGCAAGAGCACTTGACCGTTGGAAACGACTTGTTGAACCCTACCGCACTGCAGCGTTTGAGGCTTTAAAACGCGTTGCCGCAAAGCCGGACTTGAGCAACGATGTGCGCGAGGTCATCACCCGCGCTCTAGCAGATTGATACTTGAACCCTATATAACCGGAGCAACAGCAAAATGGCTATTTCCTTATCCCGCTTCTTGGTAGAGCAACAACGCGAAAAGGGGCATATACCTCCTGAGCTCAGACTGCTTTTAGAGGTGGTTGCTAGGGCTTGCAAGAGCATTAGTCACGCTGTCAATAAAGGTGCACTTGGCGGAGTGCTCGGAAGTGCTGGAAGTGAGAATGTTCAAGGCGAAGTTCAAAAGAAACTTGACATCATCGCCAACGAGGTATTGATTGAAGCCAATGAATGGGGCGGTCATTTAGCTGCTATGGCGTCCGAGGAAATGGAGAGCATCTACCTCGTACCTAACAGATACCCACAAGGTGAATATCTCTTACTCTTTGATCCACTTGACGGCTCGAGCAACATCGACGTTAACGTAAGTATTGGGACAATCTTCAGTGTCCTCAAAAAACCCGAAGGTAACGCAGGCGTAAGTGAGGAGGACTTTTTACAAAAGGGCTCCGCGCAAGTCGCAGCTGGGTACTGTGTGTACGGTCCACAAACTACACTCGTTTTAACGGTGGGTGACGGTGTGAACATGTTTACGCTTGACCGTGAACAAGGCTCATTTGTTTTAACGCATGAGAACGTTCAAATTCCAATAGATACCAAAGAGTTCGCTATCAACATGAGCAATATGCGTCACTGGGACGCACCTGTTAAGCGCTACATTGATGAATGCTTGCAGGGCAAAGAGGGTGTTCGGGGCAAGGATTTCAACATGCGCTGGATTGCCAGTATGGTCGCGGATGTGCACCGCATACTGACACGAGGTGGCGTTTTCATGTATCCATGGGACAAGAGAGAGCCAAACAAGCCCGGTAAGTTACGCTTGATGTATGAAGCCAATCCAATGAGTTGGATCGTAGAGCAAGCAGGCGGGGCGTCCACCAACGGTAAAGACAGAATCTTAGACATCCAACCTAATGCACTTCATGAACGGGTTAGCGTGATCTTAGGGTCCAAGAACGAAGTTGATCTTGTTACTAAATATCACTCCAAATAGGATGGTTTGGTACCTTTGTGAGTGAAGCGGGGATTTACGAGTCCATCAGAAACCGTTAATGAAACCGTTGATGAAATCGCAGACAAAATCGTGAGCTTAAACAGTTATGATAATGTCTAACAGTGACGCTTAACCTTACTTGCTCGCGTTAAATCATTGGTGCCGAAGAGAAGAATCGAACTTCCGACCTACGCGTTACGAGTGCGTTGCTCTACCAACTGAGCTACTTCGGCACAAAATAATTATATTATTTTCTTAAACTAGGCCTTAAAAAAGAGGTGAGGAAATTTAGTCTGTTAAAACTATTTTTAAACGCAGTTGGCTTCCAAATTGTTTGGTTTACATGCGCATTCACAGTTCAAAGTAGTCCACCATTTAATATGGTTTGGATAGGCCTAGCTACACTTGTATTTCTGTCCCAGCATTTTTACTTTAACTCTAATAAATCGGAGTTCGTTCTCACGCTAAAAGTAGCTACCCTTGGCTGGATCATTGATACCTTACTTATACAAAATCATTCAATACTTTTTGAGGGATCTTATTTTGACAGCCCACTCAACGTGCAACCCTTTTGGATGACCTGTCTTTGGCTAAGTCTTGGAGCCTCACTTAATCACTCTCTTGCTTGGTTAAAGAATTTTATAAATTGGTCGCCACTCATCGGATCTGCTCTCGGAACCTTTTCATATTTAGCGGGGGAACATTTTGGTGTTCTCCATTTTGAATCCGGCGAAGCACTATTTATTACTGCTGCCAGTTGGGCGGTTGCATTACCTATTCTTATACTTTTCAGTATGGACTGCTCTTAACCAGCTACAAACTTACTCACAAAGTAAACACAAATTTGGTAATTACCCTAATTACGTTCGATGATCGATCACTTTAATTCAATACCTGGTCTAACTCTCTAAAATCAACTCTCTTTATTCGCTGATCTAAGTGCTCTCTCGCTTAGGGGCGAAGTTCTGGCTGATGCAAGCAATCAGCTTACTTTAAAAAAAGTACAGTCCTCGCTGTGATTCCTTGTTCTACCTTGTGCCCTAATGTGAGATGGAGATATTAAATTGAGTGATTTTCTTCAGCTTTTAATGAGCGGACTAGCAACAGGCAGTATTTACGCCCTTGCCGCTCTAGGATTTACTTTGCTTTGGCAGGCCTCGGGAACCATTAACTTTGCACAAGGTGAGTTTGTGATGCTCCCGGCATTCGTTATGATCATTTTCATGCAAATGGATATTTCCTTTATTGGAAGTGTTGCATTGACCTGCATAGTTGCGGTTATTGTTTTAGGCTGGCTATTTAAACGCGGGCTTGTGGATCCATTATTCAAGTACGGCATGATGCCTATCGTTGTCGCAACGATCGGATTATCAATCGCTATGCGCAACGGCGTGCGCGCAGGCTACAGCGCACAACCTCTTAATTTCCCATCTGTCTTCCCTGCAGATCTGTACCACATTGCAGGTGTCACCATCTCAAACTCAGATATAGGGACCTTTGTAATGGCACTTGTGCTTGTGCTACTTACCCAAACCTTTATCACTAAGACTGTTACGGGTAGGGCAATGCAAGCAGTTGCTCAAAACACTGAGAGCGCAGCTGTCTTAGGTATCAACGTACCAAGAATGATCTTCTACACCTTTGCCATCAACGCATTGCTAGCCGTTGCTGCGGCGCTTTTGGTAACACCGACATACTTGGCTAAGTTTGATATGGGAGAGTCTTTAGGGAATAAAGCTTTCTTTGCGGCAATCATTGGCGGCTTTAACAACTCAAACGGCGCTTTGCTTGGTGGACTGCTGGTTGGAGTGTGTGAGAACTTAGCTGCTGCTTACATCTCCCCTGCCTATAAAGACGCAGTTGCACTCATTATCTTTATGGTCGTTATTCTCTTTAAACCACAAGGCCTGCTGGGCCGGCGTGAGGAGCGCAAGGTATGAAGCTAAAAACACTTTTAATTTTTATAGCTGTGCTTGTTGTGCTCATTTTGACGCCCTTTTATTTGAAGACTTACGGCGTTCATCTATTAACCACTTGGTTGATCTTCATCATAGCCACTATGGGCCTTAATTTGACAATTGGCTATGCGGGTCAAAAGTCGCTGGGGCAAGCTGCATTCTTTGGAATCGGTGCTTACACAGTAGCCATTTTTCTAAAGCTGGGACTAAGCTTTTGGATTGGACTTCCAGTTGGTGCTTTGATTTGTTTTTTTGCTGGTGTTTTATTGGGATTTCCTGCTCTGCGGGTACAAACCATTTACCTAGCCTTCGCAACGCTTGGGTTCAACACAGCGGTGTGGTTGATTATGCGTAATGAAGAGTGGTTAACAGGGGGTACGTTTGGTATGAACAACGTCCCACGCCCCACATTACTAGATTTCAATTTAGACAACAACAGGAACTATTATTTCATCGTTCTTGCAGTTACTCTTGTCATGGGCCTTTTGTTATGGGGACTTATCAAATCGCCTTGGGGCAAGTCCTTCACCGCGCTCAGAGATAATCCAATCCGCGCAGAAAGCCTTGGAATACATGTTAGAAACTACACACTCATGAGTTTCGCAATTGGTGCAGGATACGCAGGAATTGCTGGAGGACTTTACGCCAGCTTAGTGCAATTTATTGACCCCAGCCTTTTCACGGTCGGCTCCTCAATCATGATGTACTTGATGGTTGTAGTTGGTGGACCTGGCTATTTCCTTGGTCCACTATTAGGTAGTGCAGTGGGCGTTGTGCTACCTGAGTGGTTGCGCTTTGCACAGGCCTGGTATCTCTTCATCTTTGGGACTGCAGTAATTCTTCTCATGATTTGGCTGCCCGATGGACTGCTTAGTATCCCAGAGCGTATTCGCGCCCGCAAACTTGCAAAAGAGGCGTCTGATGCCAGAGCCCGTGATGCTAAGCGTATGCAAGAACAAACTACAAACGGGGAGGCTACAGCATGAGCACCCATCTAAACCAAAGACAACCCGTGCTAAGGGTGGAGAATCTTTGCAAATCTTACGGAGCCATTCAAGCCGTTGGAGGCGTCTCCTTTGAAGTCATGCCAGGTGAGATTTTCGGGGTGATTGGACCGAATGGCTCGGGTAAAACAACTCTTTTCAACAGTATGCTTGGCCAAATTACACCCAACTCAGGTCGTATTGAATTAAACGGGCAAGACGTCACTCGACTCGGCCCCTTAGAGCTAAACCACCTGGGAGTTGGTCGCACCTTTCAAACCCTTCAGGTGTTTGGAAAGATGAGCGTAAGGGACAATTTAATCGTAGCGGCCCAAGAACACCACGGCAGTATGCTGAGTCGCATATTTGCACCCACTGATTCGGGACTCGGGGATAAGGCGGATGAGTTGATTAATCTGTTTAATATGGGACACGTTGCTCATAAAAAAGCGGGAGAGCTGTCCTACGGTCAACAAAAGTTAGTGGATATAGCGATGGCTTTCATGAGCGAGCCAGCTTTGGTGTTGTTAGACGAACCATGTGCGGGTGTGAACCCCTCGCTCGTGGGCGGTATCAGTAAACTCCTTAAAGAGCTAAACCACAAGCAAGGGGGTAGTTTTGTGGTGATCGAACACAACATGGATTTCGTCATGGATCTTTGCCACAGAATTATGGTTATGGTCGAAGGACGAGTACTAGCAATTGGTACTCCTGGTGAAATTCGTGCCAACAAGGAAGTCCTCGAAGCGTACCTTGGGAGCTAATTTATGACTAAAAATTGTTGCATTGAATTTAAAGACGTGCTCGCAGGCTACAAGGACTTCATGATCCTCAATAACCTATCGTTTCAAGCTAAAAGAGGAGCTATTACGCTTTTGCTCGGACCCAACGGGGCAGGTAAATCAACCGTACTCAAGACACTCTTTGGACTGTTGAAACCTAAATTCGGACATATTTATTTAGACGGGGAAGAAATCACCAGCCTCACACAAAAAGAGCTTTTAGCCAAGGGCATTGCGTTTGTCCCTCAAGGCCGAAACCTTTTTGGTCAACTAAGCGTTTTTGAGAACTTGGAGCTTGGGGGAATAACGCTGGGCATGAAAACCACCCACGAGCGTATCCCCGAAGTGCTCGAGTTCTTTCCGCGCCTTAAAGAGCGTATCAACTCCATGGCCAGTTCCCTGTCTGGGGGAGAGCAAAAACAACTCGAGATTGGACGCGCTTTGTTGCTTCGCCCAAAAGTCATCTTAATTGACGAACCCTCAATTGGTCTGTCCCCGCTTGTTGTGCAAGACGTTTTCAAGTTACTACGAAAACTCACCGACCAGGGCACAACTGTATTAATGGTGGAGCAAAATGTTAAAAGTGCGCTAAAGTATGCAGATGAGGCGATTGCGCTTGAGTCGGGTCAAAAAGTACTCCAAAAAGAGGCCTCTGAGTTACTAGCAGACCCACATATCGAGCGACTGTTCTTGGGTGGTATGCAAAAAACTCAACCAGAAGTTCATACCTAAGCAAGAAGCCTCAAACACAATAAAATTTAATGCCCTATTTTCTGCGGAGAAACATCACATGCCAGAAGCTGCAACAAGTGCTCGCGAAGCCATTCCAGACAACCTAAATCCGCTAGGCATGGAGGGTATTGAGTTCATTGAATACGCAACCTCTAAACCCCAAGCGCTAGGACAAGTACTTGAGATGATGGGGTTTAGACCCATTGCCAGACACCGCTCACGCGAGGTGACGCTATACAGACAAGGTGGCATCAATATTATTATCAATGCACACGATGCCGGACTCTCTCACCGCTTAAGCCCAACTGAGACCCCAGTCTTAGCTGCGATTGCACTGCGTGTCAGAGATGCATCTGCGGCCTATAACCGCGCGCTTGAGCTAGGTGCGTGGGCTGTGCCAACACAAGTTGAGGTGATGGAGCTCAATATTCCAGCCGTACACGGTGTGGGATCGAGCAGGATTTACTTTGTGGATAGGTACAAAGAGTTCTCTATCTACGATGTAGACTTCACCCCCATTCCCTCTGTTGATCAACGCCCAATCGCTTTGCATGACGTTAATCTCTTTGGTATCGTTCAGTACATCGGCAACGACAGAGCTGAGGACTGGAGCGAGTTTTACTGTTCACTCTTTGGCTTTGAGGTCCTCCCAGCCCAGACAAAATTTGGTATTTTGCCTAAAGGTACTATTCTTCGCAGCCCTTGCCATCAGTTTTTCATACAACTCATTGAACCAGAGGCAGGACTCTTAAGTGTCGATGAGGATGAACGTTTTCAGCGAGTTGCATTTAGCACGCCAAGTGTTTTTGAGGCGGTCAAAGACTTACGCTCCAGAGGCGTTGAGTTCATTGAGTCCCCAACAGTTCACACCGAGGACAAAGGTGCATTAACTCGAACTTGGATGGGTGCGATTAGCTTTGAACTCGTTAAGCGTTGATTAAGGACTCTGTAATGAACCCGATTATTGGAAATCTATCAGACTTCGGGATGGACACCATCTCACTGGCGGGCACGTTGGAGGGCAAGTTAAAGGCGATTAAACAAGCAGGATTTGACCAAGTCATGCTAAACGCACGGGACGTAGTAGGCCACGAAGGAGGTCTTGAGGCGGCTATTCAGGCCGTCAAAACAAGTGGCCTTCGCGTAACGGGCTTTCAAGTGCTTAGAGACTTTGAAGGCCTGAGCGGACATTTGCATGACTACAAGATCGATATCGCCAAGTCGATGCTCGAGATGTGTGCATCCCTTGGCTCTAAGGTCCTATTGGTTTGTTCCTCTACATCTACCCACGCCTCTCAAGATGTAGATAGCCTTGCTAAGGATCTTCGAAAGCTCGCAACGCTTGCGATCCCCAAAGGTATAAAAGTGGCTTACGAAGGACTTTCTTGGGGCAGAACAATAAATGAGTTCGCGCAGGCCTGGGATGTGATCGAGCGCGCTGATATGCCAAACCTAGGGATTGGCATAGATTCCTTTCACATACTCGCAACCAAATCTTCCCTAGAAGATCTGGAGATGCTTGATCCAGAGAAAATATTCTTGGTTCAACTCGCTGACTTTATGTGGCAAGAAATTCGCTCAGTTGAGGAGCGTATCACAACAGCTAGACATTTTAGAGTGTTCCCTGGTGAGGGAGTGCATAGTGAGTTCTTGGCGGATTTGGTGACAAGGCTTTATAAACTAGGTTATAGAGGAGACTATAGCTTTGAAGTTTTTAACGATGACTACCAACAACTCCCCCTGGCCACAGTTGCCGCTCGAGCAAAACGCTGCGCTCAGTGGTTAGGAGAAGATGTCTTAAAACGCTCAGTCCCTCTTCCCAACAAAATCAGACTACACAGAACTGCTCAACGCCTAAATTAATTGAGAATCAAGAGATGTAAGACATCACTATGTTGGCGTTGCTGAAAGAGCAAAACCTGCAATCTGTTTGTAGTTCTCCGAGATCTGACGAAGCTCGTCTTGACTGATGAGATCATCAATACTCCTAAAAGGCTGACCTTTACTCAACTCATCGGCTTTCATAATAATAGCGTCAGGCGGGAGTGTTCGGTTGGTTTTAACGACTTTAGCTGTTGGCTCTAATCGCTTACTTTCATAATCTTTTAATGCATGAGTTGCGCTAGTTGGGTTTGCCCCATCAGATGCAAAGGAATTTTGAATACAGTCGGCAAGCGTGCGAGCGTCAATAATTGCCTGAGCTGAGCCGTTTGATCCTCTGGGGTACATCGGGTGCGCAGCGTCACCCATAAGCGTTATTGCGCCAAAAGTCCACTGTTTTAAAGGATCTTTGTCTACCATTGGATACTCTAGGATATGGTCCGACGCCTGGATCAGTGCAGGGACGTCTAACCAATCATAACGCCAGTCCTCAAAAGTTGGTAGAAAGTCCTCAAGCCTACCTGGTTTATTCCAGTCATTCATTGCAGCTTGATCTTCCTGGATCTCAGCTACCCAGTTGATCAATTGATTGCCTTTACCGTCCACGTTATCGATGATCGGATAGATAACCATTTTGCCGGTCTCTATGGAGCCTATACGGATATAACTTTTACCGCTCAGAATGGGTTTGTGAATCGATACTCCTCTCCAGGTGTTGATACCTGCAAAAGCGACTTGATCGTCAGGGTAGAGTTGTTTGCGTATTGCAGAATTTACGCCGTCACAAGCAACGACGACGCTGGCCGGTACGACTCTTTGAGACCCATCGGCAAGGTCCATAAACAGCTCAACACCGGTAGCAGGTTCTGCAGTTTGTTTAAAACCTGTGCATCTATAGCCCGTATGAACCTTGGCGGCCCCGAGTCGCTGCAAAACCGCGTCGTACAGCACTCGGTGTAGTCTGCCTCTGTGCATCCCGAGCTCGGGTGTCTTGTACCCCGAGTGCCTTCCCCTGAGCTCTTTGTAAACAAATTGTCCGTATCTGTTGAAGAATACGCTCTCTAAATTTTCTATACCAAGGGGTTCTAACTTCTCTAAAACACCTAGCTTAGAGAGCTCAGCGCTTGCATGAGGGAGTATCGTAATACCAACCCCTATCTCCTTAACCTCTGGTACTGATTCATAAACCTCGCAGTCAATACCTCTGGCGTGCAAATTAAGTGCAAAGCTCAGTCCAGCAATTCCGCCGCCAACGATTGTTATTTTCATCTGAATTAAATGTTAATTTTCACAGGTCACCGCATAGACTAGCAGTGTGGTTGATATAACTGTAATCGATTTTAAGGTCATACTGAATAATGAAAAACCCACATTCTTATTAAGTAAATCGCTTGGATTTGCTCTGAGGGAGATACACTTACGCAGTACCTTTTTATAGTTGGGTTAAGTTTAATTAGAGCGTTGAGACCATTTTTATGCAAATACGATTGAAACTGCTTGCCAAGTATTTATTTAACCCGTC
>CAIRBP010000102.1 GCA_903876885.1 uncultured Burkholderiales bacterium | reverse complement strand
CGTGTTGCTGTCGCCTGTGCAAGTCCAGCGTTACCAGCAAACATCTCTTTTGCATCAGGTTTGTTGGGGAACGTTTTTGGGAGATGCTCATAAAAATGCGCGTCAGAGGCAACGATCACGATGACCGGCGCTGACTTTGTTTTATCAACGTTACCTGGCATCATTGCAGGCATGACTCTTTCTTTGGCAGCCGCACTGGTTAGCATAATGAAACGCGCTGGCTGTGTGTTCATTGAAGTGGGTCCAAACTTTGCCAAGTCATAAATCTCTCGTAGCAGCGACTCAGGCACGGGTTTGTCAATGAAACCGTTTGATGAGCGAGCATTTAAAAAAAGTTGATCAAGTGCTTTTTGGTCGATACGCATAAGTGTCCTTAAAGATAAACGAATTGATAAAAAAAGTAACGAAATATTTGTTTGTGGAGTAAGGCATGAAAGGGGACTAGACAGTCCAATCGCACCTCGTTTCCCCAAATTATTGGGTTTTAATCATAAAACCCCAAAACGAAGAAGGTATTAGATCTCTACCATCTCAAAGTCTTCCTTGCGGGCGCCGCACTCTGGACAAGTCCAGTTCATGGGAACATCAGCCCAGGGCGTCCCAGCAGCTATACCGTGCTCAGGAGCTCCAACGGACTCATCGTAAATCCATCCACAAATTAAACACATCCAAGTAGTAGTCAAGATATTATTCCCAAAAATACGGCACAATTCCCTAATAAGGGTTCAAAATGAACGCCCATTGTATCGATTAATTATGAGTAACTATACCCATCCCCCAACACCCGATCTAGAGGACAGCGAGGACGATTCGGATGCCTCTTACCCATGTGTATTGGCTTTCAACTCTAATGATCCTAGTGGTGGGGGAGGGATCACAGCTGATATTTTGTCTTGTAACTCAGTAGGCGCTCACACCCTGCCAGTTGTTACGGGTAGCTACATCAAAGATACGGCTGAAATTCGAGGTCATTTTTGCATTGACTCCGAAGGGGTGAGCGAACAAGCTCGAGCAGTCTTAGAGGATGTGAATGTTCAGGTCTTTAAAGTTGGCTTTTGTGGGAGCCCAGAGGCGTTAAGTGTTGTTGCAGAGGTAACCGCAGATTACGCAGATCTGCCCGTTATCTCCTACATGCCAGGACTGTCATGGTGGGAGGACGAAGAAATAGAGTCATACTTAGAAGCATTCAAAGATTTGGTGCTCCCCCAGACAACGCTTTTAATTGGCAATTACAGTACCTTGTCTAGATGGTTGGTGCCTGATTGGAGTAACGCAAGAGCCCCTACACCGCGGGAGCTGGCCAAGGCAGCCGGAGAGCTGGGCGTACCCTACACACTAGTCACCGGCATTACTCCAAACGCACAAACCTTTGAGAATGTACTTTGTACACCTTATAACGTATTACTCACCGAGAAGTTTGAGCGTCAGGATGCGGTTTTCACAGGGACAGGAGATACATTGAGCGCAGTTATCTCTGCACTGATTGCAGTGGGTTGTGATTTAGAAGTAGCGACCAAAGAGGCTCTAAATTATTTAGACGGTTGTTTGCTTGCGGGCTATCAACCCGGGATGGGCTTGGTGTTGCCTGATCGGCTTTTTTGGACGCAGAGCATGAGTGATGAAGACGAGGGTGAGGGCGAAGCGCTGCAAGCCGAGAGTCCTACTGATCAAATAGAAGACTTTGGATTGCCCAAAATCACAACTCGACACTAATTAAATGCTCTAATATTTAAAATTCCTCTCACATTCACATTTGTATCAAATAAAAACCATGACCGACTTAAATCAAACCTATTTTGACCGCGCTCGACAAGTGATCCCCGGAGGCGTGAACTCACCCGTTAGAGCTTTTCGTGCTGTAGGTGGAACGCCCCGTTTTGTCAAACGTGCTGAAGGCGCATACTTTTGGGACGAAAACAATAAAAAATACATTGACTACATTGGCTCATGGGGGCCGATGATCCTTGGACACGGTAATTCGGTGGTTGTTAGCGCTGTTCAGGAGGCCTTAAAAGACGGCTTCTCCTTTGGAGCGCCTACTTTGCGTGAGGTGGAGTTGGTAGAGGAAATCTTGAAAATCATGCCCTCCATGGAGATGGTCCGTTTGGTCAGCTCAGGTACCGAGGCAGGTATGAGTGCGCTTCGATTAGCAAGGGGTGCAACAGGGCGAAATAAGATTATTAAGTTTGAAGGCTGCTACCACGGACATGCTGATGCACTGCTGGTAAAGGCAGGATCTGGCCTAGCGACATTTGGCAATCCAACCAGCGCAGGCGTTCCTGCAGAAGTAGTCCAACACACACTGGTTTTGGAGTACAACAACGTTGCGCAATTAGAGGAGGCGTTTGCTCTGCACGGTAGGGAACTTGCGTGTGTGATGATAGAGCCTATTGCAGGAAATATGAATTTTGTGAGAGCTAGCGTAGAGTTTATGAAACGCTGTAGAGAGTTGTGTACTCAACACGGAGCATTGCTTGTGTTCGATGAAGTGATGACTGGGTTTAGGGTAGCTCTTGGCGGAGCGCAAAGTGTGTACGCAGCAAAAATTCCTGGCTTTAAGCCTGATATTACCGTGATGGGTAAGGTCATTGGAGGGGGCATGCCGTTGGCAGCCTTTGGAGGTTCTCGTGCAGTTATGGAACAACTCGCTCCTTTAGGGCCTGTGTATCAGGCTGGTACGTTGAGCGGTAATCCAGTTGCGACAGCTTGTGGGTTGGCTACTCTTAAAGAAATCCAGCGTCCTGGGTTTTGGGACTCTCTCACTCAAAGGACTCAGTCCCTAGTTAATGGGCTCTCTAAAGTTGCTAAACAAGAGGGATTAAGTTTTGTTTCTGACTCACAGGGCGGAATGTTTGGATTTTTCCTACTCCCACAATTACCTAGCAATTACGCGCAAGTGATGAAAAGCGATGGTCAAAAATTTAACCAACTCTTTCACGGTTTGTTGGATAAAGGTGTATACATTGCACCAGCCCTATATGAGGCTGGATTTGTGAGCGCTGCGCATACTCAGGCCGACATAGATGAGACCATCGCAGCAGCTCAAAGTGTTATGCGTGTGATGGGGCAAGTTTAAGCACGTTGATAAATAATTAACCTAATCAAATGTGCTTACTAGCTTAATGATATTTGACTTAGTCATTCACTGCGAATGACCAAGTCTTACTAGAGATCAGTGTCTAAAGTGTCTAACCCCAGTGTATGCCATGGCTACACCTTGCTCATCTGCTGCGTCAATCACCTCTTGATCTCGCATTGAGCCTCCTGGTTGGATAACGCAGGTAGCACCTGCTTTTACAACTACATCGAGTCCATCCCTGAAAGGAAAGAAAGCATCGCTTGCAACTACTGATCCTTTTAAAGACAGGCCTGCGTGTTCCGCCTTGATACTAGCTATTCGAGCTGAGTCAAGTCTACTCATTTGTCCTGCACCTACGCCCAAGGTCATTGAGTTTGCGCAAAAAACGATAGCATTACTTTTTACGAACTTAGCGACTTTCCACGCAAAAAGCATATCTTGAATTTGCGTAGGTGTTGGCTTGACTTTAGTAACGACTTTTAAATCGTTAATATTTAAAACGTGTGTATCAGAAGTTTGAACTAATAATCCCCCCCCAATTCGTTTGATATCTAAATTATGTGTGCCAAGTGCAAAAGACTGAATACTGTGAGTGCTATCAGTTGATCCTTTGCTGCTCTTGACATTTGGAAGTGAAATTTTAAGGACGCGAACATTCGGTTTTTTTGATAGAACAGTGAGTGCCTCTTGAGAGTACTCACTTGCAATGAGCACCTCTACAAATTTCTCAGAAATCGCACTAGCTGTTGTTGCGTCAAGCGCGCAGTTAAAGGCGATGATCCCACCAAACGCTGAGGTCGGATCTGTGCTGAATGCACGCGTATAAGCCTCCATCGCATCACTACCCATCGCAACGCCGCAGGGATTGGCGTGCTTGACAATTACGCAGGCTACGCCTTCTAGACTTTTAACGCACTCCCAGGCTGCATCTGCGTCGGCCAAGTTGTTGAACGAGAGCTCCTTACCTTGGAGTTGCTCTGCGCTAACGAGGGTTCCAGGGGTTGCGTCTAAGTCTTTGTATAAAGCAGCGCTTTGATGTGGATTTTCTCCGTAGCGCAAGTCTTGTATTTTGGTAAAACGTCCGTTCAATTGTCCAGGAAACTGCGCAAGCGAGCCGTCATTTTGTCGTGCAGATAAATAATTACTGATACTTGCATCGTAATTGCTTATTCGGTTGAAGGCAGCAATACTTAGAGCAAAGCGAGTTTCATGCGTCAGTTTTTTGTGTTCTTTTAATTCACTCAAAACTAACTTGTACTGTGATGCATCTGTGATTACGCCAACGTCTTGCCAATTTTTTGCAGCGCTTCGAACCATGGCAGGACCACCGATATCGATATTTTCGATTGCATCTTCAAGCGAGCAGTTTGGTTTGGAAACTGTGGCCTCGAATGGATATAAATTCACAATTAGGAGATCAACGGTATCAATACCGTGCTCTTTGAGTGAGCTCATGTGTGCGGCGTCCCCGCGTCTAGCAAGAAGACCTCCATGGACCTTGGGATGCAAGGTCTTAACACGACCATCAAGCATCTCTGGAAATCCGGTTAGTTCAGCAACCTCTTGGACTGGGAGTCCTTGCTCACTAAGAAGCTTTGCAGTTCCGCCAGTTGATATCAGCTTAATTCCCAGGCTATGCAGGGACTTTGCAAACTCAACGATACCTGTTTTGTCAGAGACTGAGATTAATGCGTTCATGAGAGAGATTCCGTTTATTTAATATTGTTTATTCTGTCTGTAGCCTTAGCCCAAAGGCCACAGCCTTTATCTAGGCTTGAGGCTGGAGTTTTAAGCTTTTATTTTTAGGACTAAAAGTCTTTATAGCATTTTGTGATCAGTTAATTTTTTGCGAAGCGTATTTCTGTTAACACCCAACCACTGCGCGGCTTTGGATTGGTTGTTATCAGAGTGCTTCAGCACCACCTCTAACAACGGTTTTTCTACTATTTTGATAAGCATATCGTGTAAATTATCAGGCTCTGATCCTCTCAGGTCTTTGAAATAAGACTCAAGACTGTGTTTAACCGCATCTTCTATTTGTTTTTTACTCATACACTTTCTCAGAAATATCAATTGTTGCTTCAGGAAGCCTATCACCCTGCTCAGCAAGCGAGTCAAAGTAATGTTCCACAGCAAGAAGTTGCTCATGCGTAGTTTGTAAGGTATTCATTGAATCCTTAAAAAATTCGAATCCAGGCAAACCTTTTACGTACCAACCTATGTGCTTGCGTGCTGTGCGAACGCCCATTACGTCCCCATACAAACTGTAGTGATCCTCTAAATGCTCTAGCAATAATGACTTTACTTCAGCAATGAGAGGAGGCGCTAGGAGTCGACCTGTTTCTAAGTAATGGGTTATTTCTCTAAAAATCCAAGGCCTACCCATTGCTGCGCGACCTATCATTACAGCGTCTGCACCTGTTTGAGCAAGCACCGAAGCAGCTTTTTCCGCAGAGTCAATATCACCGTTTGCGACTACAGGAATATGTAATATAGATTTAACGTGAGAAATCGTTTCGTATTCAGCAAATCCTTTATAACCAAGCTCCCTAGTTCTCCCGTGAACTGTGATCATTTGAACGCCAATGCCTTCAGCTAGAAGAGCAATGCGACTTGCATTTTTGACCTCTTCACTCCATCCCGTTCGCATTTTGAGAGTTACAGGTACATTGTGGGGGATGCAAGCATTTACAACTGCCTCAATGATCTTAGCTGCCAAAGACTCATCTTGCATGAGAGCAGAGCCCGCCCATTTGTTACATACTTTTTTGGCAGGGCAGCCCATATTAATATCAATTATCTGAGCGCCACGCTGTATATTAAAAACCGCAGCCTCTGCCATAGCAAGGGGCTCTGTTCCAGCAATTTGAACAGCAATCAAACCACTCTCTCCATCATGGTTTAAGCGTCTTTGGGTTTTGGTGCTGTTGATTAGGTCTGCCCTAGAAGTCACCATCTCACTTACCGCGTACCCAGCACCTAATTTTTTACACAAGGTCCTAAAGGGGCGATCCGTAACCCCAGCCATAGGTGCAACAAATATGTTGTTAGCAGTAATGTGATTGCCCAGTTGCATGAAATATGATGAGTTACAGATTGCTTAAAAAGGAGGCACGATTGTAGCGATTACAAGCTCAAAATAGTTAAAAATTTAGGTAAAAAAATAAACCCTAAAGCCATAACTGACTGTACATAGACAAAGGGACTTAATAAGCGTTAAATTTGGCTACTTAAGGATTAATTTGTCGGGAATATATTTTTAATTTTCAAATTACCTTACTCTATAAGTAAGCAACCAACAGATGCTGGTTGCTCTTGGTCAATAGATCGAGTAGGAGTTTTAACAAATGTATTTTGTGATTTAATTAATTAGTAAGTAAGACTCTGATATAGATGAAAAATTAGGGACTAAATAAGAAGTTCATAACGTCCCCGTCCTGGACAACATATTCTTTGCCTTCGGCTCTCATTTTCCCTGCATCCTTGGCGCCTTGTTCTCCTTTATAGGTTATAAAGTCTGAAAAGGCTATGGTCTGGGCTCGAATGAATCCTTTTTCAAAGTCTGTATGGATTACGCCGGCAGCCTTAGGGCCAGTGTCGCCTTTGCGAATCGTCCACGCACGAACTTCTTTCACACCTGCGGTGAAATAAGTTTGCAGACCAAGTAATTCGTAAGCTGCTCTAATGAGTCGGTTGAGTCCCGGTTCACTTTGTCCCATCTCGGATAAGAAAAGCTCTTTCTCTTCCTCATCCATATCGCTCATATCCGCTTCCATTTTTGCGCAAATCGCAACCATAGGAGCCTTTTGCGATTCAGCGAGTGCTTGGAGTCTGTTTAAGTAATCGTTATTCTCGAACCCGTCTTCGCTAACATTGCCAACAAACATAGCAGGTTTGGCGGTAATAAAGCAAAACTGTTTAAGTAGTGCCCATTCATCATCAGATAAAGGCAATGTGCGGATAGGATGCCCTTGGTTTAAGGCTGTTTGACACTTAGTGAGAAGTGGTACAAGTTTGATTGCTTCTTTATCAGTGCCGGATTTAGCGGCTTTTGTGTAGCGAGCGATTGATTTTTCAACTGTACCTAGGTCGGCCAAGCACAATTCAGTTTGAATTACTTCAAGATCGGATATCGGGTCAATTTTGCCTGCTACGTGAATGATGTTGTCGTCCTCAAAACAGCGAACAACATTGACGATAGCGTCCGTTTCACGAATATGCGCTAAAAACTGGTTACCAAGTCCCTCTCCTTGGCTTGCACCTGCAACTAAGCCGGCAATATCTACAAACTCTACGATCGCTGGGACGACTCTCTCTGGTTTTACAATTTCAGACAAAGCCTTCAACCGTTGATCAGGGACCTCTACAACGCCCACATTTGGCTCTATCGTACAAAACGGATAATTCTCAGCAGCTATACCCGCCTTGGTAAGCGCATTAAAAAGGGTGGACTTGCCAACATTGGGTAATCCGACGATGCCGCACTGTAAACTCATAAAAAATCCGTGATAACGTGAAAGAGGGATTAGTCTTTAAGACTCGAACCCTAGATTATCGTAGAAAGCCGGTGAGGTTTGCTATCAATTTCGGCAATTGGCAATCAAGTTTTGAATTTCATGCCAAAAAGCCCTCAAAATGCTTATTTTGTAAGTTTAAATTAGTGAATTACCTTGGCTAATCCGGATATCTATTGCCAAGTTTGAGTTCTTATTAAGACTTTGATCTGCAGCGTTTGATTAGAAATTCTTCAAAAGCGCGCACAGGCGTTAAATCATTGAAAAGAGTATGACGATTAGAGCGGATGTGTGAACTGACCTTAGCTCGAAGTTCTGGCTGGGTTGCCAGCATAACTGCATTAGAAATATACTGATTATCTGAATTTGCAACGTAAGTCTCTAAATTCAATTTGTCTAATATTGCGCTTGCGAAACGACCTCTTAAAAATTGCCCCCTCTTGGTCACTATTGGAAGAGCACACTCTACAGCCTGCATTGCTGTGTTAAAGCCCGAGAAACCAAGCGTATCTAAAAAGAGATCCACGCAGTTCATAAGTCCGTAAAAAGAGCTAGGGCTCATCCAAGGTAAGAACACAACCCAGGCGCTAATGTCTAATCTTTCGGCTTCAAATACTTTTTCAAGACGTGCTTTAAATAGTTCAGCACTGGCGGTATCTCTGTAGAGAAATATAAACTGGTATTTGACCGGGGCAGATAAATCACCTACCTCCTTGAGTTGCAGTTCTTTAGCAATTGCAGCAAAGATCCAGTCATACTCAGGTGAGTATTTGAAAAGGGTACCTGGGCATAAGAGTTTAATGCTATCGGATAAAACCCCTAAGCTGTGTAAATCAACGGTTTCAGGCTTTATTTCTAACTCACCATATGTACATCCAAGAGATGGAAGTTCGAGAAGGGATTCTGAATAATAGTTTTTAGAGCTCTTATCCTCAAAGCTTTGAGCAGATATAAAGTAATCAATTGTTTCAATGCCGGTTGTCTCTGGATGTCCCCAGCTTACCATTTGAAGCGGCGCAAGCCTTAGGTGAGCCAACTGAAGAGTGAGCGCGTGCATTCCAATTTCCGGATACAAAATAGCGTCCAAGTTCGAGCTTTGAAGCGCGTATGCCCACTCTTTTAGGGAGGGGAGGTTTTGTGTAAAAGAGAATGTTTTTGATTGTGCGAAAGCGGTTTGTTCATCAACGACTGTACCGAGGTAGAAGATATGAATCTCGAATTTTTCGGAGTCTAAGTGCTCAATTATTCCTTTTGTAATTGCGTTCCAAACCGAGTGAAACCTAATTTGATCACTGACGATACCGAGCTTAATTTTTTGAGATTTTGTTGAGTGCAAAATATCGGCTAGGTAAGTTGATTGCCAATGCGCCATTACTGTATGGCAAATTTGAGCATATTGCTGCATCAATTCTTTATTGTTTCGCTCTTGGTAAGCAAGGTAAAAGGGTTGATGGAGTCCAACGCTTTGGAAGGCGTTTAAAAACCCAGAATCAGAACACTCAAGTTGAAGATGCTTAAGTGCCGTATTTAAGGATATTCTGGATGACTCAAGATGCTCAGTGCTATTGATAAAGGTTGGTATGTTTAAAAGGGCGATACCCCACTTGGCACCGTAATATTTTGAATCAATCGAGAGAGCACGCTCATAGTAAATCTGAGCTGGTGTTGGCATGTCTAGCTCTTTTAGTGCATTCCCTAAATTGAAATATGCTTGTGCGAACTGAGGGTTCAGCATGATTGCTTGTCCGTAGCACTCTACAGATGCTCGGCTGTCTTTTAGCTCTCTAAGGACAACTCCCTTGTTGCTGAGTGCATCAACAAATTGTGGGTTGTAGGTAAGGGCTTGGTTGTAGCAAATAAGTGCATCGTTAAATTGCTTTAGTTCTTGAAATACATTTCCTAAGTTGTTGTAAGCATCAACATATTGAGGATAAATCTGTATGGCAGTTTTATAACTTTGTATAGCTTCGTTAAATCGTTTTAATTCCCTAAGAACGTTACCCTTGTTGTTATGGAGTTGTGGCGCACGAGAATTTAGTACCAATGCTTTGTCAAAACTCTCAAGTGCAAGGTTAAAGTCTTTCAGCTCAAGGAGAATGTTGCCGCGATTGTTATGGGCATCAATATAGTCCGCATTTATATCAATAGCACGGTCATAATTTGCAAGAGCTGCCTTCAAATCGCCTAATTGTCTAAAGGCTCTTGCCGTATTGTAAAAGGCTTGTGCAAAGGTTGGGGTTATCCTTGCTGCTCTGTTAAAGCTTTCAATAGCAGTTTGAAAACTCTCAAGCTTGTGGAGAACAACGCCTTTGTTAATATATGTATCTGCGAAGCCAGGTCTTAATGCAATTGCACACTCATAACTCTTCAATGCCTCCTTTAATTGTTGTGATGCTTGTAAAGCATTGCCCTTGTTTGCGTGGGCTTCTGCGTAGTCGATTTGTAGCGCAATAGCTCGCTCGAAGCTTTGAATAGCAAGGAGTGGATTTTTTAAATCCATAAGTACCATTCCACGGTTGTTGAACACTGCTGCATTAGCGGCGTTTACTTCAAGAGCTTTGTCAAAGTAAGCTAGTGCCTCTTCGCTTTGCTTGGACTGTGCGCACAGAGTACCTATGAGTTGGAGGGCTTCATAATTGCGAGAATCAAGCTTTAATGCTTCTAGGTAAGCTGCTTTAGCCTGAGTCAAATTACCCTGTTGGTGAAGCGCGTACGCTCTTCCTAGTTGATTCTGAGATGCTAAAGCTTTATTTGTAAAAGCGCTTTGGCGAGGGAGATTTTTTTTCTTCTGCATTCAACTTAGCACAAAGCGTCCGTAACCGAGTATGCAATTAGATAGAAATTCAATTGGCAAGTTAAGTAATCCCTTGCCAACTGAATGATATCAAATTAGAGTGCTAAAAAACGTCGTGCCTTATAACTATGCTTGGAGTCCTTGATTTGGATACCAAGCAAGATTATGTGTTTGATACTAGGATAGAAAGCCAAGTTTATGTTTATTACCGCTTGCGTTGGGTAAATCCTCAGTGCTCACGTGGTAACGCTGTGCAAGTCTTGCATTGCCAAGACCTGTCATCCAAGCCCTGCGCATCTCTCGGGGTGGCATAAGAGTTAAGCAATCTAGGACCGCATCATCTGGCTGAGGGTCAAAGCGTTGCCCCCAGTCGTGCTCGGAGAGAATGCTTTTATACATGCGAAGTGCAATTTTTCTGGCAGCTTCAAGAGAGGGTGCCTCGATCTCAAACACGTTCATTCTGTTTAAGATGGGAGAAGGGATATGACTGTCATCATTTGCTGTCGTAAACCAGATGACCTGACTAGCATCGATTGGCACTTCAGCGAATTCATCAACAAAACCCTTTGCTGTGTCGTGTTCTAATAAACTGTAGAGTGCGCCTAAAGGGTCATACTGCGCGTCTGAACTGGCTTTATCGATTTCATCAACGACTATAACTGGATTGGCGTATTTGCCGTCCACTAA
The DNA here is from genome assembly GCA_903876885.1 of uncultured Burkholderiales bacterium. GTDB lineage: Bacteria > Pseudomonadota > Gammaproteobacteria > Burkholderiales > Burkholderiaceae_C > Limnohabitans. Next base: position 10,948 of record CAIRBP010000102.1, on the reverse strand, counting down.
AGCTTCGAATACCTTTCCAGGACGGGATCCTCTCCACTGCGAGGATGAGCCAGACAACAGCCAACCTGCTGTCATAGAACTCATGGGTACGAGGTTCATCCCTGTGCCCAGAAGGTCCGCAATTTGTTTTGCAAAGTGTGTTTTACCAACGCCGGGTGGCCCCAGTAAAAGCATGGGGGTCAACTCTAAACAGTCTTGGGAATCTTGACTTAGAGCAAGGTGACGTTTAATTTCGTCTAAAACAGGCGCAAAGTTGGGGAGCCAATCATAAAGGTCATCCATATCAGGAACGCCAAAGGGCTTGATCGAGAAGCGCTCGGGTCCTGCCTCCAACATTCTTTCATAAGTATTGCACAAAGATTCTCGTTCCCTTTCTTGTCCACTGCCTCTGATTTTGTGAAGTTTTCGCTCCACCTCAGCAGCGTCATAAACCGCATGCATATTTGCGATCGGTAGGTGCAAGACCTGTGAACTGACCGGATTACGAGAAGTCATAATTTGAACCTCCTAAATGAACTGATCTGTGTCAATATTATTAAGCATAAAACATGCCTTTTTGAGCTCTGCAATTATTTGCCATTTAGGAGGAATCAGGACAGGGTTATTACCTGTATTGCACTGACACGGTGCTCGTTTTGAACCTAAGTGTCAAAGCGGCTTGACCTCTGGTTAGAGGGTGGCTCCCGTGTTTAACCCCTTTAGGTGCTCTTTATGTCAAAAACGTAACCACCAGAGATGGTAAACATACGATAAAACATTTCAAAATCTGCGACTACTTGTAAAGTTTCGCAAATTTAATATCAAAGCACGCACAAGTCTTTGATTTAGTCGGGGGGAATCGCCCGATCATTAGTCTAAAACTATAAGTTAGCTTATGAAACTAACTTAAAATGAAATGTTGGGTTTGGCATCAGTAGTTACTTCTGTCAATCTAGATCATTCGACATAAGATTAAGCAAGGAAAGCACAATGGGTTTTTTTCAAAACGGACTCGACTCAGTTAAAAGCTTAAACGCCAAGGGTAATGGGTTTAGGCGAGTCATTTCGGTCCTTGTTTTGGCGGGGCTCGCAGGGGGTGTTTGGTATTATTTTTCCTCTAAAGGAGAGGCTGATAACGACAAACGTGCTGGTTCTAAAAATCGTCCCGTATCCGTTGTGATCGGTGAGGTTAAGAGGGGCGATATTACAGTGAGTTTGAATGCACTTGGAACCGTCATACCAAGAAACATCGTAACTGTTTATCCACAGGTTAGTGGTGTTTTAAAAAATGTCTTTTTTAAAGAAGGTGAGATGGTGCAAGCTGGGCAGGTTCTAGCTCAAATAGATCCAAGAAGCTATGAGGCTACTTTAAAGCAAGCTCAGGGTGCATTGGAGCGTGATAAAAATCTCTTGCGAAATGCTGAATTGGATTTAAAGCGCTATGAAACTTTAATTGCCCAGGAGTCGGTTTCAACTCAGGTTTACGATACCCAAAGAGCTTTGGTTGATCAATATAGGGGTAACGTTTTAACCGATCAAGGATCGGTTGACGCCGCCAAACTTCAGGTCGAGTTCGCAAGCATTACCTCCCCAATCACCGGACGCATAGGACTTCGCCAAGTTGATCCCGGTAATTTAATCCAAGCCAACAACTCAACTCCATTGTTCGTAATCACTCAGATAAGCCCAACAACTGTGATTTTCACAGTGCCTCAGAACCTCTTGAGTACGTACCTCCAAAAATTAAATCCCTCTGGGGGTTCGTTTGGTCCTGTTGGCTCTTCTATGCCGGAGCGTCCAAAAGAGGGGACCAAGAGCGCAGGCAAAGATGCAACTAGGGACTCAGGCAAGCAATACGGTAAGGATGCATCCAGGGAAGGTGCAAAAGACTGGAGCAAAGAGGGCGGAAAAGGCGTTGAGAAAGCTGCAGCAAAAGCAAATTTACCAGGAACTAAATCAGGTCCTTCAAAGCCTGTTGAAATTGAAGCTTGGGATAGCGATAACAGATCAGTTCTGGATAAAGGGCGACTCGAAAGCATTGACAACGTTATTGATTTGAATACGGGTACGGTCAAGCTTCGAGCCATTTTTCAAAATGACAGGCGATCTTTATTTCCTAATCAATTTGTAAACGTTAAGTCCATTCTTGAGGTTAAAAGAGATGTAATTTATATGCCTGCTACAGCAATGCAGAAGGGCACGATCGGGACCTTTGTGTACCGAGTGAATGAGGACGGAAAAACTGTATCCGTTGTTCCAGTAAAGTTGGGACCAACGGATGAAGACAAAATTTTGGTTGAGTCCGGTCTCAGTCCTGGCGATAAGGTAGTAATCGATGGTTTAGATAAATTACGCGAGGGAGCCAACATTGTGATTGGTGAGGCGGCGCGACCTGGCGGTGGTAAAGGTAAAAAACCCGGCGAGGGGGGTGACAAAGTAGAGAAATCAGATAAAGCTGCAACAAAGCCAGAGGATAAAGCTGGGCCAGCTTCACAAACAACTCCTGCATCAACTCCTGCAACAACTCCCTCACCTTTAGCACCTCCCACACCATCACAAACACCTGAAACCTTGATCAAACAAGATCAATCAAAGGCTGATAAGCCCGAAAAATGGGATAAAAATAAATCCAATAAAGAAGTCAAATGAACCCCTCGCGCCTATTCATACTTCGCCCTGTTGCGACATCGCTACTTATGGTGGCGATTATGTTGGCGGGAATCATTGCTTACAAATTACTTCCAGTCTCTTCGCTTCCTGAGGTTGATTACCCAACGATTCAAGTTGCAACGCTCTACCCTGGGGGCAGTCCTGATGTAATGACCTCCTCGGTCACCGCCCCCCTAGAGCGCCAGTTTGGTCAGATGCCCGGGCTAAACCAGATGTCTTCAACTAGTTCAGGCGGCGCGTCTGTGATCGTGTTGCAGTTCAGTTTAGATATAAGTTTGGACGTTGCGGAGCAAGAGGTTCAGGCAGCTATCAACGCAGCTAGCTCTTTGCTCCCTCCGGATTTGCCCGCTCCTCCAATATATTCCAAGGTTAATCCAGCAGATGCTCCTGTCATCACTCTCGCTATAAGCTCAAAAACTTTACCCCTTATTAAAGTAGAAGATTTAGTAGATACGCGGATGGCGCAGAAGATCTCCCAATTACCAGGTGTGGGATTGGTCAGTTTGTCCGGTGGGCAAAGACCAGCAATAAGAATTCAAGCGAACCCCAAACTACTCGCTGATATCGGGCTCAGTTTAGATGATCTTCGAGTTGCGATTGCAAATGCTAACGTTAACTCATCCAAGGGGAGCTTTGATGGTCCTGAGCGAGCATCAACAATCGATGCCAACGATCAGATGAAGACAGCGGCTGAGTACAGCAAGCAAATCATTGCATTCAAAAACGGATCGCCTATTCGTTTGTCCGACGTTGCAGCTGTAGACGATGCACCAGAGAATGTAAGACTAGGTGCTTGGAGTAATGGGGAGCCAGCCGTTATTTTGAACATACAACGCCAACCCGGCGCAAATGTAATTGAAGTTGTAAACCGTATCAAGAAGCTCTTACCACTCATCTCGGCTACGATGCCTTCTAGTGTTGATGTGAAACTACTTACCGATAGAACCACAACTATTCGAGCATCTGTAGAAGATGTGCAAATCGAACTTCTTTTCTCAGTCGTACTAGTGGTTCTAGTGATTTATGCATTCTTGGGTAATTTGTATGCAACCATCATCCCAGGGGTTGCTGTTCCGCTCTCGCTTATTGGTACATTTGCGGTAATGTATTTGGCTGGTTTTTCTTTGAATAACCTCTCACTAATGGCTCTCACCATTGCAACTGGATTTGTAGTTGATGATGCAATTGTGATGATTGAGAACATATCCCGTTATATAGAGGAGGGGGAGGGTGCACTTGAGGCGGCGTTAAAAGGATCTAAGCAAATCGCTTTCACTATCATCTCGCTTACTATCTCATTATTAGCTGTATTGATCCCTTTGATTTTTATGGGAGACGTTGTCGGCAGACTCTTTAGAGAGTTTGCAATCACTCTTGCCGTCTCAATCATCATCTCTGCGGTTGTCTCTTTAACGCTAACCCCTATGATGTCATCTAGACTTTTAAAGCACGTGCCGCAGGATGAGCAAACTACGTTTTATAAAAAGACTACTGGGCTATTTAATGAGCTTATCAAGCACTACGGTTTAACGCTTAACTGGGCACTAGACCGACCTAAGCAAGTTCTTGGTGTCGTATTGCTGACTCTATTAATGACTATTGGGTTGTATATTTTTATTCCTAAGGGATTTTTTCCAACTCAAGATACTGGGGTCATTCAAGGCATTACAGAGGCCTCGCAAAGTGTCTCCTACACAGCAATGGCTGGTTATCAACAAGACCTTGCAAACGTTATTTTGCAAGATCCAGACGTGGAGAGTTTGTCAAGCTTTATTGGAGTAGACGGGATTAATTCAACGCTCAATAATGGACGTCTGCTAATTAACCTTAAACCACATAACAAACGGGCTAACATTCAAAAAATTCTGAAAAGAATTCAAGAGCAAGTCGATCAAATTCCAAACATTAAGCTTTATCTGCAGGCCTCCCAGGACTTAACGATCGAGGACCGTATTAGCAGAACACAGTATCAGTTCACAGTTGAGAGCGCGATTTCAAGCGAGTTGGATGAGTGGGTCCCTAGGATTGTTGACAAACTATCAACGCTACCGGAACTTCAAAATGTCACCTCTGATTATCAAAATCATGGTCTTCAAGCATACGTTGTTATTCACCGAGATGACGCAGCCCGTCTTGGTGTTACGGTTGCAGGTATAGATAACGCTTTATACAACGCATATGGGCAAAGGCTTATTTCAACAATTTTCACCCAAACCAATCAATACCGAGTCGTTCTTGAGGCAAAGAAAAGTAGTGAACGCGGCATTAACGCCTTGAACGATATTTATATACCCTCATCTAGTGGGCAACAAGTTCCCCTCAAAGCAGTTGCGCACGTTGAGGAACAATACGGCTTACTTACCATTAATCACCAAGGACAGTTCCCCTCATCTGCTATTTCCTTTGATCTTGCAAAAGGCTACTCACTGGGGGATGGAGTCAAGGCGATTAACGCTGCCCAAGAAGAGATTAAAGTTCCGTCAAGTGTCGTAACCCGTTACCAAGGTGCTGCCTTGGCTTTTAGTGCTTCACTCACCAACACTTTGTGGCTCATCTTAGCCGCAGTGCTGACAATGTATATCGTCTTGGGTGTGCTATACGAGAGTTATGTTCATCCCTTAACGATTTTGTCAACCCTTCCCTCAGCAGGAGTGGGAGCTTTACTGGCATTGATTGTTTCTCGTAATGACCTAGGAATCATTGGAATTATTGGAATCATTCTTTTGATTGGTATTGTCAAGAAAAATGCAATCATGATGATTGACTTTGCCCTTGATGCAGAGCGTATTGAGAAAAAATCACCAAGAGATGCGATATTTGAGGCTTGTATGCTCAGACTCAGGCCCATTTTGATGACTACGATGGCGGCTTTACTGGGAGCGTTACCCCTGATGCTTGGAACCGGCGTAGGCTCCGAGCTCAGACATCCCTTAGGCATAACGATGGTTGGCGGATTACTTCTAAGCCAACTGCTAACGCTTTACACGACCCCTATCATCTACCTCGCCTTTGACAAGCTATCTAGACGCTGGAATGAAGGACGTATGGGTGAGCAAACGTGATTGACTGTCAAGGTCCAAGTGTGTGTAAATGTTTCTTGCACGCTAAAGATTTCGCTGACTTTGTAATAAGCCAACGAATAACTTTATGAGTATTTCCAAGCCCTTCATCAACAGACCCATTGCAACGACTTTAATTACAGTCGCCATTGCATTGTCTGGGGCGCTTGCATTCTTGCTGTTGCCTGTTGCACCCTTACCTCAGGTTGAGTTTCCTACTATTCAGGTCAGAGCCAGTTTGCCAGGAGCTAGCCCTGAGACTATGGCGTCCACTGTAGCTACTCCTTTGGAGCGTTCGTTAGGTCGGATTGCTGGTATCTCTGAGATGACCTCAACGAGCACGCTTGGTAATACAAATATCGTTGTTCAGTTTGATTTAAGTAGAAGTATTGACGGTGCAGCCAATGATGTGCAAGCAGCAATAAACGCAGCTCATGCACTCTTGCCTCAAGGCCTTCCCATTAATCCAACCTACAGGAAAGTCAATCCTGCTGATGCACCGATATTAATATTGAGCTTGACCTCTGAGACCATGACCAGGGCTGCCTTATATGACATTGCCTCCACCGTGCTGTCTCAAAAGCTAGCCCAGGTTAAAGGAATTGGACAAGTCAGCATAGGGGGAAGCTCATTACCCGGAGTACGCGTCGAAGTAGATCCAAAGCTGATGACTCAAAATAAAATTGGCTTTGCCGATGTGAGTGCGGCCATAGCTGCAGCGAACTCAAATCGACCAAAGGGCGTGTTTGATAGCGGAGATCAGAGCTGGCAGATTTTGACCAACGATCAAGCTAAAACAGCTAAAGACTATGCACCGGTTATTGTGTCATATCGCAACAAAGCAGCTGTACGGTTAGGAGATATTGCCGAAGTTGTGGACTCCGTTGAGGACCTCCGAAACGGCGGTATTGCTAACTCCAAACCTGCCGTCCTCATTGTTTTATTCAGGCAACCCGGTGCTAATATCATTGCGACAGTGGATAGAGTGAAAGCGACTATACCTTTTTTGAGGGCTTCTATCCCTGCAGCGATTGATATTGGATTCCCAATTGACAGAACTCCGACCATCAAGGCCTCGTTGTTTGAGGTTGAGAAAACACTTGTAATTTCTACTGCGCTTGTAGTTTTGGTTGTGTTTTTGTTTCTTGGTAATGCAAGAGCTACCTTTATTCCAAGTATTGCAGTACCGGTCTCGCTTATTGGCACTTTCGGGGTGATGTACCTTTGCAAGTTCTCCCTCAATAACCTGTCACTTATGGCGCTCACCATCGCCACTGGATTTGTAGTTGATGATGCAATTGTAGTTCTTGAGGCTATTTCAAGACGAGTTGAGGAAGGACAAAAACCTTTTGATGCTGCCTTAAGCGGTGCGAAGGAAGTGGGTTTTACAGTCTTATCAATAAGTATTTCATTAATTGCAGTCTTCATTCCTATTTTGCTAATGGGTGGAATTGTGGGGCGCTTGTTTAGAGAATTTGCAATCACACTATCAGTTGCAATTATGGTCTCTCTTTTAATCTCCCTTACTGCTACGCCGATGCTTTGCTCAAGATTATTAAAAGCGCATTCAAAGGAAGCAATTAAAGGATTTTCTAGATACTCTAATAAAGGATTTAACGCTTTACTGCGTCTTTACCAAAGATCATTGGCTGTTGCGATGCGTCACAGAAGAATTACGCTGCTTATTTTCTTGGGTACGATTTGTTATAACTTTTATTTGTACTCGATCATTCCTAAGGGATTTTTCCCGCAGCAAGATACCGGTAGGTTGATCGGCAACATCCAGGCCGATCAAGACACATCTTTTCAGGCCCTACAACTTAAGATGGCCAAGATGACTGATATTGTGATGAAAGATACTAACGTTAAAGACGTTATTAGTTTTACAGGTGGTGGACAGCGTAACTCGGGTACTGTCTTCATTTCTTTGAAACCGATTGCTGAGCGAGCCCCCATGGAGGAAGTTGTAGGAGGGCTTCGCAAAAAACTCAGCTCTATTGCAGGGGCAACGCTTTTCTTGCAACCTGTGCAAGACATCAGGATTGGAGGGAGGGGTAATAGTGCCCTCTATCAATTTACTATTTTGAGCGATAACTTAAATGAACTTCGCGCTTGGGGGCCCAAGATTCGGTTTGCAATGATGGATTTACCTGAGTTGATTGATGTCAACACAGACGCTCAGGATAAGGGTCTTCAAACGACACTTACCATTAACCGTGATGCTGCGGCTAAGTTCGGTCTAACGCCGGCCATCATTGATAGCACGCTTGGGTATGCGTTTGGTCAGACGCAGGTCTCGACGATCTTTAATCCGTTGAACCAGTATCACGTTGTACTTGAGGTGGCTCCTAAGTTTTGGCAAAGCCCTGAGATACTAAACCAGATGTACTTTAGTACTTCAACACCAAACCCATCAACTTTTTCAGTTGGCGCTGCGCAATCGGTTTCTTCTGCCGGCGTACCTCCTACGCTTAATATGGGTAAAAATCCAAACGCTAAGGTTCCTCTTAACGCTTTTGCAAATTTTAAGATGAACAATACTGCACTCGTTGTTAACCACCAAGGACAGTTTGCGGCAACAACAATCTCCTTTAATTTACCCCCCGGCGTTTCCTTGGGTACGGCATCAGATGCAATTACGGCTATGTTTGAGCGTTTGCATGTGCCGGATACGGTTAGGGGTGGATTTCAAGGAACTGCTCTTGCTTTTCAAGATTCTTTGAAGAGTCAACCCATGTTAATTCTCGCTGCTCTATTAACTGTTTACATTGTGCTCGGCATTTTGTATGAAAGTTTAATTCACCCATTAACAATTCTCTCTACGCTGCCCTCCGCCGGAATTGGTGCATTGCTTGCGCTTATGTACTTCAATACTGAATTTAATGTGATTGCGATGATTGGAGTGATTTTGCTAATCGGGATAGTGAAAAAAAATGCGATCATGATGATTGATTATGCAATTACTGCGCAAAGGGATGAAAAGTTAAGTGCCCAAGATGCTGTTAATAAAGCTTGCCTACTTCGGTTTAGACCCATTTTGATGACTACAGTAGCTGCTATTTTGGGGGCGGTGCCCTTAGCGCTAGGTGCAGGGGATGGAGCTGAGTTTAGGAGGCCCCTTGGACTGTCTATTGTTGGTGGCTTATTTCTGAGCCAGATACTTACGCTTTACACCACGCCGGTAATTTATCTGTATATGGAAAGACTACGCCTTTGGAGTAAAAGAAAATGAATAGCATGAACCGTTTGATTGAAAAGTCTTTCATAAGATCGCTTGTTATCGCCGGCTTTAAGCCAAGTTCTGAGCTTTCGCCTGTGTCTTTGTTAAGTTTAAAGTCATTGTTGTCTGCATTATCGGTTGCTGTAATTTTCACTGGTTGCGCATTAGGTCCGGATTACGTGAAACCTAGTGCACCCGTACCACAGGCTTATAAATTGGCGCAAGATTGGAAATTAGTAGATCCAAAAGACTCCCTACCGAAAGGGGCGTGGTGGGAGATCTATAACGACTCAGTTTTAAATGAGCTAATGAAGAAGGTTGGTGTCAGTAATCAAAATATTATCGCCGCTGAAGCTCAGTACCGGCAAGCCAAAGCATTGGTGAGTTCTGCTCAGGCTGGATTATTTCCAAGCCTTAGTCTCGAAGCAGCCTCAGGAAGAGGATCCTCAACTTCTAACAAGTTTCAAAGTGCTGGTTTATCAGCAAGTTGGGAACCCGATTTTTGGGGCGGAATCCGCCGCTCAGTTGAGGCCAATAAAGCCGTTGCACAGGCCAGTGCAGCGAGCTTAGAGACGGCGCTTTTATCAACCCGGTCAACTCTTGCGCAAAGTTATTTTCAGCTGAGAATTATTGATGTACAAAAACAGATGTACGAGGATACAGTTGAGGCGTATAAAAGATCTTTAAAAATTACTGAAAATCAGTTCAAAATGGGTGTTGCCTCAAAGCTTGAGCTGAGTGAGGCGCAAACACAACTTCAATCAACTGAAGCATTAGCTATAGATATCAACGTCACTCGCGCTCAACTCGAGCACGCTATAGCAGTACTCGTTGGTGAGACGCCCTCTAATTTCTCAATTGCGCCTGAGAAAATTGCATTTTCTGGTGAAACCAACGCCTACATAAGCTCAGTTGGCACTGTGTTGAGTAATTTGCCAGTAGTGCCGTTAGGCTTACCCGCGGAGTTACTGGAAAGACGCCCTGATATCGCAAATGCTGAGAGACTGATGAATGCTGCAAATGCAAAGATTGGCGTTGCTCGTGCAGCCTTTTTTCCAACCCCATTAATTTCTGCTTCGACTGGATACCAAAGCTCAGTGTTACCTAATTTGATCAGTGCACCCAACAAAGTGTGGGCTATTGGGCCTAGTGCCGCTCTTGCTGTATTTGACGGGGGTGCGCGTATAGCCGCCGCTGATCAGGCCGGTGCGGCGTATGACCAAAGTGTCGCTAACTATAGACAAGTAGTGTTAAGCGCATTTCAAAACGTTGAGGATAACTTGATAGCGGTTAAATTACTTGAAAGCGAGATAGCCAAACAAACCCAGGCAGTCAGTAGCGCTAGAACTGCCACGCGTATTTCACTCAATCAGTACAAGTCAGGTATCGTGAACTATTTAACTGTGGTGACCAATCAAGTCACGCAACTAAATAATGAGAGAATCTTGATGACGCTTCAAAATCGTCAAATCACAGCGCATATCAGTTTGATTACTGCTCTAGGGGGATATTGGGGTAATAACTTAAGTGCTCGATAGTGTAGTTTCATTCAAATTAATACATTAGGAGAATAGATATATTTGATGGCGCTTTGGGTATTGAAACCACGGACCTGTGGATTAACAGAAAGCCAGGCTCGTCAAAAAACCTTATAAATCAACGACTTATGTTTATTTTTGATGAACGTGTAATAATTCGTGTAATAACCCTAAAAGTTACATAATGTAACTTTCTACCCAAAATACGCAAATTTGCAATTCTCAGCGTCATTATGCGGGTGAAAGTTCGAGGCCAGGCCTGGGGCTCGAACCAGTTATCGCAAAAGTTCGAATCTACATTCGGGAGTCGAACTTGGTAATTTGAGCGGCCTGTGAATTGAAAAACCGTGTCATCTGCTGTGCGATTGGTTGCAGTTTGTAGGCCGCTCATCAATTAATGGGTAAGAACAAGTAAAGCATCATCTCGGCTGATAGTTTTGTTTTTTACCAATAGCGCTATGGTTCGATATAGAGCTTCATGT
>CAIRBP010000101.1 GCA_903876885.1 uncultured Burkholderiales bacterium | reverse complement strand
TGAGTTGTTGCCGATGATGCCAAGATTTACGGTCGAGAGGGTTCGCAAGGTACTAGAAACAACTTTCCCAACAGCCAACGCGGCGGTTAAAACTCTGCAAGAGTTGGGACTCATTGGTGAGACAACGGGGAATAAAAAGAACCGGAGTTTCAGCTACTCAGCTTATATCACCTTGTTGTCTCAGTGAGTTTCGCGGCTCAGGGGAGCCCAGAGGTGTTGTAGCACTAGGTTGGTGCAAAAAAATGTGGACGCGGGTTCAAATCCAAACCGCCCACCATATGCAGATTAAGGACCGCTAGGGATGACTTCTTAGCGGTCTTTTTTTAACTACAGGTTTAGCTGATTCACATACAAAAAAGCCAGTAAAGATTTAACTCTCTACTGGCTTCAATGTTAACTAAGTTATTTTGATCGATTAGTTCGCGAGTGGGTTAGGTCTCATCTGCACTTTATAAACTTTGGGGTAGTTATCTACTCCGCCCTCGTTGTGAAAACTAGCTCTTGTGCCAGTTGTGCTCCATAAGCCCCGACCCTTCCAGCCGGCCTTAGGGTCATCTATACGCCCATCAACGTTCTTAGTGAAAAATCCTAACGGGTAGGGCATACGCAGGTTAACCAACTTGTTGTCCACAACTGCGATGAGGGATTCACTTCCATTAGCAGAGGCGATCGGCACATTAACACCAAGTCCAAAAGTGTTAAAGCGGTCTACCCAAATGTAGTAAGCGTGGTTTGCACTGCCGGGTTCGTTGTAGTTTTTAAACTGTGGACCAGGCAATTGAAATAACTTCCAGCCCTCGGGGCACTGCTTACCCTCAGCAGTTGTAGGTCCGTTGAGGGGGCCCTTGCAAAGTTTACGATCAAAGCTTGCGATTTGACCACTGGACAAAGCAGTCCAAACTACACCATTGGTGTCTAGATCAATTCCTCTTGGGCCAAATGTGCCCTCAGGGGGTTGATAGATCTCGGCTAACGCTGTGTTGCTAGGATCAGAGCCCGGATTTAAACGAATGATGTAGCCAGGTTGGTCAATTCGGGAGAAGCCGCGGTCCATGGTTTGACCCCAAATAGAGTCATCTACAGGACTGGGTTGTACGCCGTAAAAAGCTGCCATCACTCTTTTATCCTTGGTTGGATCAAGAGGATCTTTAGCCTCAACGTACTCATCTCTTTTACCGTTGCCATTGGTATCGATGATTAGAGGTGTCCATCCTTGTGATTTAACCTCGTCATGTGTTTCAAAATACATTTTTGTATTTAACCAGCCCACCACGCCACTTTGGGGAGGTCCACTGCTGGTCCAAAGCGTGTTGTTTGCATCGTGTCCAAAATACACGTGGTGTGTGCTGAAACAAGTATTGATTAATTCCCACGTCTTCGTAGCAGGATCGTAAACAGAGAGTTGGCGCGCTGAGGTGTTAAGCGGCACGACCATAGCAGATGGGTGAGTGGAGCCTTTTTTGCAAAAGTCTGGATTTGCTTCTGGGCGAATTCTTGCAGCGAACCAAACTTTTTTGTTCTCATCCATAATTAAATTGTGGATACTTGTATGGCCATCCCAAATTTGCTCCATACCCCAGTAAGCAGAGTCACCATGCGCTAAATCGAGAGACGAAGGTGTTTTAGGGTCTCTGAACGGATGGGTAATGGTTGCTGCAACGTTCTTGATGGGATCGAGAGTGGGAACTAAATCAGTGCTTTCCTCGGGTGATCCGTAAATCAGTCCGTTCGCGTTAAGACCTGGATTGCGTTTGTCCGTAGATATCGCATCGTGCTGGTAGTGTTTCGGCGAGGCCCAGTCCCAAAGGGAGTAAACAACATTTCTCTCAACCCCTTGCGGACGCTCAGGTTTTGCAAACGGTAACTCACCCCCTTTAATTCGGTCTGTCCAGTCAGCAAACATGGTGAGTGCTTTCTCTGGTCCCATACTGCCCAATACGGTTGCCATGTAGGGCTGGGCTTGACCGGCCTGTGTTCGCACAGCCCAAGCCGTGAAAGAGTCACCTAGTTTGTGAAACTTCTCGGGTACTTCGCGAATGCCCGGCGAACCCAGTGCGTGGCAAGACTGGCACATATTTTTGACAGTATCAACCCACTGTGGTTGTGACTTCATTGAAGGCGCCATTCCCGCATTTTTAGGAGCTCCTTTAACGAAATCTTCCTTTGCAGGAATCTCTAAAAGTGAGTACCAATACATGCCAGGATAATACTGCGCTGCAGCCTTTTCACTGGGCGCTGTTATAGCGCGAAGTTTGAGTGTTTTACCAGGCTTAGACTGAACTTTCTCAGAATCTACCAAGCCGTATCCACGCACCCAGACCTGATAGTTTGCGCTCGGTAATTGGGGAATTACAAATCTACCCTTGTCATCGGTTACGACTATCTTGGAGAATTTAGTCGGCAAGTCTTTTGTCTCTGCAATTACCCACACTCCGGCCTCTGGCCCGTGCTCCCCTAGCACCTGCCCGCCAATGTCTTTAGAGGATATTTTCACCGATTGAGCAAAAACAAGAGGAGTTTGACAAAGAGTGAGTGCAAGGAGTGAATTTCGCAGAATATTCCACTCTTTAGTTTTAAATTTTAAATTTATCATGATGTTTTGGTGTTGAAATTTAAATGATCAAACAACTTTTAAGGAAATATTAGGCAGTCCATCAATGTGTCCCTCAAGTGTGTCGCCAACAACAACTGGGCCCACATTCTCTGGCGTACCTGAGTAGATGATGTCGCCTGGCATCATCTCAAACGCAGAGGAGAGTTGACTGATTTGCTCAGCTACAGACCAAATCATCTGAGCTAGATTTGCCTCTTGCTTGATGACGCCGTTTACTTTTAACCAGATAGCGCCATTTTTAAAGTGACCGATTTTCTCCACTGGATGAATCGGACCAATGGGTGCGGAGTGATCAAAGCTTTTACCGATTTCCCAAGGTTTTTTCTCATTCCCCATTGCTCTTTGTAAATCACGGCGAGTCATATCCAGCCCTATTGCGTACCCGTAAACATAATCAAGTGCTTTTTCAACTGGAATATTTCGCCCCCCTTTAGAGAGCACAGCTACTAACTCAATCTCGTGATGATAGTTTTTAGTAAGCGATGGATAGGGGTGATTCACAGTTTGACCAATCGGTACAAATTGAATGGCGTCTGTTGGTTTTTGAAAAAAGAAGGGCGGCTCTCTAGTCGGATCTGATCCCATCTCTCGTGCGTGAGCTTCGTAGTTTCTGCCAATACAGTAAATCCGGCGAACAGGGAATACTGAGCTTGAACCAACAATGGGGATTGTTACTTGAGGAACCTCAAAGAGCGACTTGGGCGAGGTCTGGGCAAAAGTGGTTTGGCTGTAACTTGCTAAAGCGCTAGCGCCCACTAAGCTTGCTTTAGTAAAGATGTTTCTTCTAGAGAAATCCATTGAGATGCCTTCTTTAACAAAAAGAAAAGATTCTAATATTTAAGGGTTAATTTAAATATAGTGGTTACTCCCATGAGTGTGAGTTAACAAAGCTGAAAATGGGGATTACGGTGAACAAATGACGAGGTCTATCAACCAGTGTGACAGATTTGTTTAATCTTTGGGGATTGATGTTTGAAGCTCTGCGGTGATTCAATAATTTGTACTACTGTTAATCGCTTTGTATTTTTATTTGGTGTTTGATGCACAGCGTAAAACAGTTAAAAAACCTACAATAGGGTTAGTTGAATTTTTTTGGAATATTAAAGAAGATGTACGCTTTCCAATACGAACAAGTTACTTCAGTTTCCCAGGCTACTTCTCTAGTAGCTGAGGGGGGACAAGCTTTGGCCGGTGGGCAAACTATGCTTGCCGCGATGAAACAACGCCTTATGGCCCCCGAGAGGTTGGTGGACCTTGCTCACATCAAAGATCTGATAGGTATTGAAGTAACCAACACTGATGTTCTCATTAAAGCGATGACTACCCATCAAACGGTTGAGCTAAGTCGCGAGGTAAAGCAAAGAATTGCTTCTCTATCTTTACTAGCTGGGGGCATCGGAGACCGCCAGGTCAGGGCGCTTGGCACAATAGGCGGGTCGGTTGCAAACAATGACCCTGCAGCATGTTATCCAAGTGCTTTATTGGCTTTAGGGGCAACGGTCATCACAACGCAGCGAGAAATCGCTGCGGACGATTTCTTTCTCGGTATGTATGCAACCGCGCTTGAGCCGGGTGAGCTTATTACAGCAGTTCGTTTCCCTGTGCCTAAACGCTCTGGATACGCTAAATTCAAACAGCCAGCCTCTCGGTTTGCATTGGTTGGCGTTTATGTCGCTCAATCGGGTAAAGGTGTTAGGGTCGCAGTTACTGGGGCGGGGAACGGAGTATTTAGGCACACCGGCCTTGAGCAAGCGCTAATCAAAAATTTCAGCCCAGAGGCCGTGGATAGCGTCAAAATTGATCCGTCCAATCTCAATAGCGACATCCACGCGAGTGCGCTGTACCGCGCAAACCTCATTGCTGTTCAGACCAAAGAGGCTGTTCGCCAGGCGTTAGCCCAGGTCTGAGAGAGTTAGGATTGCTGCTATCTTCTTGAGTTAGTAGGAGCGAGGCATCTTTAGAACATGCTCACCCATGTAGGACAAAATCAAGTTTGTTGATATGGGTGCTACTTGATAAAGACGAGTTTCTCTAAATTTTCTCTCTATATCGTACTCAGCAGCAAAGCCAAAACCGCCGTGAGTTTGCAAACACGCATTAGCCGCCTCCCAAGACGCATCTGCTGCGAGTAGCTTGGCCATATTGGCCTCTGCCCCGCAGTTTTTAGATTCATCAAAGAGTCTAGCTGCCTCAAAGCGCATAAGAGACGCGGCTTCAGTGTTGATGTAAGCTTTGGAAATTGGAAACTGCACCCCTTGGTTTTGTCCAATGGGGCGGTCAAAGACAATACGCTCGTTTGCATATTTAACTGAACGCTCTGCGAACCAATATCCATCTCCGATGCACTCAGCAGCGATCAAAATGCGCTCAGCATTCAATCCGTCTAGGATGTACTTTAGACCTTTACCCTCTTCACCAATTCGGTTCTCAACTGGTATCTCTAAGTTATCAATGAACAGCTCATTCGTTTCATGATTAACCATGTTATCGATGGGCTTGACTTGAATGGATTTACCGATCTCTGTTCGTAGGTCAACTAAAAAAACCGACAGGCCTTCAGACTTCTTAGTAACCTGCGCCAGCGGAGTTGTTCTCGCAAGGAGCAGCATAAAATCAGAGTGCTGAACTCTAGAGGTCCATACCTTTTGTCCGTTGACAATGTATCGATCCCCTTTTAAAACTGCTGTTGTTTTAAGTTTTGTTGTATCTGAGCCTGTGGTTGGTTCAGTTACTGCCATCGACTGCATCCGCAGCTCACCCGTGGCGATCTTGGGTAGTAGCGCCTCTTTCTGGCTCTTTGTTCCGTGTCTAACGATGCATCCCATTACATACATCTGTCCGTGGCAGGCGCCGGAGTTACCCCCCGCGTGATTGATCTCCTCCATAATCACGCTGGCTTCAGTGAGCGTGAGGTTAGATCCCCCGTATTCCTCTGGGATCAGAGCCGATAGCCAACCAGCCTTGGTGAGGGAGGTGACAAACTCCTCAGGAAAAGCTTTTTGAGCGTCAATACGTTGCCAATAGTGGGAGTCGAACTGGGAGACAACGGCTCTGACGCCGTCTCTGATATCTTGAAATTCATCACCGCGAATCATTTGTAGTCCTTCTTAGTTGTAGCTTAGTGTTTAACTAAGCGTTATCGCTTTTATTATTGAGTGCGTTAATTTAAAGTACTGTTAGCCAAGTGGAGCAACCACTAGTGAGCGCAAGAGCAGTCAAAGTACTATTTGCCTTTAGAAATCATCTTCTCGATGATGTTAGCAATATCACTAAGAGATGTTGCGATTTGCCTAGGGTCTAGCTCCTCCTCTGGAATTCGAATCGCAAAAGCATCTTCTGCAGCAAATACAAACTCCATGAGCGACAGCGAGTCAAGCCCCAACTCATTTAAAGTTGTGGTGGGGGTGATATGGTCAACAGATACATCAAACTTATTCTTAAGTAGATCGATCAGCTTTTCAAAAATTTCTGAGGCATTCATTAATAACTTAAGAGAATATAAAAGTAGCTTAGGTTGTTGTCGCTTGCTTTGCGCGGATTTCCAATTGAGTTATCCACAAATGTAGCGCCACCCAAGAAAGTTTGGTAATAGGTTTGCTGAAAAACCATATGTACGTAGGGGATTGGATCGTAGTAGAGCTCAAGACCTGAGCCAACGGTGTTGGGCGAGCCGTTGGAGGAGCAAAACGCCAGAATTGAATTATTTTGATTACAGGCGCCCGTTACAACGGTCTGATCAGAGTTGTAGGCCCAGTACAAATTATCTACAGTACCCTTGGATGCAAATTCAAAAACACTGAGACCGTATTTGCGAGCGTAATCGTAGGTGAGCTTGGTCTTTAAGGTCACTAAATTGGCTGAAGGATTATCATGACTCCTACCCACCGAGCGAAGACCCCAGTTGATATCTTCATAAATAAGTGTGGCTTGAGCGGAATAGGAATGAGTGCTGGTTATATGCTGAAACTGCGTATCAAATCCGTAGTCAAAGTACGTTCCTGACGCTGAGCCAACCACGAGTGGGTCGCGTGCGAGGTGGGAGTTCATGCCAAATGCACCCACCATGTAAGAGTTATCGCCTTGTGTTTTGTTCCAAGCTAAGCGTACGTAAGGATTGTTACCTGAGCTGATCGTGTTGGTGTTGGGACCTGCAGTTGATAGCGTGCCCCACCCGGGTTGGGATCTGCGGTAATCAGCGATCTCTAAATAGTAAGTGTCATCGATCATCATGTAAGCACTCAGACCAATTACTTGAGACGCTAGTCCGCCGTCTATTAGCGTACTAGGTCCGAATTGGCCTATGCCCCAAGCGTTCAGCAGGTTGGACGATTGGTAGGGGAACCCATAGACGGGTCCTGTTGACCAAAGATCTTGAACACCAGGCGCATTATTGACACTAAAACCCCAAACCGCGTTGTGCTTACCCCAACTCGCCCGGTTTGACATTCTCACCTCACTCGTGTCGAGGTAATTGTCTTGGCCTACTTTTGTACCTGTTTGAATACCACTGCTGGCGTAAAGAGGATTGGTATTGGCTTGGTTAGAAGTCCATTTGATATATCCCCCAACGTTGTCCCAGTACTTGCCAGCAGCGTACAAGCTTGCTTGCTCAATAATTGGTTCATTGTTTTTTGCTAGAAAAATAGTTGAATCAGCACTGGAAGTTGTATCGTGGATCTTTGTGACCGATCCAATCGCAGTAACTGAGAAAGGCAAGACACTTTTTCCAGCGGTGTAGCCCATGAGTTTGAATTTACGACCCTCGGGGGTAAGCTCACCAACATTGAGATGACACGCTGCGCAGGGTTTTTCTGTTTGTCTAGAAAAGGTGGGTAAGGCAATTGCATTTTGAGCGAGCCAAAGCGTCAAAACCCAAAAAGCCAGTGCGCGTAAAGCAGAATTAGAAAAAACGGTAGACATTGTGTTAATGAGTATCTGTGAATTAAGAAAAAGTAGAGAAATTGATTTCTAAAAGTCTAAAAAATACATCTGTAAATTCAAATTGTAAGCTGATGTAGCAAACAACTTTTTTGTCCACGTAGTATTATCGTCATTCCACTCTCACATTGTAATTCATGTCCCTAGATATAGATAAATTCACCGGTTTCTTTAAGCTTGCTTTAACGGCAAT
>CAIRBP010000100.1 GCA_903876885.1 uncultured Burkholderiales bacterium | reverse complement strand
GCAGGAACTACACCGTTGGGGTTGATTTTTAAATACTCTGGCTTGAGTTGATCACCGGAGAAAAGATCAAGTTTCTTCTCCTCAAAAGACAATCCCTTCGCGTTCAAAACGAAACGCACTCTTTGGCTACAAGTCGATTGCGGTGCGTTATAAAGAATAAACTGCGTCATAAATAACCCTTCTCATTACGATCTAATAATATACAACATAGACCTATTCAACCCGTAATTGAATTTAAAGGGTTTACCATATAACGCATGTGTTTAAATAATTGAAAAGGATACGGCTTAGGAAAATAAAATAAACTCAATCCTCATACATTAATTAAATTTTTTATCCGTATTAATATAGTTTTTCATTCACCAATTCCACTCAGATGTATTAGGAATTAATTAAAAGTCCTTTCCAATCTTTAACAGTATTTCTTATGAGTTCTAAAACAATCCTACTCGCTTGTGTTACGTTCCCCTGCTTTGGATAGGCGAGGGTTACATATCTTTTTAAGTCGGGCGTAATAATTTTTGAAGCCTGAAGTTTTTTTGCTTTAAGCTCCTCGTTAATTGAAAACGGTCCAAGCAAGGCGTAAATATTGGAGTTTGAAGCAATTATTTCTTTCTGCAACTTTAATGAATCAGCTTCGACTTGGGCTACTAAATTGAATCCTTTGCTTTTTGCAGTTTCATCCAATATAGAGCGCCAGTGCGAGGGGCGTCTTGGCAGTACAAGTGGAATTCCTTGTAATTTTTTAAAATCAATTGTCTCTGAATTAGTTAAAGGTAGGCCTGGACAGGATACTAAATAAGTACTTGCAGTTGAAAGAAGAACTTCGTCATTTCCAGTTGGCTTTTCGTAACGAAACAATATAGCCATATCAACGCTATTGGTTTCTAACATAGCGTCTAGCTCGCTACCCTGCCCCTCTCGGATATTTAATTTTATTTTCGGGTGTTCATTACGCAACTTGTTAAAGACATATGTCATCAACGGATGTGCTGCAGATGGGAGAATACCCATCTTGACCTCTCCCATTGGAATATTGGATGCATTTTGTATATCTGTAAATAGCTGATCACTGTCTTTGATCCAATCTTTTACACGCTGGAGTACGTGTACACCAAATTCTGTCAAGACTACGCCTCTTCCAGTTCGACGGAAAAGTGCACCACCGCAACTAGCTTCAAGCTCACTAATTTGCCTACTGATGTTGGACTGGACAGTATTTCTTTGAGCCGCAACTCGAGTGAAGCTACCCAGTTCGGCAACTTCAAGAAATAGGCGAAAGTCGTTAATTTGCATATGCGTCCTATGATATCTCATTTACAGCATATCTGAAATCTGGGAATTCGCTCTATACAGATGAATGGTTACTCCTTAAACTTACCCGAAATTTCAAGAACCTATTGCAAAAAGACGTAATAAATCAAAGGAAGATCATGAGCTTTGTAAGCTTTGAAATAAATAATAAAGTGACTTACGGCGTTTGGATAGATGAGGATAATTGGATCCAAGCTCCAGAATCCTTTCAACTAGATTACCCAGATCTAAGGTCAGTCATAGCTGCTGATAAATTAGAACAATTAGAGGGTCTCACCCGAAGTAGCGGACAAGCCGTTAAGTCTTCACAGGGTAAATTACTACCTGTAATTCCTAATCCAGGAAAAGTATTCTGCGTTGGATTAAATTACAAATCACATGTCGCAGAAACCAAACGTTCAGATAGCGAATATCCAGCGATTTTCACCCGGTTTGCAGATAGTCTGACTGCGCATAACGCCCCTTTGGTTCGCCCTAACGAGACGAGTCGATTTGACTTTGAGGGGGAGTTGGCTGTCATTGTTGGAAAACACGGACGTAATATCAAACAATCAGACGCATTCAACCATATTGCTGGATACGCGTGCTTTAACGACGGGAGCGCTCGAGACTGGCAGCGACATACACATCAGTGGATTCCGGGTAAAAACTTTCCACAAACTGGACCCTTAGGTCCATTTATGGCGACGACTAAAGAAATCCCAGACGTGAACAAACTAACCCTAGAGTCGCGCCTGAATGGGGAAGTTATGCAGCATGCCTTAGTTGCGGACTTGATATTTACCTTGCCAGTCATTATTGAATATATTTCCAGTTTTACTAGCTTATCCCCTGGTGACATTATTGCAACGGGGACACCTGGTGGTGTGGGAGACAGGCGTGAACCGCAAGTTTATATGAAGTCAGGGGATGTCATTGAAGTTGAGATTACGGGACTGGGCACTTTGAGAAATGTTGTAGCTAATGCCCAAAAGGTTTAAAGGAATTGATAATGATAAAAGCAAAGAACTCACTTCGAATCGCTGTTGATATAGGCGGCACATTTACTGATCTAGCGTGTTTTGACGAATCAACAGGTGCAATCTCTTTTGGGAAGGCGTTATCTACACACGGTGAGTTGGTAAGCGGCATCCAAAATACTGTGGACGGCGCAGGCATTGACTTGAGCAATGGTAATTTATTTTTGCATGGCTCCACTATTGCTATCAATACTTTGTTGGAGCGAAATGGCGCTAAAACGGCTTTATTGATTACAGAGGGATTTCGCGATATTTATGAAATTGGACGCGTTAATCGTCCAGATGCCTACAACTTATTTTTTTCCAAGCACGAACCACTGGTTCCACGCTCATTGAGGTATGAAGTATCGGAGCGTTTGAGAGCAGATGGATCCTTGCACAAACCATTAGATGAAAATGCGGTTCGTGAGCTAGCTCGTGAGTTGAAAACCAAGCACGTCGAGGCAGTAGCGGTACTGCTCCTACATTCTTATAGAAATCCAGAGCATGAAAAGCGAGTTAAGGCCATCTTACAGGAGGAGATCCCAGGAGCCTTCGTTACGGCTTCACATGAATTATCACAAGAATACCGCGAATTTGAACGTGTTTCCACTGCAGTTGCCAACTCATACGTAGGTCCTCGCGTATCAGAGTATCTAGGCGAGTTAGAGCAACACTTAACCGACAAGGGATTTACAGGAGACTTTTATGCGGTGCAGTCTACTGGGGGCTTATTTCCTGTGGAGCACGCCCGTAGAGACTGTGTGCGAATGCTCGAGTCCGGTCCTGCAGCAGGAGTAATTGGAGCCCAGGCAATCTGCGCTCAACTGGGGATGCCAGACTCAATTGCATTTGATATGGGGGGGACAACTGCGAAAGCAGGCGTTATCAGTGAAGGCCGTCCGTTAACCACCGGAAGCGCCTTAATTGGCGGTTACGAAAAGGCGTTACCCATACAAATACCTATGATGGATATTTTTGAGGTGGGCACGGGTGGTGGTTCGATAGCGAGGGTGGAGCTTGGAAACTCCTTAAGAGTCGGACCACGATCAGCGGGCAGCATGCCTGGCCCGGTTTGTTATGGTCGCAACGGCACTGAGCCAACTGTTACAGATGCAAACTTAATTTTAGGCAGACTAGATGAGCATAACTTTCTGGGTGGAGAGATGCCTCTTTATTTAGATAGAGCTAAAAATGCCATGGAAGAGAAAATTGGGAAACCCTTGGGCTTGGATATAACGAAGGCTGCTGATGGAATTTTAAGAATAGCCGTGACCCAGATGTCTCATGCGGTAAAAGCAGTAACAACGGAACGCGGCTTAGATGCGGGTAGCTTTACTATGGTTGTATACGGCGGTGCTGGACCATTACATGCATCTGCAATTGCGCGCGAGATCGGCATTAGAAAAGTCTTAATACCACACGCACCTGGCTATTTCTCAGCCTACGGCATGTTGTTTAGTGATTTACGATACGACTACGTCCGCTCTGTATTTCGCCGCTTAGAGAGTTTGTCATTTGAGGAAATCGAAGCATATTACAAGGAAATGGAAGATGAGGGGCGTGCAGCCATCAGTGCATCACAGATCCGTCCCGAGGAAATAGTGTTTGAGCGAGCAGCCGATATGCGTTATGTAGGGCAAGAGCACGCTGTAACGGTTGACCTACCCAATGAGTTCTTTAAGAGTAATGATCGCGCTGGTATAAAAAATCACTTCGATGAAGTGCATAAAGTGCGTTATGGAACTTCTGCACCCAAGGAGGCTGCAGACATTGTTAGCTTAAGAGTCACTGTATTAGGGCGTATGAAAAAACCTCCAACCAACACAGTTGCAAAAGGCGATGTGCTGCCTACTAATGAATCGTTACGAACCCATAAAGCAGTCTACTTTAGAAGTGCAGGTGAATTTGTTGATACGCCAATTTATCGACGTGATTTACTTAAAAGTGGAAATGAATTTAGTGGTCCCGCTTTAGTAGAGGAACATGCTTCAACAACTGTTGTTCAACCAGGCGATAGTGTTAAGGTAGATCAGTATGGCAATCTTCAAATTTCAATCGGGAGCGACCGTTCATGAATGCCACAAAAAAACAAAGTACAAAAATACAAGCTGTAGATCCTGTGATTGTAGAAATAATCCGAAACGGATTATTCGCTGTAACAGAGGAGATGAAGAATAACTTGATGCGAACGGCTTATAACCTCATCATATATGAGGCGTTGGACTTTACAGTAGGTCTTTTCACAAAAGAAGGAGACACCGTCTCAATAGGTCTTGGGTTGCCAATGTTTATTCGTGGAATGTCTGAGACTGTTAAGTCTAAGATTCGTCATTTTGGATATGAAAATATTAATCCTGGTGATATTTTAGTTACTAACGATGCTTATACAACAGGTAGTCATTTAAATCACTTTACCTTTACCATGCCTGTTTTTCATGAAGGGGAGCTTATCGGCTTCACTTGTTGTATGGCTCACTGGTTAGATGTAGGCGGTAGCCTCGGACAGATCACAACGGATATTTATTCCGAAGGTATACAAATTCCAATCGTAAAGTATCAGACTGCCGGAAAAGTCAATCAAGATCTAGTCGATATTATTGCAATGAATGTGCGTATGCCTGAGAGAGCCTTAGGCGACTTACGTGCTCAAATCACTGCCATTACAACTGGTGAAAGACGTTTTCTAGAGTTGGTACAACGTTACGGAAATCATGATGTCCAGGCCTCTATTTTGCAAATTATGGATGCATCTGAGGCCCTCGCTCGCCAAAATACCCTATCAATTCCAGACGGTGTTTACTCTGCAGAGTCCTACATGGATGATGACGGTTTAGAGATTGGTAAACGCATACCAATTCGCGTTAAAGTCACTGTTAAGGGAGATGAGATGGAGGTTGACTTGTCCGATGTTAGTAAACAGGTCAAAGGGTTTTACAACTCTGGATTCACGACTGGAATTGCTTGCGCGCAAGTAGCGTATAAGTGCTTAACAACACCAACTGATTACCCGGTAAACGATGGAAGTTTTAGACCCCTGAAAGTCATCATGCCCATGGGAACAGTTATAAGTGCTGAAAGACCCTACCCTATGCGCGTGTGGATGACCTTTCCGATGACAGTCATTGACACCATTTTTAAAGCACTTGCACCCGCCATCCCTCACCGAGCAATCGCTGGGCATCACGCTGATTTGGTTTTCCCAAATATCCACGGCATTTCCCCAGAGGATGGACGCTTATTCATTGTGGGTATCGGTCCACTAGGTGGAGGCTGGGGAGCTAAATCAAGCGAGGACGGAGTATCAGTTACAGTGTGTATCAATGACGGCGATACACATAACAGCCCAACAGAGCAGTTAGAGGCAAAGTACCCGGTTCTAGTAGAGAGTTACAAAATTCGTGAAGACAGTGCAGGTGCTGGACAATACCGGGGAGGATTAGGCGCAGAAATGATAGTTCAGGCCTTATCACCATTTTCTGTAACGACTCGTATCGACCGCATGCACTGCAAACCCTGGGGATTGGAGGGTGGCGGGGAGGCTGCTGGAAACGGCATAGCCATTAGACACAAAGGCGAGTGGAGTACCGACTTACCCAACGCAAAGATCTTTAACGTGAGATTAGAGCGCGGGGACGCATATAAAATGTTATCCGGCGGTGGCGGCGGGTTCGGTCATCCATTCAAGCGTGATGTTCATTCGGTCGCTCACGATGTTCGCGAAGGGTACGTTAGCCGGGAGTCTGCCGAAAAAATTTACGGTGTTGTATTGGATGAAAACTTTGAAGTAAAACTATCTGAAACGAACAAACTAAGAAGCAATGCAACTTAGTTTACTTCTTGACATGAAGCCTTCACAAAAGCAAGCTGCTTATTTAGCAAGTCTTTGGAATAGACTTGCGGGTCAGCATATTGCATTAGGCTGTTCATGCTCGATGAGTGGAATGAGCGTTACGCTTGAAGACTTTGAGTTAGATATTGCTGATTACTTATGGGCGGAGAGCGAGAGATTAGGTCAAAAAGAAGTAGTAAGTTTTTTGCTCTTTGCCGGTCCAATTGCCAAGCAAGTTGAACCCATTCGTGGCATATTAAAGCGATTGGAGCACGAAGATGATATTTGCGCTGATGTAACTGATTGGTTATTACCTAGGATGACAAAAACAATTGAGTCATATGCAAAACTTCACGGGCCTTCAACAGATGCACCCCTCTTCGGTGGCTCAACGTCTTGGCGTAAAGGCTATAGGGCGTGAGATTTATAGCGAACAAATTTACTGGGAATTAAGATGAATTTATTTTTAAAAAATTTTCTATGCATTTTATTAATAGCTTATGCATCCTCCCCCTTTGCACAGGGGAAATTTCCGGATGGACCCATCAAATTAATTGTTCCTTTTGCTGCTGGAGGCGGCGTAGATAACGCCGCTCGCTTAATTGCGAAACAACTACAAAGCGATTTAAATACAACAGTGCTTGTTGAGAACAGACCCGGTGCCAGCGGAACCATTGGAGCCAAATACGTTCAAGTTGCACAACCCGACGGACAAACTTTACTTTTTTCAGCCTCTACTCAAGTACTCACAAAACTAGTTATTGCTAATCCGCCTTACGACCCAATCAATGATTTTACGTTCGTCGCAAGAGTGGGCGAAGCTCCCCTACTGATGGTGATTTCGCCCAATCTACCTCAAACAAAATTAAAAGAAGTCATGGAAGCTGCAAAGCAAAACCCAGATGCTTGGACAGCGGGGCTACCGGCCTTGGGAGCTGCCAGTCACCTGGGGACGCTCATGTTCGCTAGAGAAGGAAATTTAAATTTAACAATGTCTACCTACAAAGGCACTGCTCCTGCATTGACAGATGTTGCTGGAGGACATAGTCAAATCTTAATAGATTCGATTATCTCTCTACAGTCTTTGGCTAAGTCCGGTAAAGTAAAGCCGATCATAGTAACTTCCTCAAAGCGTAGTTCTCTAATGCCTAGTGTCCCCACTGCTATTGAAAGTGGTTATCCTAAATTTGTTGCAGAATCTTGGTACGGCATTTGGGCACCAAAAAATACGCCAGACGATAGAGTTAAAGTTTTAAATACACTCACAAACGAAGCAATTCGACAATTAACTAAGTCTGGGGCTTTCGAGCAAATTGGAATTGAACCTATTGTTGAATCAACAGAAGAATTTAAAAAATATTCTCTCAAATATTTCTCTACTAACGCTGAACTTCTTAAGAACGCGGGTTTTAAGCCAGAGTAGTTAAATTTCACATAAGTTGAAAAGTTTATTCTTTTACTTTAAAGTATCCTGCTATTTTCCCAATTAACCACTGAATAACCAGGGCAAACACTGCTGAGGGAACCGCTCCCTCTAACATCAGTTCGGTGTTGTTGGTCGAGAGACCCTGCGCAATCCTCTCGCCGTAGCCTCCTGCACCAACAAACGCCGCTATTGTTGCTGTACCCGTAGTCCATACAGCGGCTACTTGAATACCGCCGAATAACACGGGACTGCTAAGCGGTAATTCAATTTTTATCAATTGCCTCCAAAAACCGGTCCCTAATGCCGCAGAGGCCTCTTTGACTGAGGAATCAACTAGATTTAGTCCAGACTGTGTCGACTCAATAATAGGTAACAAAGCGTATAACCAAAGAGCAAGAAAGGCTGGCCAAAATCCAATACTGTGAACAATCAAGATTAAAAAACTCAGCAGCGCTAAGGCCGGTATAGTCTGAATAGCCCCCATGACTGCCCGAATCGGATACCCCGCTACCGGTCGTTTATAGATAAAGATTCCAATCGGAATACCGAAAAGCACAGCGAAAAACAGAGAAGTAAACACCAACGCCACCTGCTCCGTTGTGAGTCTGAGGAAGTCACTTCCTATAAAGAACAAACCAAATTGCCTTAGATCACGCTGCCAATTTGGCTCGGTTACTGCTGAATTTAGGTCCTTCGCTAGATTTTTAGCTTTTGAATCTGTGCTCGATGAATCCGTATTCGATGAATCTGTATTCGACAATTCTTTCAGAAAGCTCTGGGCAACTGCCTCCACCGACTCATGGTTGAGCTCAATACGGGCATTGAGTTGTTGCATCCTACTCTCGGATAGAACACCTTCCAAAGATTTCAAAGCCCGATCAATCTCGCCCCCCACGGGTACAGCCTCATTTCTCATCAGTAACAGTGCCTGATAGGATTTGAAGAAGTGAAGATCATCCTCTAAAAGCACTAAGCCCCCCTCTGTCAGACGAGAGTCAGTGCTGTATGCATCGATTAAATCCAACTCAGATTTAGCAATTGAAGAGTAGCCAAGTCCATGGTCAAGCCCAGTTGGCCTGAAATCTACCAGACCGTATCGCTTGGACAAACCAGGCCACCCGTCAGCTCGAGCAAGAAATTCTTGTGAGAGTCCTAAACGAAGTTTTGGATAATGTTTTAGGTCTGATATTTTTCTGATTTGCATGCTCTCGGACAACTCTCGCCTTATTGCTAAAGCATAGGTGTTGTTGAACCCGAGTAATACTCCAGCCCTAAGACCTTTAGGTAACAACAGAGCATTAACTTGATCAATCGCAATATCTTCATTTGATTTCAAAATCTCCTGAGTAAGCGTACCCCAGTACTCTGGATAGACGTCAACTTCGCCGCTCAAAAGAGCATTAAAAACAATTCCAGTTGACCCCATACCCTGTTTGGTACTGACCTTCAAGTTAGTCTTATTTTGAAGGGTCTGTGCAACAATGTCCCCCAAGACATAGGACTCTGTAAAACGCTTGGTAGCGACGGTAAAGTCGCGTGACAAGGCATTCCCAACT
>CAIRBP010000099.1 GCA_903876885.1 uncultured Burkholderiales bacterium | reverse complement strand
CCCTGCTATTTGGTTAGTTTGCAGCGCAGCGATCTGCGCTGTGCCCATGCCCAGCACATCGCTTGTGCTGAGTGCATTTAACTGCAAACTACTGAGTTGGCTGAGCGAGGCAGTATTTATTGACGCGACCTGAGCCGTCGTAAGACTGGGTATCAGTACGGTACTCAACCCCGCAATCTGAGTTGAATTCAGGACATTCAAGACTGATGTAGAGAGCTGCGAAACTACGCTCGTTGTAAGTGAGGCTATTTGTCTGGAACTTAATGTACCGGTCTGAGTAGTGGATATAGAGGCTACGAGCGTTGTCGTAAGATTTGCCAGTTGCAATGTACTCAAGCTTAGTATGTCGCTCGTGTTTAACTGCGTAAACTGTGACGTACTCAGGGCGTCAATTAAGTTTGTAGTAAGCCCTAACACTTGATTTGTCTGCAGCGAGGCGACTTGAGAGGAAGTAAGAGAAGAAATCTCTGACGTGTTGAAATAAGACAGTTGCAGCGTAGTGAGTGCTTGCAAATCAGTTGTAGTAAGTGCGGCGATCTGGGGTGTAGCAAAACTCGAGAGTTGAGCACTATTCAACCCCTGTATCTGATTAGTGGTTAGTAATTGAATCTGGGCGGTACTTAGGGCTGCTGTAAAAGACGTACTCAAGCCCTGGATCGACTGTGAACCCAGAGCTTGTATAGCTACGCTACTAAGGCTTTGAACCTGCGCGCTACTTAACGAATTAAAAGATGAAACAGTCATTAACAATGAACCAAAAAGGTTACGTGCGAATTAATCGCAGCATTCAACTAAATCTCGGTCTCCAAAATTGATCTGCATGGCAATCGTCGGCATCACCACATCAAGCAATTAAAAAGTATTACTTTTAAGGAAATCACCTGAATAAAGCATATTGCGTGCCCAAACTAAGGCGGCGGAGGCGCCGGAACAGCTACCCCCAGTCTAAAAGGGCTTGCTAGGGGGGCTGAGTTAGTAAGGATCAAAAAATGTTAATTTTCGATCTACCAGTAGCTGATAATTGATTGTTAGTAGCTGATCGTTTAACTTCAATAGGGCAATGTGTAGGGAATTTTGACACTAAGATGAGATTTACTTGCAAATTACTAGCCCAAATAGCTTTACCGTAATTACTCAAGAATAGAGACTTCGTGCCGATCTATTAGATACGTAGATTTATGTTCTACCCCATACAAGGTGAATTCCAATGAATCTTTCTGATATCTCTAAAAATACGACCTTTGAGAACGTAATGTTATATTTTGCTGCTGTGGTCTTCTTTCCTATTGTGATTGGACTGATGCTAATTAAGATCGTTGGGGGTGTTGCAGAGGGTTTGGCTGAAGGCTATACGCTTGGAGCAAAAAAGCGTGTTTTAACAAAGTCATTAGCAGCTGGAAGAAGGCCACCGGTTGGGTTCTAAGTAGCTTAGGGCCAATAGTTAATTGATTAATAGTTAATTGATCAATACTTAATTGATCAATGGTTAATGGGTCAATGGATCTACGGTCTATCTAACCCATTCATCAAAAGTCATGAATATTAGCCTCTCAAACCGGTTACGGGGCACCAGCACGCTCAACAGTCCAATACGAACATGAGTGATTGAGGTGATCAAATTTGCTAATTTATTGCGAAGGTCTAAATCTGGACATACCCAGATCACCCCGTCAAAATCACCCCTTTTGAGCGCTAACAAATAGTTACACAAAATATCCGTATATCTTGATTTAGACTTCATAGTCCGTTCGCATTCAATACAAAATCTTTCACCTAACGTATTTGTGCACCAAGCGTCGGGACGGTGTTCGCTCACCAAATTAGCTTGTCCTAACTGAGGCTTATTTTGTTTATTTATGTTGATCAACTGTCCAGTATCAGCATTTATCCAGTTACTCCACCCTGCCCTCTCAGCCCGAATTCTTAACATTTGGATATCAAGTCGGTGCGGAATAAAAGTTGGTGAAATACGAGGGGTAAGTAAATTCGGATTTAAATCTAAATCCTCGCAGAAAACTCCATATTCATTGGAAAGGCTTTTGTACCCTAAACGCGTAATGCCGTAAAGCTGAACCTCTCCACCCATGACACCCTGTAATATTGCTTTCAGGGTTCTTTTATTAAGCATAGGTTTTAAAACGCTCAACAAATTCCGCTTGTTTATCTGTAAAAGTTCGCACAAATTGTGTTGACTACTCCAAGACTCCACTGCTAAAAACTGGAGTATTAAAGACTCCATCTCGCAGCGTGTGGGCTTGATAAGGAGGATTTGAGTCGTCGAATAATTCAAATTAAATCCTCTATATCTATTAGCGCAGATCTTGAGCTTGATGGTGCCTCTACAGGGGGAGCTAAAGCACCTCCTACCATTATTGGAGAAAGACTAAAAAGCTTCGCCAATCCAAGGCCAAACAGCACCCCTGCGGTAAAAGGTTTTGGGGCTTCGCTTGGTCGATGCAAATGTAGAAAAAGATCTGCACTCATTCTGCTGTGTTGTGCCTCACTCCAACTCTTAGCCTCCCCAGCAAGAGAGCCAGGAACGGGTCTAATGCTCTCTTTGTAAGTTCTCTCTTGCCCAGATTTATTTGCAAAACCCCGCGCAGCTTGATCATCTCCAATTCGAAATATTAATTTCAAAGTGGCGTTATCAACGACTACAGGCTCGACATCGCGTCTGTCTAGTCCTGGACAACCCGCTAAATCGGCTAATGACTGATGTGCTAACAAAGCGTGACAACCAAGTTCGCGAACCACTCCTAACATATCAAGAGCAACGGGCGAGAGTAGGTGTTTAAATTCATCTAGGACCAGACATACAGGCTTTAGAACAAGCGGAGTCTGGCTATTCCTCACCAAAGATCTAGACTTAATGATTTGAAGTATTCGAATCAAAAGCATTGTTTGAAGCATTTTGACCCTGTGATTATCTGTACTGCCCCGGATGTATATCACACTGCCCTTGCCTATATGCTCGAGTAACCCAATACTGTGATCGGTTTGTATCACTCTAAGCTCACACACTTGACGCAGACGACGAACGAAGTTATCAGCCTTGCAGAGTTGTTTATGAAACTGGGAGATCTCAAGCAAGCGCGGCAGAGTCACGGGTGAGGTTAGAGCGTCTTGAATCGCTAATTTGGAGACCTGCTCAGCTGCATCTTGATCTATACCGCGGTAGTAATTACCGTCACCACTAGAGGGTTGCAGTCCTAAGCCTCCAACCAAGAGTTCTTCTATTTCAAATTCGTTTGCACCCTCCAACAAATTAAACTGCGCCTTCGAATGCGCTTGCAAGTCCAGATAAATAAATTCCACACCGCTTTTTAAGGCGCCTTGAGTCAATACCAACGGAAGTCTAGCGTCACCCTTAGGATCGAAAACGATTAGAGACTCTTTATTCAATGCAAATTGATAGCCCAAGACACCGAGTGCAATACCTTTGCCGCTACCCGTCGATCCTAGAATCTGTGCATGAGTTTCTCTAAAGAGTAGCCAAGGCACATAAAGCGGAGTTACTAAATTTTGTCTTGAATTTTTTGGATCTACGCTTTGAGGGCTTTGTAGCCCAACAAATACACCGCGACTAGTATCGATGTATGACAAAGGGTCAAAGGATTCCATAGAGTTAAATAGCGTGTCCATTTCGCTAATATCTCTAAGGCCTATGGTGGAGAAATTAGGTTTATTTAAGAAATAAATTAAGATTCGCGCAATTACTCCTCCAATCAGAATCACTATCAACCACTCCTTCATTGTCCATCCCCAAAAATTAGCGCTTGCTAAGACTGATCCAGATAGACTAAGAGCTTTTAAACTGAGATTTTTAAATTGAATCAAATGGGCGCTCTAATCATCAGTTTTCCTAACTTGAAATTACTAAAAATGAACTGATTCGATCATATACATTTTTAAAATTGCGATTAGCAATTAGCGCTTCACCATCGAAATTAAAAGATGAGGAATGTCAACTTTGATTCATATTCTCCGTAATAGCTTAAGAGATCGAAATTAAATAGGCTTTAACACTGAGCCTTATATTGGAAAGTCAATCGTGAATCGTCGTCAGTTTAGTCTGCACTAATAATTTAAAGTGCCTATTACCATTAGGCTAGCGGGTATTAGGCCAGCGGGTATTAGGCCAGCGGGTATTAGGTCAGCGGTTATTAGGTCAGCGGTTATTAGGTTAGCTATGATTTATAGATGT